>NZ_JBEPQI010000038.1:0-67275 GCF_040547725.1 Bradyrhizobium sp. LA2.1
ACCCAGGCGTCCAAACCAACCTCCCGTCCCCGCAAACTCGCTCCCCGCTCACAATCGGATCGCTACACGCCCGGCTGTGAGATATCCGGGCTAGATCCTGCCGTTCCGAATCGTTCAATCCGGCGCGGGCTCGTCGAGCAGCAGGATCGTCGGCGCCGAGACCGCTGCCCGCCCAATTTCGACGATCCGTTTGAATCCGAGCGACAACTCGGCAACAGGCCGGCCCAGACTCTCGGGCACGAATCGCATCGCGCGGAAAGTGGCAAGCGCGGCCTCACGACGGAGCCGATTGCGCCTCAGATCCACCGGAAGCCGAAGAAGCGCCGCAGCCAGGCCACCCTTTTCGCGGCCGACTAGACCGATCTCGATGTTCTCGATCGTCGTCAGTTGATCGATCAGTTGCGGCACCTGAAAGGTTCGGCCGATTCCCGCCCGCGCGAGCTCGTCCACCCGCCAGGCGGTAACATCCTGGCCACGGAAGCTGATCGCGCCTGCGTTAGGCGTAAGGAATCCCGAAAGGACATTGAGAAATGTGGATTTACCCGACCCGTTCGGTCCGATGAGACCAATCAATTCGCCCCGCCGGATTGAAATATCGATACCCTGTTAAATCGGACGGACCGCCGAGCGGATCACCACCGAGGCAATCCCAAGGCACGCGTGAACAACGATCTCGTGTCGCCACTGACGATGTTCAGGGCGATCCGGATGTGGATGGACGAACCCAAGCTGCAGGTGGACCACCGGGTCTCGGCCCTCTCCGATCTGCTTCGGTCCCTGGATTGAAGTCGCGGAGGCGCCGCCGCCGTTCCCACTAACGGCGCGCGAAGGCCCCGACCTTGTTCGACGGCTGTATTTTCGGAACGACGAGTAAACAGCGAAGCTCATCGATCTGGCCGACCATGCTCAGGGCCTGCCGCTTGAGCACTTCCACCGCGAGGCCGCGATGGCCTTCCGTTTCCAGTTCCTTGATGCGCTCGTTGAATACAGCGAGGTCCTGATGCAGGACCTCGATCTGGTGCTGGACCGGATAACGCGCGGGGTGAAACCTGTCGCTCGCGCTCTGCTTTGCAGTGTCCGGCTTCGACGCGACGCCGTAAAAACGCTTCTCACCCTCTACGTCCATGAATCACACCCCCGTGCTGCGTCTTAGCATTGCGGAAGTGTGGCGGTCTTACAAGGGGGAAGAAGGCCGGATGACCGGCGCCCCGTAGTGGTACCGGGCAACCCTGAGCCGGCATCGGCCAAACGCTGGAGCGGGTTTGTTTTTATTAGCAATCCCAATTACTTACGCGTTTCGACAATTCTCATATTGGACGTCATTGGACACTCCTGCGCAGCTCAGCCTGGTTCGGTGCCCCACAAGATCCGTTTCCGCCTCTATTCCCGTTTGTACACCGCACGCGGCGCGTTGGCGGCTTTGATCAGTGTTTCGGCTGCCTTTCGATCAAGAGCGATAAAATTTGCAAACTCTTCTGGCGAAGTCGGGGCCGCAACGACTGCTTGCTGCTCCAGAAATTCAACGAATTTTGGTTCCTTGAACGTTTCGACAAAAGCGGCATTCAATTTGTCGATGAATGCAGCAGGCGTGCCCTTGGGCGCCGCCAGGCCCCACCACCCTACGCCCGGATAATCACCGAAGCCCGCCTCGGGGTCCGTTGGCACATCGGGGAGCAGAGGCGACCGCTGCCTTGACGTAACCGTCAAGGCCTTGACCGAACCGGTCTGCAGCAGGCCGATGAAATTTCCGAGGCCGAAACGCGTCAACTGTACTTCGTTCGCGGCCGTGGCCTGGGCGGCCGGTCCGCCGCCTTTATAGGGGATGCCTACAATCCTGGTTCCCCATTGGTTATTCAGCCACTTCAGAAACAAATCCTGAGAGGACCCATCGCCCAGCGTCGCGAAATTGAGTCCGTCAGGCTTGGATTGCGCGAGGCTTTTGAGTTCTGAGACGGTGTTTACCCCCAGCGCCGCAGGCACGAACGTGCCTTCGGTGAGAAAGAACAGTCGGGTAATCGGAACGATGTCGTCCGGATTGTACGGAAGGTGTTCAAACAGCAAGGGATTGTAGGACAGCGTCGAATGATAGATGACGCACAAATTGTAACCATCCGGCGCTGCGGCAGTGCAGGCCTGGCCGCCGAGAATGCCCGAAGCCCCGCCCTTGTTTTCGATGATGAGGGGCTGCCCGAGCTTTGGCCCGATCTCACTTGCCGCTTTGCGCATGATCACATCGGTAACGCTACCGGCTGCAATCGAGACAATCAGCCGGATGGGCCGTTCCGGATAGGTTTGCGCCTGCGCGCTGGTGGCAGCGCCAACACCGAGAAGACCGATCAAAACCATGCTGATCCACTTCATGTCGCTCCTCCCGATTATTCCCTCAACCCACACCTTGCGCCGGCAGCGTTCTAAAGCGCCTGTTCAAATGCATCCGTGATGAACTGATCGAGCCAGCGATAGCTCTGCCGCGCTGCGGGCTCGTTGTATTCGGCGATCCCTGGTACGCCCGCCTCCGGCTCGCAGAATGAGTGCACGAGGCCGCCGAATGTGAGCATCTGCCACTTCGCCTTGGCCGCATCCATCTCCGTTTCGAAAGCATCACGCTGCGCCTTGTCCGAGACCGGATCGCGCGACCCGTGCAACACGAACAGCGGGGATTTGATCTCGCCCGGCTTCGTCGCAGGCTTCGACGTCGTCAGGTCGCCGTGCAGGCAGACGACCGCCTGGACGTCCGCGCCGGTGCGCGCGAGTTCCAGCACGTTGCCGCCGCCGAAGCAGAAGCCGACGGCGGCCTTGCGGCTTGCGTCCCCGATGCCACGCTTCTCGGCCTCGACGATGAGCGTCACCAGCGCGGCGTTGATTCGCAGCCGCCGCTCGTCCGGGGCGTTGCGGAGCGCTTCCGCGAGGTGGGCCGCCTCCGGCGGGCCGCTCGATGTCTTGCCGTCGCCGTACATGTCGGCGACGAAGCCGATGTAGCGAGAGCCGGCCATCATCTGCGTGCGCGCGATGGCGTCGTCGGTCACGCCGAGCCAGTTCGGCGCCATCAACATCAGCGGTCGCTTGCCGCTTGTGCGTTCGTCGTAGACGAACGCTCCGATGAAGCTGTTGCCGCCGGCCTGATAAATGAAGCGTTCGACTGCCATGTCCGTTCCTCAACCTGGTATGACTTCGCCGATGAAGCCGCCGTCGAAAGCCGTAAAGAACAACCGCCCATCCGCCCATGCGCAGATGCAGCGCGCGCCGGCATTCGGTGCCGGAATGTCGTATTCGCCGAAAACTGTGCCTTTCGGCGTCATGCGGCCGATCTTGTTGGCTTGGTTCGCGGTGAACCACAGGTCGCCATCCGGCGCGACGCAGACCCCGCGCAGCGAGGAATTGGGAGTCGCCACCGGATGTTCAGTGATGGTCCCGTCGCCATCGATTCGAGCGAGTGCGTTCGTGCTGGTCTCGACGAACCAGATGCTGCCGTCCGGGTGCTCCGCCATGGCGCGGGGCTGGCTGTCGTGGCTCGGGATCGGATACTCCGTAACGCAGCCATCGATGGTGATACGGCCCACGCGGTTGCCTGCGGCCTCGCTGAACCAGAGCGCGCCGTCGCGCATCGCGATCGAAAGCGGTCTGCTTCCGGGCGTGATGCCATCGCGGAACTCGGTGACAGTGCCGTCCGGCGTTATGCGCCCAATCTGACCGGCGTCGCTCTCGGAAAACCAGACGTTGCCGTCCGGGCCGGCAAGAATGCCGTCGGGCCCGGCATGCGGCGTCGGCAGATCGAACAGCGTGATTTCGCCGCGCACGGTGATCCGGCCGACCTTGTTGGCCTTCTTGGCGCAGAACCAAAGGTTACCCGCGTTGTCCGCGGCTATGCCGATCGGCATCGCGTTCTCGACCGGCAGCTTGAATTCAGCGAAGGTGTAGTCGGTGACGTTCAGGCGGCCGATCGTGGACGCACCGCTTTCACAGAACCAGAGATGGCCGTCGGGGCCCGCTACACAGATATAAGGCTCGCTGTTCGGAGAAGGAATTCGATGGGTCCGGATGGTGACCCTCGTTTCGGTTTGCGGTCGCGCTGTCCCCGAGACCATGGATATGCTCCCTCCTCACGCTGTACCGTTATGCAGTACAACTGTATTGTTGAAGAGTATTCAGCAGCCCCGTGTTCTGGTCAATCGGAAACGGCGGTGCGACACACGACCGTTTGAGATGCCTCGGTTGCGTTGCACACCTCTTGATGAGAGGCGCGGCTACCGCCTTCCAACAAACGTCCGAAGCTTCTCGCGAAAGATGAGCAGAGCCTGGGAGAGCGCCTCACGTTGCTCGTTGAAACGATGGTTCGGCGCGGGAATCGAGACCGCGACCGGCCTGCCAAAGGGATCAAGCACGGCGATCCCGACCGCGCTGATGCCGATGCCGTGCTCCGCCGGATCGAATGCCAGGTGCTTGCGCCGAGCCGTATCGAGCTCGCGCACCAGCTTTGCGCGATCCCTGAGCGGATGCTCGGGATGCTCCGTGGCGCTCTTTTCGATCAGCGTGGCGGCGTCTTCCTTGGAAAAGCACGACAGGATCGCCTTGCCGTTGGCGGTGCAGTGGAGCGGAAAGCGTTCACCGATGCCGGACAGCGCGACCAGCCGTTGCTTGCCCGGTATCTGATCAATGAAGACCGCGGAGCCCCCCGACAAGATCGACAGGTCGACGGTTTCGCCGACCTCGTCGCGCAGCGCGACCAGATGCGGATGCAGGATCTCGGTGAAGTTCGAATTCAGCGACGCCGCAATCCTGGCGAGACCCGGGCCGATGCGCACGCCGCGGCCGGGCTGCGCTTCGGTGACGAAATCCTCGGTGACGAGCGCCGCCACGATGCGCTGGACCGTCGAACGGGCGAGACCGATCTCGCGCGCGATCTCACCGAGACTGAGCCCGTCGGGTTTGCCCTCGAGAGCGCGCAGTACGCTTGCCGCCCGCGCGATGACCTGCACGCCGAGGCCGACGCCTTTCTCATCCTCATCCGTCATCCGCACGTTCACCGCGAATCCCCCTGGCGACTCGTTGCCGCACCAAGCCATAGCGCGCCAACCGCACGCAAACAAATCACGTCGACCGTCTTGACTGCATTGTGATACACATGTACTGACTACCAGTACAGTAAAAAATGAGCGGGGCCGCGCGGCCGCGCCGGTGGAAACGCAAGATCAGGAGGCACGTGCCGATGAAAATTCGCGGCATCGAATTCGAGGGCAACCTCGACAACGCGATGGGGCTGGAGTTCTACAATCTCTCGCATCGCTTCGGATTCCAGTCGCCGAACTGGCCGTATTTCGAAGACGTCAAAATCGAGCGCATTCATTACATGGCGAAGTCGGGGGTGCTGTCGCAGCGCATCACGACCAGCATGCACAACACCACCCATATCGACGCCCCCGCGCATGTGGTCGAGGACACGCCGTTCATCGACGAAGTGCCGCTTCCGCATTTCTTCGGATCGGGAATTGTGGTCTCGATTCCCAAAAAGCTGTGGGAGCCGATTACCTATGACGATCTCGAAAAGGCTGCCGGCCATGCGGTGCGGCCCCACGATGTGGTGATCGTCAACACCGGCTGGCATCACAAATATCGCGACAGCGAAGAGTATTTTTGCAAGTGCCCGGGTTTCGTGCCGTCAGCCGGCGACTGGTTTGTCGAGAAGAAGGTCAAGGTCGTCGGCCACGACACTCAGGCCAATGACCATCCGCTCGCCACTGCGATCGGACCACACCGCAACGGGCCGTTGCATCCGCATCTCGCCGAAGAATTCAAGAAATGGTCGGGCGGAATCGACTGGAAGGAAGCCCATCCCGAATGGGAGCCCGTGCATCGCAAGCTCTTCACCAACGGCATTCTCGGCATCGAGAACGTCGGTGGTGACCTCGATGCGGTGACCGGCAAGCGCGTCACCTTCGCCTTCTTTCCATGGAACTGGGACCGCGGCGACGGCTGCATCATTCGCCTCGTCGCGATGCTCGACAAATCGCAGAACTACCGCATCGAGAAGGGCGACGCGTTCGGCAAATAGCAAACGCCGACCACCCAACAGATCACGGCCACGGCTGGAGGAGACGTCCATGCATGTCAAACGGTTTGCCGACGCCAAGCCCTATGAGGCGCCCAACCACCGCGGCGTGATGGGCCTGCGGCTGCAGGGTTTTGAGCCGGGCGGCCCGACCAACCAGTGGATCGGCTACTCGCAGTTCCTGCCCGGCGGCGGCGCCGGGCCCGATTCGACCCCGTTCGAGAAGGTCTATGTGGTGCTGAGCGGCCAGATGACCGTGCTGATCGACGGCAAGGAGACCGTGCTGGAAGCCATGGATTCCTGCACCATCGCGCCCAACGAGGTGCGCGAGATCGTCAACCGCACCAACCATGTCTGCAACATGCTGGTTGTGATCCCCTATCCACAAGGAGGTGCGCCGCGATGACCGCCCCTACCGATCCACTCGCGCTCTTCTCGGTGAAGGGCAAGGTCGCCATCATCACCGGTGCGTCAGGCGCCTTCGGCACCGTCGCCGCACAGACACTGGCCTCCGCCGGCGCCAAACTGGTGCTGACCGCCGGTCGGGCGCCGGAATTGCACGAGGTGGCGGAAGATTGCCGCAAGCGCGGCGCCGAGACCGAAGAGATTGCCACCCGTCCCTCCGACGAGGCCGCCTGCGATCGCATCGTCGCAGCCGCCGTTGCGCGCTTCGGCCGGCTCGACATCCTGGTCGTTGCATCCGGCAAGAACGACGTGTCGAAAATCACCGAGATGGCGCCCGCCCGGTTCCTCGACGTGATGGATGCCAATGTCACCCAGAGCTGGCTGATCGCCCGCGCCGCAGGCAAGCAGATGCTGGCACAAGGCGACGGCGGAAAGGTCATTCTGATGTCTTCGGCGCGCGGTCTGCTCGGCCACCCCGCCGGATATACCGCCTATTGCGCCTCCAAATCCGCGGTCGACGGCATCACACGCGCCCTCGGTTGCGAATGGGGACCCGTCGGCATCACCGTCAACGCCATCGCACCGACGGTTTTCCGTTCGCCGCTCACGGCCTGGATGTTCGGCGACGACGAGCGCGCGCGAACGACGCGCGCGGGCTTTCTCGCGCGCGTGCCCAAGGGACGGCTCGGCGAGCCCGACGATCTCGCGGGGCCGTTGCTGTTCCTCGCCTCGAAAGCGTCGGATTTCTACACCGGACACATTCTTTATGCCGATGGCGGCTACACGGCGGGATGACGATGGCCCCCCAGTGCATCAGCATCGTCGGCGGCGGCCTGATGGGACACGGCATCGCGCTGGTGTTTGCCGCGGCGGGACACCATGTCAGGATCACCGATCCGGTCGCAGAGATACGCGCGCGCATTCATGACCGGATCGGCACGACGCTCGACGAACTCGGCAACGATCGCGCGGCACTCGACCGCATCGCGATCGCCGAGACCCTCGAAGCCTGCGTCGCCGACGCGCAATGGGTGATCGAGGCGGCGCCGGAAGATCTGGCGCTGAAGCAGCGCATCTTCGCCGACATCGAGAACGCAACGCCGGCCGACGCGATCCTTGCTTCCAATACATCGGTCATTCCGATCGGCCAGATCATGGCCAGGATCGGGCGCAAACAGCGCGCGCTGGGAACGCATTGGTGGAATCCACCCTATCTGGTGCCGCTGGTCGAGGTCGTCCGCACCGCCGAGACGTCGGACGCGGCAATCGCATCGACGATGGCCCTGCTCAAAAGCGTCGGCAAGGCTCCCGTCGAGGTGAAGAAGGACGTGCCCGGCTTTGTCGGCAACCGGCTGCAGCACGCGCTGTGGCGCGAGGCCATCGCGCTGGTCGCGGAAGGCGTCTGCGACGCCCGGACGGTCGACGACGTCGTCAAATCGAGCTTCGGCGCCCGGCTTGCGGTGCTGGGCCCGCTCGAAAACGCCGACCTCGTCGGCCTTGATCTGACCCGATCCATTCACGGCTACGTCTTCCCCGCGCTCGATCGGGCCACCACGCCCTCCCCCTATCTCGACCGGCTGATTGCCGAAGGCCGGCTCGGATTCAAAAGCGGCCGCGGCTTTTCCGACTGGACCGCGGAGCAGCAGGCCGCCTTGCGGGCTCGGCTGACGCAACACCTCAAGGCCAGCTTCGGCCCATCGGCCGCGCGCAGGGAGTAGACCATGGCGAAGCCTCGATCCGACAAGGTCATCATCACCTGCGCCGTCACCGGCGGCATCCACACCCCGACGATGTCGGATGCCCTGCCCTTCACGCCCGACGATATCGCCGCGCAGTCGATCGCAGCCGCCGAGGCCGGCGCCTCGATCCTTCATCTGCATGCACGCGATCCGAAGGACGGCCGGCCGTCGCCGGATCCCGCGGTGTTCATGCAATTCCTGCCCCGCATCAAGCAGTCGACCGACGCGGTCATCAATGTGACGACCGGCGGCAGCCTCAGCATGACGGTGGAGCAGCGGCTCGCAGCTCCCCTCGTCGCCAAGCCCGAGATGTGCTCGCTCAACATGGGCTCGATGAATTTCGGCATCTTTCCGCTCGCCGATCGCTACAAGACCTGGAAGTACGACTGGGAAGAGCCCTATCTGCGCAACACCGACGATTTCATCTTCCGCAACACGTTCCGCGACATCGAGCGGATCCTGAAGCTGCTCGGCGAGGATCACGGCACGCGTTTCGAGCATGAATGCTACGACGTCGGTCACCTCTATAACCTTGCACATTTCGTCGACCGCAAGCTCGTCAAGCCACCGTTCTTCGTGCAGACCATCTTCGGCATTCTCGGCGGCATCGGCGCCGAGATGCGCAACCTGATGTTCATGAAGGAAACCGCCGACCACCTGTTCGGCGACGATTATCACTGGTCGGTGCTCGCGGCCGGGCGATCGCAAATTCCCTTTGCGACACAGGCCGCGATGATGGGCGGCAACGTTCGCGTCGGCCTCGAAGACTCGCTGTTCATCGGCCGCGGCAAGCTCGCATCCTCCAACGCCGAACAGGTCGCCAAGATGCGGCGCATCCTCGAAGAGCTCGGCCATTCGATCGCGACGCCGGCGGAGGCCCGGGAGATGCTCAAGCTAAAGGGCGGCGATCAGGTTGGTTTCTAGCAGCGAACCGGACTGCACAAGGGGACGGCCATGAAATTTGAAGACGCTAATTACCTGCTGAAGCCGGGCTACCTGCCGTTCGAATCCGGATATCAGGAAATCGAGGACGGCAAATGGGTGGTGGCCGGCCTCACCCGCATGCCGGGATGCCGCGCCAAGATGGTGGACTGGTGGTTCTCCTGGCTCGGCGACATCGAATGGTACCGGCTCTGGCATCCACGCGACCACGTCTATAGCGGCTGGGAAAACCGCGTGAACGGCAAATATATCGGCGCCTCGCATCTCGTGCACGAGTACCTGGCCGGGAAGGACGGCCCGCTCTACAAGCTGCGCGTCGACTTCCACGATCCGGCCGAGACTTTCGACGCCTCGCGCTACAAGGCCTCGGGAATGCTTGCCGTCTGCGCCCGTCCGGGTTTGCTGGAGGCGCCGTTTTACGTCGGCCGCATGACGCATCTGGTCCGCGACACCGATTACGGCTGCGAAATGCGGTCGCGCTTCTGGCTCGGCATGATCGCACATCGCGATCCCACGATCACGCTGCCGGAGGCCCAGATCAGGCAGATGCGCGCCGAAAATCTCAATGCGGAATTTTCCCGCCGGCTCCACCAGCATTGCGTCGAAGAGATGGGATATCTCGCCGAGGTTCTGCCGGCGCTCTATCGCCGCGTCACGCTCGACGACACATTTTGAGGACATCCTGACTGCACTGAACAACACAAGAAAAGCACAAAGACATTTGGAGGAGGAAACAGATGAAGCGTCATATTGGAACGTCTCTCGCCACCACCATGTTCGCTTCGGCGATGTTGGCGCTCGGTATCGGCGCCGCGGCAGCCGATGACATCGTCATCGGCGCTTCATTGCCGCTTTCCGGCCCGCTCGCGGGCTTCGGCAGCTTCCAGCAGTGGGGCTACAAGCGCGCCATCGACCAGGTCAACAAGGCCGGCGGCATCGCCATCAACGGCACCAAGCAGCAGGTCAAGCTCATCATCCGTGACGACAAGACCGATCCCAACGCCACCGCCTCCAATACCGAGACGCTGATCTCACGCGATCGGGTGGTCGCAATGCTAGGGTCCTGCACGCCGGCGCTCGTCAATGCCGGCGCGCTCGTCTCCGAACGCGCGAAAAAGCCGATGGTTACCGGCTGCGACCCGCTCGAGGCTTTCAAATCGGTGCGCAAGTGGAATTATGTATGGGACATCTTCTTCCACGAGCCCGAACTCGCGGCAGCGCAATTCAAGGCGATGGACGAGCTCGGCGCTAAGACCAACAAGAAGCTCGCGATCTGGCATGACAACGGTCCCGACGGACAGGTGATCGGCGGCAAGATATGGCCGGCGCTCGCCAAGGAATTCGGCTACGAGGTGGTTCAGAACGCCGAATTCCCGATCGACAATTCCCAGTTCATCTCCATCATCGGCGAGGCCAAGAGCAAGGGCGCCGAGGTCGTGCTCGTCGATGCGATCACGCCGCAGGCTATCGCGATCCGCAAGCAGATGGCGTCCGCCGGCTACACACCCAAGGTTCTCAATATCGAGAAGGGCGCCGAGCCGGTGCAATTCGCCGAAGCGCTGGGCAAGCTGTCGGACGGCATCATGGTCGGCGGCTATTGGGACCCGACATTCCCCTATCCCGGAGCCGCGGACCTTGCCAAGGCCTTCGAGAGCGAGACCAAACTGAGCAGCAGCCAGCATATCGCGGATTCCTATGCCGCCGCGCAGGTCCTGCTCGATGCCATCGCCGCGGCGGGCTCGACCGATCCCGAGAAGATCAACGCCGCCATTGCCAGGACCGACAAGTCCTATGTGGTCGGCCCCGTGAAGTTCGACGAGAACCACACCGCCAAGCTTCCGATCGTCTCGCTGCAATGGCAGGGCGGCAAAGCCGTGATCGTCTGGCCGAAAGCCGCCAAGACCGGCGACTTCCTGTTCCCGCTGCCCTGACCGCGGAAGGCCCAGCCGGCATGTTCGACGTCAGCATCATCTCCAGCACGATCGTTTCGGGCGTGTTGCTCGGCGGGATCCTCGCGCTCACCGCGCTTGGACTGTCGATCGTGCTGGGCGTGATGCGTCTCGTCAATCTCGCCCACGGCGACTTCCTGGTGGTCGGCGCCTATGCCGGCCTGTTCTTTCTGCAATTCACCGGTATCGATCCCCTGCTCGGCGTGCCGGCGGTCGCCGTGCTTGTCGGCCTGCTGGCGCTGCCCGTCTATCGCCTGCTGCTCGCCCCGCTCGCCGACCGCGGCGCGGAAGCGCAGATGATGACGATGTTCGCGGTGTCGATCATTCTCGAAAACGCCTTCGTCCTCGCGTTCAGTGCCGACACGCGTTCGATCGCGCGCAACTATGCCACTGTTCCGCTGACGCTCGGTCCGGTCACGTTTCCCTTGATCTACCTGATTGGCTTTGTCATCTCCGTCAGCCTGATCCTGGCCGTACACTGGCTGGTGTCCGTCACCGCGTTCGGCCGCGACCTGCGCGCCAGTGCCGTCGACGCCGAAGCCGCGTCGACGCTCGGCGTCGATGTCAAACGGGTTCAGATGCTGACTTTCGCGCTGGGCGCGGCCTGCGCCGGCGTCGGCGGCACGCTGATCGGCGCCGCCTTCCAATTCTCGCCATCCAGCGGGGGGGCCTATCTGCTCAACAGCCTCGCGGTCGTGGTGCTCGGAGGGCTCGGCAGCGTGATCGGCACCCTGGTCGGCGGCATCGCGCTCGGCGCCCTGCAGAGCATCGGCGGCCTGACACTGGGCGACGGTTACCGCGACCTGGTCGGCATGGCGGTGTTCCTGCTGGTGCTCGCGTTCCGGCCCGACGGCTTTCTGGCGCGGGGACGGACATGAGCGAAGCGGTCGCATCCTGCCCGCGCCACGGCTACGCGCGCGGCCCCGGACTCGTCGAAGTCGCCGTTCTCGGCGGCGCGCTCGCAGTATTTTGGTTCGCCCCGGATTTTGCCGGCGACTACTGGCTGCAGCTCGGCTTTCGGACTTGCATCTTTGTTGTCCTTGCCCAGGGGTGGAACCTGATGGCGGGATCGGCCGGGCTGGTCTCGCTGGGCACCTCCTGTTTCGTCGGGCTCGGCGCCTATGTGGCGTTCGGCCAGCTCAATCATCTCGGCATGCCACTGCCGCTCGCACTGCCGATCTGCGCAATTGCCGGCGGAGCATTGGCTGCCCTGGTGTCTCCGGCGCTGTTCCGGCTGCGTGGCCTCTATTTTACGGTGGGCACGCTTGCGCTCGCGGAACTGCTGCGGTTGTTGATGGCCAATGTCAGCACCTTTGGCGGCGCAAGCGGTATCTTCCTGCGGGAAGATCCACCGGCGCTCGCCGTATTGTTTCGCTACGCGCTTGTGCTGGCGCTGCTCGCATCGCTTGCGATGACGCTGTGCGCGCGAACCCGGATCTCGGTGATCCTCCGCGCGGTTCGCGACGACGAGGACGCCGCCGCGCAGATGGGCGTTCGTCCCTATCGCGTCAAACTCGGCGCCTTTGTGCTCGCCAGCGCGCTCGCAGCCATGGCCGGCGGCATTCAGGCGGTAAAGCTTGGCGCCATCGAACCTTACGGCATGTTCGGGCTGCAATGGTCGATCGACGTGCTGTCGATGGTGATCATCGGCGGCGTCGGGATGCGGCTCGGGCCGCTGGTCGGCGCGCTGTTCGTGGTGGTGCTTGGCGAAGCGCTCGCCGATTATCCCGAGGCGCATATCGCGATCGCCGGCGCAATCCTGATCGTGCTGATCCGGTTCGCGCCCCATGGCGTCGTCGGCCTTGCCGCAAAGCTTCCCTTAACCCGGCGGATGCCGGCATGAACGCGATGGACCCGCAGCCGCTGCTCCAGGTCGACGGCCTCGTCAAACGTTACGGCGGGCTTGTCGCCATCGATCACGTCGATCTTGCGCTCCGCGCCGGCACCATCACCGGGGTGATCGGCCCCAACGGCGCCGGGAAATCAACGCTGATCGGGCTGATCGGTGGCGCCGTCATGCCCAGCGCGGGCTCGGTCAGGCTCGATGGCCGTGACGTGTCCCGCCTGCCGGCATCCGAGCGCGCCCGCGCCGGCATCGGGCGCACTTACCAGATCCCGCGACCCTTCCTCGATATGTCGGTCGAAGAAAACCTGGAAGTCGCACAATACTCGATTGCGCCGTTCATACGGGCAGCGGCCGCCCGCGACGAGCGCGAGGCCTTGCTGGCCCGCACCGGACTTGCCGACGTCGCGCAGCTGACGGCGCGTGCGCTGCCGCTGCTTCGGCGCAAGCGGCTGGAAGTCGCGCGCGCGCTCGCACTCAAGCCGCGCGTGGTTCTGCTCGACGAAGTCGGAGCCGGCCTGGTCGACAGCGAGATCACCGAATTGATCCGGCTCATTCACTCGATCCTCGACGCGCGTACCGCGATCCTGATCGTCGAGCATGTGATCCGCGTCGTCCGCGAATGCTGCTCGCGCACGATGGTACTCAATTTCGGCAAGCCGCTGATCGAGGGACCGACCGCCGACATCCTCGGCAACGACCGGGTCGCCGCCGTCTATCTCGGCACCGGCGGCACACGCGTGGCTGACGCGGCCGTACCGGCGACCGATGGCGCCATCCATGTCGGCGCCCCCGAGACCGAGACCAGGGTTCTCGCGCCTCTCACGGCACCGGCGCCGGCGGAGACGACCAAAGCACCCGCGCTGCAGCTTACCGGGATCTGCGCGGGCTACGGCCAGGCGCGCGTTCTGCAGGGCGTCGATCTGACCGCGCAGAGCGGCCAGGCGATCGCCATTCTCGGCGCCAACGGCGCCGGCAAGACCACGCTGGCGCGAACCATCAGCGGCGTCATCGCCCCGACGGCCGGCGCGCTTCTGATCGATGGCCAGAACGTCTCGGGCCGCCCACCGCACCAGATCGCCGCAATAGGTGTCGCCCACTGCATGGAAGGACGACGCATCTTCTCCACGCTTTCGGTGCGGGAGAACCTCCTGATTGCGGCACGCGGCGCCGATGCACCGACCGCGCGCGCCAGGCTGGAGGCCGTCTACGATCTCTTCCCGATTCTCGCCGAGCGCAGGAACCAGGGCGGCACCTCGATGTCCGGCGGCCAGCAGCAGATGCTGGCGATCGGGCGTGCCCTGATGGCCCGTCCGCGGCTGGTGATCTTCGACGAGATCAGCCTCGGCCTCGCACCTATCGTGTTGGACAAACTCTACGAAGCGCTGGCGCTGCTGAAAAAGGCACGGATGACCCTGATCGTGATCGAGCAGGATGTCGACCGGGCACTGGCGCTCGCCGACCACGCTTACGTGCTGGAGCACGGCACGATCGCGCTGTCGGGAACGCCGCGGCAAATCGCCGACGACCCGCGGCTGCGTCACATCTATATCGGGGCCGCCGAAGGAGCGCTTGAACATGCGGCTGGCTGATGCAAACCAGTTGTTGGACAGCCCGATCTCGCCGTTCGAGAGCGGCTGGATCCGGCATCCGGACGGTCGCGCCCATGTCGCGGCACGCACGCACATGATCGGATGCAAGACCGCCATGGTGAGATGGTGGTTCGGCTATGTCCACACCACTGAGCAGTACAAATGGTGGCATCCGCGCGACCATGTGTTCAGCGACTGGATCGGCGAACGCGGCACCGGCCGCTACATCGGCGGCACCCACATTGCGCACGAATATTTCGGCGGCGGGCCGACCCGGTTCAAGCTCAAGATCAATTTTCGCGATCCCGGCGACATCCTCGATCTGTCGCGATTCAAACAGGCCGGCATTGGTGCGGCGATCTATGCCAGGACCGGACCGCTCGATCGCGATCTCTGGATCGGTCACACGCTGCACCTTGTTTACGACACGCCGGACGGATGCGTCATGCGCTCCCGCTTCTGGCTGGGCGAAATCGAACCGGCGCCGACCGGTATCTCGCCAC
This sequence comes from Bradyrhizobium sp. LA2.1, assembly GCF_040547725.1. NCBI lineage: Bacteria > Pseudomonadati > Pseudomonadota > Alphaproteobacteria > Hyphomicrobiales > Nitrobacteraceae > Bradyrhizobium > Bradyrhizobium sp. LA2.1. The sequence continues at coordinate 15,020 of NZ_JBEPQI010000038.1, forward strand.
AGGACATGCGGGTGCTGGTCCCCGACGAACGCGTGCAAGGCTTGCACCAGCATTGCTCGGAAGAAATGAGCATTCTCGCAGGCTTTCTTCCGATGCTGTTTCGGCTGAACAACCCCGGCGTGGAATGATGATGTCGACGATCACGAGAGCAAAACCACAAGCGCGAGACGCGCGGCAAAGGCCGAACAAGGAGACCTCCATTGGTTAGCAAGATCGCGCTCGAAGAGCATTTTCTCTGTCCGGGTTTCGAGGGGTATTGGGCGACGACCGTCGGTGGCGTGGCACCCGAAGCTTTGCAGAAGATCAAGGGGCGGTTGTCCGATTTTGACGACAGCCGGATCGAAGCCATGGATGGGGCAGAAATCGCCAAGGCGGTTCTTTCCCTCGCTGGCCCGGGCGTGCAGATCGAACCCGACCGCGCGACCGCAATCAAGCTGGCCATTCAGGCCAATGATTTTCTCGCCAAGGAACTTCAAAAGCGTCCGGATCGCTATGCCGGATTTGGCCACCTGGCGATGCAGGATGCATCTGCCGCGGCCGACGAACTGGAGCGCTGCATGCGCGATCTCGGTTTCCGTGGCGTGATGATCAACGGCCACACCAACGGCCAATATCTGGACCATCCGTCGCTGGCACCGTTCTGGGAAAGGGCCGCGGCACTTCGCGCACCGGTCTACATCCATCCAGGCGATCCGGTGGCACTTAGCCCGGTGCTCGACGGACATCCCGCGTTGCGACGGGCAACGTGGGAATGGGGATTCGAGACGGGGTCGCATGCGTTGCGTCTGGTATTCGGCGGGGTGTTCGCGCGCTATCCGGATGCGACGGTCATTCTGGGCCATCTCGGAGAAACCCTGCCCTATCTGCTGTGGCGCTTCGATAGCCGCGCCAAGCTGTACGGCGTAGAGCTCCCTCGTCCGCCCTCGGCGTACATCAGGTCCAATATCGCGGTGACGACATCGGGCATGTTTTCGGCAGAGCCCTTGAATTGCGCGATTGCGGCAATCGGGCACGAACGCGTGATGTTCTCGAGCGACTATCCATTCGAAGCGCCCGAGGAAGCCGGCCGCTTCATGGATCAGGTCGCGCTGCCGGAGGACGTCCGCGCCGCCATCGCCTTCAACAACGCCAAGCGAATTCTGAACCTGTGAACTGATCGATATTCCGTCCGCAGCCGGCACCAGATCGGCAGGACTTCACGCCCTGGAGGAAACCATGATGAAGGCTATTTCCCGAAGAACATTCGCGCTTACCGGCGCTTGTGCACTGATCACCTCACATTCGGCGTCCGCCCAGACCGCCGAGTTGAAGGTGTCGCACTTCCTGCCGCCGAACCACACGTTCCAGAAGGCGATGGTGGCGTGGAGCGATGACCTGGAGAAGCAATCGGCAGGCCGGATGAAGCTGCGGATCTATCCGGCGGGCCAGTTGGGCGGCGGCCCCAACCGGCAATTCGATGCAGCACGAAACGGAGTCGTCGACATCGCCATCAGCCTGCACGGCGCGACTCCGGGTCGCTATGCCATGACCGAACTCGCCAGCCTTCCGTTCGCCTCGCCTTCGGCAGGCAACACCAGCACGGTAGCGTCCCGCCGGCTCAGCGAGGTGGCACCGGACTACCTGTCAAAGGAGCACGAGGGGCTTCGGGTTCTTTGGATGGCCGTCACGCCGCCCTTGATGTTCCACAGCAAGGCGCCGCTCCGGACCATCGCCGATTTCAAGGGCAAGCGCATCCGCTACGCCGGGGTGCAATTCAAGAACATCATCGACAGCCTCGGCGCGGTGCCACTGCTGGTTCCGCCGCAGGAAACGCAGGATGGCCTTGCCAAGGGCATTATCGACGCCGCGACCTTCCCCTACGAAGGCGCCGCCAGTTTCGATATCGCGACGATCGCCAAATACACGCTGGAGCCCGGCGTCAGCTCGGCGACTTTCGCCGTGGTCATGAACCCGGCGAAATACGGCTCGCTTCCCGACGACCTCAGGACCTTGATCGACAAGACCACCGGACCGGAAGCCGCGGCCAGGTTCGGCGCGATGTGGGACGAGGCCGAACGCGAGGGAAAGGTCTCGATGCTGGCGAAGGGTACGCAGGTGTCAACGCTTGCCGAGGACCAACTCGCGCAGATGAAGGGCATTTTCAAATCTCAGGTCGAAGCAGCGCTCGCCGAGGTGGAAAACCAGGGCAAGCCTGGCCGCAAATTCTTCGCCGCCTATTTGAAATAGACGCCCCATCATGAAGGACCAGGTATCCCCACCTTCGGCACCGCCGGCCAACGTTCACCGGCTGCAGGCCGCGCAGCTTCGACTCGCTGCGGTCGCGCTTCTGACCATGATGACAGGGACGGTGCTCGATGTATTTTTCCGTTACGCTTTCAACAAGCCGTTGCGAATCTCCTACGATCTCGTCGAGAGCATGCTCGTGATCTACGTCTTTCACGGCATATCGAGCGTGTTCCTGGCGCGGCGCAACATCGTGATCGACGTGATCGATTCGCTGGTCAGTCCGCGCATTCTGCGCGTGCTGGCCGTCATCGCCGATATCGTCTCGGTGATGTGCCTGTTGCTGTTTGTCTGGGGGATGTGCCAGCCCGCGATGCAGGCTTTCCAGTACGGCGATCGCAAGCTTGAACTGGGGATGCCGCTTTATGTGTTGTGGGGTTTCGCGCTGGCGGGACTCTTCGGCACCGTCGTCTGCGCCATGGCTGCCTTTGTCCACATTTCCCTGCGCCAGCTACGGAGCCCACAGTGAGCCCAGGCATTATCGGCGCCATCGGCATTGCATCGCTGCTGCTGCTGTTATTCATCCGCATTCCGGTGTGGGCGGCATTGGCGCTGGTCGGCTTTGCCGGCAATTTCATCCTGTCGGGGCTGCCAAGCGCGTTGACCCTGACCGGTACGTCGGCGTTCGATGTGTCGTCCGCCTACACGCTATCGGTCATTCCGCTGTTCGTGCTGCTGGGCGAGGTCGCCTCGAACACGCGGCTGTCGGCCGACCTCTTCAATGCGGCGCGCCTGCTGCTTTCCGGCGTGCGCGGCGGCCTTGCGATTGCCACCATCGCCGCCTCGGCCTGCTTTGGCGCCGTGTGCGGCTCGTCGATCGTCACGGCCGCGACCATGACACGGATTGCCCTGCCGGAAATGCGCAAGGCGGGCTATGACGACAGGCTGGCGACGGGATCGCTGGCCGCGGGCGGCAGCATCGGGATACTCATCCCGCCGTCGATTATCCTCGTGATTTACGCCTCGATCGCCGAACAATCGGTCCCGAAGCTGTTCGCGGCGGCTCTGTTGCCGGGACTGTTGCTGACGGCGCTCTATATGGCTGTCGCGGTCGGCATCGCTTTCGTCTATCCGGACTATGCACCCCGCCAGAAGCGGGCCTCGACGCGCGAACGGCTCAAGGCGCTCGCCGGACCTTGGCAGTTCATCCTGCTGTTCATCGTCACGATCGGCGGCATCTATGCCGGAATCTTCAGTCCGACCGAGGCCGCCGCGGTCGGCGCCTTTGGCAGCATCGTGCTCGGCGCCATCGCCCACCGCCTGACATGGAGGACGCTGTGGCAGTCGATCGAGGCATCGATCCGGACAAGCTGCATGCTGTTCGTGATCATCATCGGGGCCAACCTTTTTTCATCCTTCATGGTGCAAACCCAGTTTCCGACCATGCTCGCAGACGGCGCCAGTGCCCTGAACCTCTCGGCGCCGGTCGTGATGACCATGATCGTGCTCGCCTATATCGTGATGGGATGCTTTCTGGAAGGAATCGGCATGGTGCTGATCACCGTGCCGGTATTCCTGCCGCTGGTCGTCAAATTCGGCTATGATCCGATCTGGTTCTCCATCCTCGTGGTCATCGTCGTCGAAGTCGGACTGATTCATCCGCCGGTCGGCATGAACCTGTTTGTGATCCAGGCGCAGGCGCCCGATGTCCGGATCACGAGCATCTACCGCGGCATCGTTCCGTTCCTGATCGCGCCGCTCGTCCTCATTGTCATTCTGTTCCTGTTTCCCGGCCTGGCGCTGTGGCTTCCCAAACTCCTGTACGGCTAAGCCCATGACCAATGTCCTTGTTCTCGAAGCCCATGCCGAAGCCTATGCCGGCGGTCTGCGCGGTGAATTCCGAGACCTGAAGGTTCAGGTGGCGCGATCGGCGGCCGATACCCATGTCGACTATGGCAAGGTGGAGATCCTGGTTGCGTTCGGCATGGACGTGACGGATCCACTGTTTGCCCGGATGCCTGCATTGAAATGGGTGCAATCGTTGGCGACCGGCGTCGATCATTTCCTGCGCAGCAAAACCCTGTCTGCCGAGGTGATCCTGACGAGCGGTCGCGGCATTCACGGGCCGGCGATGCGGGAAACCGTCCTGCATCTGATGCTGTCGGTCGGCCGTGACAGCCTCGGATTGGCCAGCGACAAGGCCGCCCGCCGCTGGGATCGTCGTCCCTGGTCACTGCTTGCCGGCAAGACCGCGGTCGTCGTCGGCACCGGCGTCGCCGGTTCGGCGATCGGCTTGCTGCTGCAGGCACTGGGCATGCGCGTGGTCGGCGTCAGCCGTACGCCTCGCGACGCAGAGGGATTCGATAGCGTGCTATCCCAAGGCGAATTGAAGGAGGCCGCCGCAATGGCGCACTACCTCATCAACGTCCTGCCCGGCGACCCAGCAAATCGAAACCTGGTCGGTCGCGACGTCTTTGCGTCGATGAATCCGCGCGCCCATTTCATCAATGTCGGGCGCGGGGAAACCGTCGACGAGGCCGCCCTCATCGAGGCTCTGCACGATCGCAAGATCGCCGGCGCCGGCCTCGATGTCTTCGCCACCGAGCCGTTGCCGGCCGAAAGTCCGCTGTGGGCTCTGCCCAACGTCTTCATCACGCCGCACACTGGCGGCCTGTTTCACGAGTACCAAGAGATGGCGATGCCCCTGATTATCGGCAATATGCGCGCGTTTCTCTCCGGCCGGACCGACCAGATGACGAACGTGATCGATCGCTCACCTCTCGCAGCAAAGGTGCATTGACATGACCATCGTGATAGATCCCGCCAGCCGTATTCTGACCCGCATTTCGCAAGCTGAACTGACGCGGCGCTGGAACGAGGTTCGTCGCGTCATGAAGGATCGCGACATCGACGCTATCGTGATGCAAAACACCAACGACTGGCTGGGCGGCTACGTAAAATGGTTCACCGACCTTCCCGCCAACAACGGCTATCCTCGCACCGTGGTTTTCCACGCGGAGGCCCCGATGAGCCTGGTCGAGATGGGACCGTCGAATGCCCGGCGAGCCTTCGCGGCTGACGAAACACTGCACCGCGGCGTCGGCGAGATGCTGCATACGCCATCATTTACGTCGATCGGTTATACCGATCTTGATGATGCCCGGCTGACGATCGATGCGCTCCGCCGTCACCGCCATCATACCATCGGCCTCGTCACACCCGGGGCGCTGCCTTACGGATTCGTCGCGGCGCTAAAGGACCAGCTTGGCTCGACCTCATTCGTCGACATCACCGCTGATATCGACGCCATCAAAGCCATCAAGAGCGACGAGGAGATCGCGCTTATCCGGCGTACCGCCCGGCTGCAGGACGAGGTCTTCGCAGAAGTTCTCAAGGAGATTCGTCCGGGATTGCGGGACATCGACGTCACCTCTATCGCCCAGCGCAAGGGCCAGATCCTCGGCAGCGAGCAGGGTATCTTCCTCGGCGGCTCCTCCCCGCTCGGAACCCGGTCGCCCTTCGTCCCGCGCTACATGCAGGGCCGGACGCTTCAGAGAGGCGACCACCTCTCTCTGTTGATCGAAATTAACGGACCTGGTGGCTTCTATACGGAAATTGCGCGAACGATCGTCCTGGGCAAGGCCACCTCGGAGCTGACCGACGCGTTCGCCGCCGTCAAAGCCGCCCAGGCCTACTCGCTCAGCCTCATGAAGCCCGGCGTATCCGTCAGGGACATCTTCGCCGCGCACAACGTCTATATGAAGCAAAACGGCATGCCCCAGGAAACGCGGCTTTATGCGCATGGCCAGGGCTACGACATGGTGGAGCGGCCGCTCATCCGGCAGGACGACGATATGGAGCTGCGGCAGGGCATGTGCCTCGCCGTCCACCCCGGCTATGAGACCCCCTCTCTGTTCGCGGTGATTTGCGATAATTATGTGATCGAGGAAAACGGCGTCGGCGAATGCCTTCATCAAACGAAGAAACAGATCTTCGAGGTCGACTGACCGGGTCGACGGCTGGGATCACTCCATGATGGCTCATTCCATCACAGATTCTCCTTGGCGTTCATCTGAGGCGACAGCAGCAGGAAGAGAACAGCGCTGGCAACCAACGCAAGTGCGTAGGCAAGGAGCCCGGGCGCGTAGCCACCGAGGTAAGTTCGACTGAGCGGCAGTACAGTTGCACCGAGTGCTGCTCCGAACTGGAACACGGCGAAGATCAGCCCGTAGACGCGACCAAAGATGGCGAGCCCAAAGAAGCGCTTTACAACATAGCTCAGCACATCGAATTCGGCGCCATAGATCGCACCAATCAGGATGGCGCAGATGAATCCAACGCCCCAAGCGGATCCGATTGCATAAAGGCTGCAGGCAACCGCCGCACCGACGCAGACGATGCTCATCAGCTTCTTTGCCGCGACATAGTCCAGCAGCACTCCGGTCAGAAACCGACCGATCAGCACCGACAGACCAAAGACGGACTGAACTGCAGCCGCATGTGCCGGGGTTGCTCCACCGTCGAGGTGCCGTCCGGAATGCGGTTGGAATTCAGTGTGGCGCATTCTCCGGGAACATGAAGGTATCGTTTCAGGCGGCGAGGTCAATCGGCTGATCGATGGGTTTTGTGGCGAGCGTCTGCCAACCATCAACCTTGCGCATGTTGATCTGACCGGAGGCGAGCAGTGCCGATGCCGGTATACCAATCGTGGACGGCCCTGTAATAGGTGCGCCGGTAAGGTGCGCCGCCGGCCGCGCCCATAGCCGCCATCCACATGCGGATCTCTTCGCAGCCATTGCCCGCCGTATGGACGAAGTCGGTCGCGTACGAGATCGTGCCGTCGATATCGCCGTCTTCCATCAGGCCGAGGAAAGTGCGGTCGAACTCCTCGTTCACCATGCCCATTCGAGGCGTGGCGATGTCATGGCTAATTCCGCCTAATGCCATTACGATCATAATATTAAATTACGATCGTACTTCAATGGTGATTTTCGCGTCCATGCTGTGTTGCCGGACACATGTTCGTGAGGCGCCGATGACACCGTTGATCGAGGGGAGCAATCAACCGTTCGACGAATGACCATCAGTGACGCAGGGCCTGCACACACCCTCTATTCGCGCTTTCAACCCGCGGCGCGATTGCTGGCCTACGTCATACCGAAGCAGGGGACGGCGTTTGTCGGGTCGAGTAGATGACTTCTGCATTGGGTCAATCGCTACACGAGCGACGGAGCGGCAAGTCCGGCCACGTCAGCTATACCGCCGAAGCGGAAGCAGAGCGTAAGCCGCTCCGCCATAGGCCAATGCGGGTTGATGGCGCTGCTCGCGGGTGCCGCCGACTAAGAACCGTTAACTAACCCCGTGCGCGCCGCAACGCGGCTTCCAATCGCTCCTTCTCCTTATCCCAGCGGGCTTCTTCGGCTTGCAATCTCTTCTCAAGAGCCTCGATCTCGGATTGGATGGTGATGGCCCGCTTGGCGCGCCCCTGCCCGGCCTTGTCCAGCGCAGCCTGCGCCTTGTCGATCGCCTGCTGACGGCGTTTACGCTCCTTCTGCTTGGCGGCCTCTTCCTTCGCCCGTTCAAGCTCGCCGCGCGACTGCTCTCGTTCGTAGCCGAGAGCGGCCTTCCGCTCCGCAGCCTTGTCGACGGGGCGAGACGAACGCTTCTTCGCCTTTGGGCCTTTCGACTTGCGGGCGGCTTTCCTTGGTCCACCGACGCCAAGATCGGTGGGCAGCTCGGCATGTTCGTTGAAAGGCCGGTCGGTGCCAACCGGGCGCCTGAGAACGACGCCGGGCTTTGCCATGGTGGCGGCGATGACGTCCGGATCGTGGCTCTCCTTCGCCGCACCCTGATGGAAGAGATTGCTGTCTGCGCCCCAGGCTTCCAGAGCCGCTTTCATGGAGGGAGCGGCCATCGCCAGATCGAAGAAGCCCAGCGAAGTCTGGTAGGTCTTGAGTTTTCTCGCCATCTGTTTCGCCGCCCTCCCCGATCATCAACGCCCGCGCTATTGGATTGTCCCGGCGCATGACGGAACATGGCGCGGCCGTGGAGCGTTCCTTAATCCTTGAAGGACGTCCATGCATTACGCAACGAGTTCTGAAGGATTGGCCCGCGAATGAGCCGGACGTCGACCCTGCCCAAGCGCCTGCAGCCGATGCTCGCTACGCTCACCGACGCGCCGTTCGACGACCCCGGCTGGGTTTTCGGGGACAAGTACGACGGCTTCCGGATGATCGCAGAAATCCGGCGGGGCAAGGTTGCGCTCTACAGCCGCAACGGCAAAATCATCAGCCGCAGTTATATGGAGGTCGCCAAAGCGCTGGAGGGCGTGAAGGGCGACGCCGTGATCGATGGTGAACTCGTCGCGATCGGAAAGGACGGCGTCTCGCATTTCCAGCTGCTCCAAAATGCGCTGCGCCATGAAGCGAAGCTCCTGTATTGCGCTTTCGATCTCATATTTGAGAACGCAGTGGACTTGCGCAGGCAGCCTCTCCTCGAACGCAAGAAGCGGCTGAAGGCGATTCTACCGCGCGACAAGCTGGTCGCCTTCAGCGCTCACCGCAAAGGGGATGGTACCAAATTCTTCTCCGAGGCGGAGCGGAAGGGTTTGGAAGGCGTCATGGCGAAGCGCGCCGCGACTTCGTGATTGTCGGACCACCCGGTAACGAGCGCATCTTCTGCATCTCGATATTCTTGACATGGACCGCGCGGTACCAGCCCAGGCGCATCATCTGTGCAATGCCTCGGGCGTCGTTACGGTCCGTCTTATTGCGCATCGTCGACAGCGAGACACGCATATGGCGCGCTTCGACAACAATGATCGGGACCCCGGCCGGCTGAAGTTCACGGTACAACCAGATGCCGAGCGACGACGCTTCGACGCCGACCCTATCGAGGCGATCCGCGTAGCTTTCAAGAGCGAAGCGGATCGCCTCCGGCTCCGTGTTAATCTTCACCTCGCGCACCGTGAGACCCTCACTATCGACGATGCAAAGGCTGGTTTCCTCAAGGCCGACGTCCAATCCAACATACAGTTTCATCGGAGCTCTCCTTTGTGACAACGACAGCCTAAGTCGTTGCACCAGGCTCCGGATTCGGCCACCAGGGGGCTATCCCCGTGCACCGGTTTCTCGGAGCCCGATTTGAAGAGCCGTCATCCTCGCCGTCACGCCGTCATGTAACCGTCCGAGTCCTGCACATCTTTCGGATATTTTGTTCTCGCTTCATCAACGCCAGCGCTAATCCCTCGCGATCCGATGCAGCAATTACTGCACAGGCTTCAATCGCGGCCGCTGCGTCACCTTGGCACCGAAGCCGACGTGGAAGTCGGTCTCGCTTGCCCACATCCGATGCAGGATGCTTGCGAGCTTGCGCGCCACCGCAACGATCGCGCACAACATGCTCGACCGTTTGGCGATCCGCAGGCCCCCTCGCGCGCAAGACCGACCATTTCCTGCCCCGCAGCAGAAGGCTTGCAGCCGCCACGCACAGCGCCTCCCGCACGGCAACGTCGCCCTGCTTACTGATGCGTCCTTCATAGTCGATGGACGTTCCAGATTGGTGTCGCCTCGGCGTCAGGCCAAAAAGCGCTCGAACCGGTCGAGATCGCGTGATGCGTCGGGGGTCGTCGACACCTACTTGAACAAAAGCGCAGCAACGGGACCGACGCCAGGCACCGTCATCAAACGACGGCAAACTGCATCGTGCTGAACCACCTGCAGGAGCACTCTGTGCAATCTCTCGTAGCCCACGAAGATTGCCCGCCGCACATGCAGCGTGGCTTCGATTGTGGCGACCAAGATCGGATCGCAATGCTCGAGCAGCTCTATGACCCGGCCTTCGTATTGCCCCCGGCCGACGGCGCCAATCGGCAATCCATAGGCCCGCAGCGCACCACGAACGTGGTTTTCGATGTCGATCAGTTTGCGCTTGAGCAGCTTTCTGTTGGCCAGCAGCGTGCCCATCTTCCTGCATCTCGATATTCTTGACGTGGACCGCGCGCTACCAGCTCAGATCGCATGATCTGCGCGCAATGCCGCGGGCATCGTTCCGGTCGGTTTTGTTGCGCATCGCCGAAAGTGAAACGCGCACAGGGCGAGCTTCGACGACAATGATAGGAAGCCCGGCTGGTTGCAGTTCGCGATACAGCCAGATGCCAAGCGATGACGCTTCGACACCCACCTTCTCCAGGCGATCCGCGCAGCCCTCAAGAGCGGAGCGGATCGCCGCCGGCTCCGTGTCTAGCTTGACCTCGCGAACGGTGAGGCCCTCGCTGTCGACAATGCAAAGATTGGTTTGTGACGCCCAAGCCAACGCAAAGATTCATCGGAGCTCTCTTCCGTACCAACGACCACCCAAGTCGTTGCACCAGGCTCCGGATTCGGCCACGGCCGTGTTATCCCTGTGCACCGGTTTCTCGAAGCCCGATTTGAAGGACGCCGTTCCGAGCGCATTGATCCGACGAGATGTCGCTCTAACTTGAAGATCTCGACGGCGATCTCGCCTGCGAACACGAGAGCCGTCCGCAGGTCGAGAAGCAACAAGCCGAATAGTCTTCCCACGGCAAACCGCTGCCCGACCATTTGCCGCGTGAGGATGTGCGGCTCGATATCGACGAGATGACGGGCGATCGAACCAGCGCCGCTTACCAGGTCACAACGTGGTTCGACCAGTACGGGTTGTTAGCCTTCGCCCAGGAACGACGAGGCGCCATCGGAGATCCTCCACAGCAGCAGAGAACCCGAAATGGAACGAGAACACATCTTCGAAAAGTCGTGCAAGGTTCGGACGGTTAGGCACGCCGCCGCCGCTATGGCATCGCCACCAGCCTGCTCTTCCGCTGGCGGGTCCAGTTCGGGCTGACCGCTCGAAAGGCGCCGCAACTGGCAACGGTGGCGCTCGCCGACGCCGCGACGAATGAGGCGCCGGCGTTCGCGGCCTTGCGCGATCTCGTGCGGCCGCCGGACGGGACGATGCGATCGAACTGGAGGATGGACGGCGCGTCTTTGCGCCAGCGGGCAGCAGTCCGGCCGAGGTGAAGCGGCAACTCGCCGAGAAGGAGAAGGCATTATGATCGTCGTTCCGGCAGGCGTGAAGGTGCACCTGGCGCTCGGCCATACCGACATGCGCAAGGTCTCGACGGACTTGCCACGCTGATCCAGGGACACTCGAAGAAGGACCCCTTCTCGGGCCATCTGTTCGTCTTCCGCGGCACGAATGCCTCGCTTCTGAAGATCCTGTTTTGGGATGGCACGGGTTGTGCCTGTTCACCAAGCGCATCGGTCACAGGGCTGTTCAGGCAGTCCGGCGCTCTCATTGTGTTTTGGCGTGGATGAATGCCGAAACACAATTGCCGGCCATATCAAGTGAACAGGTATCGAAGCGGACCAAAACCAACTATCCGAATCGAACACAAGACAGGCGCAATTACTGCTCATCGTTTGGACGCAGATGGCGTAAAGTTTTACGCCGACGCCGAGGAAGTCCTGGCGAAGCTTCCGAGACGCGGGATACCAATGGTCCTGCGCGAGCTTAAACACGGGAATGCCAAGCCGTTCGCGTTCAGCACCATGCAACACATCGTTCAGCGCGTGCGTAAAGCCACAGGCGAGGTAGACTATGTTGAAGCACTGGCTCATTGACCTCATTGGTCACGTTTCCGGACTCAGCGATGCGCAACTTAGGCAATTTGAGGAATCGTTGCCGGCGAGCAAGGCGCTGATCGATCTTCTCATTAGAGCGCAGCCAATCATCGAACAGGCGCAAAAGCTGCACGCAGAAGCTGAGCCGCTGATCGACGAAGCAATGAAAGAGTGGCAGACTGTCGGCCCCGCGGCGCAAATTTTGATCGATGTTATCGGGCATCATGTCAACAAAGGTAGTTCGCCGGCAGAGGCCGCTGAGGCAGTCCGCACGGCGCTTAACGGCTCAATCAAGAGCGTCGCCCAGGATCATTGGATCGATCGGCGAATGAGCTGCGTAACCGTGTTTGGGGGAACTGGCTTTGTTGGCCGTCGCGTCGTGCGCTATTTGGGCGAGTCCGGCGCCACGGTGCGCGTCGCCTCACTGCATCCTAGACCGGCTGAGGGCGACGACGTCAAACAGATCGCCGCCGACGCACATGACGAGCGCTCGGGAGAGGCCGCCGTTGCGGGCGCCGATGGCGTGGTCAACGCGATTAGCCTGTACGTCGAGCACGGAAGCGATACATTCCATTCGGTGCACGTCGAAACGGCCGCTAGGATCGCGAGCGTAGCGCGGCGGGTCGGGGCCAAACGGCTAGTTCACCTATCAGGAATCGGCGCCGACGCGGCCTCGCCTTCGCCCTATATTCGCAGTCGCGGCGAAGGCGAGGCAGCTGTGCAGGCCGCATTCCCTGGCGCGGTCATCATCCGCCCAGCGGTGATGTTTGCGTCGGACGACCGCTTTCTCACGACAATTCTCAGGCTGCTTCGGGGCCTGCCGGCTTATCCGATATTCGGCGACGGCAGGACGAGGCTCCAGCCGGCGTACGCGGATGACGTTGCTGCGGCGATTACACAAGTTCTGCGGCAGAGCAAAAAGCCGTATCCTATCTACGAACTGGCCGGCCCGCGTGTCTATTCATACGAGGAGTTGTTGCGGACCATTGCCCGTACCGCAGGTTTGCGGCCGGCGCTGATGCGGATGCCGTTTGCCTTGTGGGATGTACTTGCCGGCGTCGCTGAAATCTTGCCACACCCACCCCTCACCCGCAATCAGGTCGAACTTATGCAGATCGACACCACAGCGTCGGACAACTTGCCGGGGTTTCGCGTGCTCGGCATTTCGCCGCGATCGCTCGAAGAAGAACTCGAAGCGATGCTCAAGCAAAGCAAATGAGGAAACTCAGTCAAACCCACTTCGGTTTGAACAAATGGGAGTTTGGTTGATACGAGGGCAAGTAGCCAAAAAGCACAAAGGTTTTACTGGTGATGGTGCGGTTGCCTCTTATCTAAACAACAAAGGAGGCAACCATGAAACTTACGGCAATGGCACTAGCCTCTGCGTTCGTGCTCTCCAGCACCTGCGCATTTGCCCACACAGTTCGTCACGAGTCGAACGTCAGGACCCATCCCAAGTATAGGGTTGTTGCGCCGCCCGTCGTCTCGCATCCGAAATATGGCAATCCGAACGGCAATTTCAGCGGGTACGGGGGCCGCGATGTGTGGGGCCACTGGGGCGCCTACTATGGGCCCATGATTCCCACAGGAGCCGGCGGTAGGTGAAAAAGCCTTGTACGCGATGTTGGCAGCACCTGCTGTGACCCGAAGGCCCCTGGCCTGATATTGATGCTAATCGTGCCCGCAATTACCGCTGGAGCGCATTCTCCACGGTCATGGCGATCCAGGCGGCGCCTGAAAGGCCTTGTTTGCGGGCCGTTTCGTTGAGTACTGCGACAACGTCAGGTGTGAGCGGTACACTGATGATAATGTCCAGGCCGCTTTCGAGGCTGTAGACCAGCTGTGTGACCTGACCGGTGAAACGCCGAAGATGCGCGTTCTTTTCCGCTTCTGTGAGCGAGCTTTCTTGCGCGACCATGGGGCAGTAGGCACCAACAAGATGGTCAATGATCAGACTTTTCGACATGCCGCCCTGCCGCAGCGTGCCGATAGTCGCGCTGAGCCGCTCGCTATTGGCCATTGCATTGCCGTCCGGAAGCAATCGCTGAATCTCCTGCAGCTTTGCAGGCGTGGTCGGTTTGACAGGGAGGGGGCACTCAAACTTTTCCGCTGCCACGCCGACTGGCGGCATCGCGGTGAGCATCAGACCAAAACATGTCAGGCCGCAGAGAAGTGTGCTCTTGTTCATAAGATGCATCCTCAAATTCGTAGCCAGCGCAACCCTCCCCCGAAGTCAGGGGCAGGATATGACAAATACACTTGCCTCCGGACGAAGCGGATCGTTACCTAATGGGGCGTTAGAACAAGACGCTATTGCAGGGTTGCGTTGACGGCGATTACTGACGTGCCAGAACTCGTTGGACTCTTGCCGCTCGCCTGAACGGAGAAAGTATCGGTACCTCTATATCCAGCCTGCGATGTGTATACGAAAGAAGATACATTGAGCTGTCGCAGCGTGCCGTGTGCCGGATTCTGCGAAACGCTCGAACTCAATATTTCGCCGGTAATATTGACGGTAAATAGGCAACTCCCGCCGGAAGCGATCTCGATATAGCCTATCGAGTTAAAGCCCCAGCCCGCTGGTGGTGATCCTGACACTACGCACTGAGGAGCGTTTTGGGAAAGTGCGGGCGCCGCTGCAGCTATCAATCCCAGCGCGGCCGCAATTAGCATTGAACACTCTCGCGTCATGTATGTCATTTGGGTGCTCCATTGCTCTTCGTTGACCCAGCGGGAAAGCTTTTCCCAATGCAGTCACTTCGCTTTGTCGCCCGATGTTCCTGCCCGTGTACATCGTTCGAGCACCCCTCAGTAGCAAGGCGGGTAGGGGTAATAGCCGCAGTACGGATATACGTTCGCCGCCGCCGCACCGACCGCCGCCGCACCGAGCGCAGCGCCGCCGACCGCAGCAGCTGCATAGGGAGCTCCCCGATACCAGGCACCGCGTGCGACGTAGGGATGGTACCCGACGCCGACAGCGCCGACGCGCGCGACTCTGACGTCTCCTACACGGGCGTAGCCGCCTCGGAAGCCACCGGCATGGAAGCCGCCGCCGTGGAAGCCGCCGAAGCCGAATCGGTCGATGAAGAGTGCGGCCGCGCCATCGGCGCCTGTCAGCTCACCTTCCAGCACATCCACGTCGAAGGTCAGCTTGTCGCCTTCAAGCTTCGCCGTCTTCAGCGTGACGACGGCATCGTGGATTTTCGACCCGTCCATGCTGAACACCGAGACAGTGCCGTTCGGCGGATTCTTGGTGAAGCTTTCGTCGCTTTCATTGTTCGGCGCCCACTCCGCCAGCAGGTGCGTCGTAAGTGTGTGCCCTGCCGCCCGCACCGGGCGGTCTGCGAAGACGATCGAGTTGGGTGCGACGCCGGTCAGCGTCAGTTTCCCGCCCTGCAGGCTCGCGCCGCGGGCGTTCATCACGATCAACGACGGCACGATGTCCGGGCCGGCCTGGCCGATCGTCTTCTGCAGCGGCACGTGCTCCGGCGTCGAAGGCGCGGTCTGGGCCAGCACCGATCCCGGCGCGCAGAGCGCAATGGCGATGATCATCCAGCCGATGCGATTCTTGGCCGCCATCTTGCGCGGCGCGTTTCGGGTACCAGACGGTTTTTCCGTGAATATGCAGTCAAGCATGGCGTTACTCTCCTGTTTATGATGCGTCGGAGGCTCTTCGCCTGATGCATCGAAAGCCCACATGACTCGTGGATAAGCGGCTTGTCATCGTGCATCTGGGGGTCGTGCGATAAAGAGCCTCTCCTTAGGAAGCGCTTCGGCGACCGTTCGTGGCAGGCCTAAATTGACAGCCAGCACATCCGGCGGATTCGAGGCTACCCATGCGCTGAGGTCGTGGGAATGATAGTGCCCGCTGTTGAATCCGAGCAGCAAGCGCAAGATGCCGCTACCGGTATTGCGGATGTAGTGTCCGGCGCCCATCGGCACGTAACCGATGTCACCCCTCACGAATTGTTCGGTTACTGCGTTACCCATCCCTAAATAAACAGCCATCTCAGCCGCACCCTCAAGATAGTATTGCCACTCGTCGGCGAGGGGATGCCAGTGAAGCTCACGCATGGCGCCCGGCTCGATCTCCAGCACGGAGACGGACAATGTTGTCGAGATCGGAAACTCATCCGCGGTAGCCGTCCACTGCGCGCCGCCGCCGGGCACGCGCCGCGGCTGCTGGGCGCCTAACGGATAGCGGTGCGTCGTTAAAAGTGTCGGCTTCGCCCGGGGCGTAGCACGTGCGAAGGAGTCATCGGGAACGGCCCCCTCTGCAAAGTTAAGTCTCTCCCTTCGGAAGCTTGGTCGCCCACTCCATGCCGAGGCCGAGATTCTGTGAGACGACGGCAGGCGACGTATGGGCTAACCAATCAGTGATGCTAAGTGTATGATCCTCAGAGAAGGCGCCGTTGTCGAACATCAGAATGAAATGGCACTCGCTTGGCCCAGTCCCCTGGATGGAATGGCCCCAGCCGCGAGGGAAATACCAAACATCGCCCGGCCCGAACGTATCGGTCGCCGCTCCTTCGGGGCTCAATACAGTGGTACGGCAGTTGCCAGATACGACGTAACCCAACTCGGCAGCAGTCGTGTGCCAATGCAGTTCGCGCAGGCAACCGGGTTGCAAGCGCATAGAGGCGCCGGCAATACCCTGGCTAACTGGGAACTGCCGGACAGATGCGCCCCGTACGAGACCGCCAGAGCTAGTATGCGGCGGTTGCCGTTCCAGGC
Source organism: Bradyrhizobium sp. LA2.1 (assembly GCF_040547725.1). Lineage (NCBI taxonomy): Bacteria > Pseudomonadati > Pseudomonadota > Alphaproteobacteria > Hyphomicrobiales > Nitrobacteraceae > Bradyrhizobium > Bradyrhizobium sp. LA2.1. Next base: position 31,618 of record NZ_JBEPQI010000038.1, read on the forward strand.
GGTAGCGGAACGATGGCAGAGCCGGGTCGCTCATATCTGATCTCCTGGCCGCAATATCGGCGCTCGCCGGACTGAATATTCGTTCAGCTGAACCCCTATCGTGCGGTCGCGATCAACTGAAAATAACGTGCAACCCGCCAAGGCCGCGTTTGGATCGCAGCCCGACACTAAGGAACGGAATTGCGTTGGACCATCGCAGGGAACACGTGTTGGAGTACGTGGAAACACCTGTTGCCGACGTGCAAGGGTTGCTGACTTCCACGCTCAGACGTCAAGAGACGCTATATTTCAATGGACGTGATCAACCGTCTGAAACCGCTCGGCATCAATACTTCGTCAACTCTCCCGAGGAGTTTACACGCATTCAGTCAGCCGGCATCGCCGCGATGGACTGAGGTACCAACGCAGCCAATATCAAGATGGAAGGGTAGCGCCGCTTCCCCACAGCAACAAAGAAACCGACGAAGGTAGCGACTGGCAATCTGGCAGGGTGAGATTGCAACCACCACTCTGGAGCCGCGAAAACACGACTTGCATTCACCAGGCGGGGTCCATGCGTTCCTTCGCGTTCAGCACTTGGGCTGTCGCATGCTCTTCATCAGGTTTGTAAACAGGGCTGTCCAAGCAGTCGGGCACTCTCACGGCGGCACCATCAAAGCGGTCGAGTGAAATCAAGGGCGGTCCGATCGACTGAGAAGCAGCCAAGCGCCAATGCCGAGCGTCGGGTCGAGAACTGCAAACGCGAGCAGAAAGTGAGGAAAAACTCCTGCGATGGCCAAGGGTACGAGCACCAAGGGAACGAGCACCACTCTGTCCAATACGCCAGCGGCGACGATCCGTCTGCCGCCGGAGAGGCCACCGAACAGATAGAGCCAGCCAATGACCATCACGGTCATACCCACTACGCGGATAAGCGAAGCCTCGCTTCCGACGAAAGCCGCATCCCTGAAGATGGTCTGCACCATTCCGGGCCAAATAAGTACAAGGGCTCCGAGCCCCAAATAGATAAAGCCGTTCATTGCCGTGTATTTTGATGTGATCGCCTGATCGAACGGTCGCTCAAGAAGAGCCTTGAAGAGTGACATACTGTAATCCCGCTGGTGAAGTTGCTGGCCCAGTACAGGCCTCCCGCTCACGGGTGGGGTCAGGTTTTTTGGCAGTTTCAGAATTGCCGTCAACATTGTGCGCGCGCTATGCGCCTCCGGCCGGTTTTCGTCAGAATAATTAGGGTGCACCTCAGCGTAGTTGCTGGCTCCAAGGAGCAAAATTTAGCGTTGGCGAGCATACCGACGAAATCTCTTGAAGCTTGTCGTCCTGAATCGGCTTGGGTCCACAGCGCTGAGGTCCGCTATAGCGTTGCATCATTCGGAAGTAGACTTGCTGTCTACAGGCTCGAATTGCCGTCTGCGAACCTCGGAGAGATCTCTCTCGAGGAAGAAGTTGAGCAAAGTTCGAATCACTGCGACGATCGCGAGGCGCACCAGCTCATCCCAGCTCGGAGCGATTGAGGTCGCAAGGATATCGGCGGCGAGCTGGAAGGTGAGGCCGGCGACCAGCCAGCGCGCGTAGTGCAGCCACACGTCTCGCCTTTCATGTCCGGTCGCAGATGGCAAGAGCATGACCCGCAAACCCTGGACAAAGGCTTGGATCGTCCCGATCGCGATGATGACCAATACCACCGCATCGATTACCAGCACCGTGCCATTGGTGATTGCCGAGAGCCATTCATGCATCGCGAACACCTCGGAACATCTTCAACGTCCTCTCGACCAGCAGGCCAGCACCGGATGGCCGCAAGCAAGTCGTCGGCTCCGACCGTAGGCCGATATCCTTCGTCAGCGTTCGGGCCGTGCGGTCGTCTTTCATTTTATTGCGACTTTTTAGCCGCCCTCAGATCATCAGACTCACAACCGCGCGCGCTCCTCATGCGCCGGCCTGTCGATTATCGCGCCCCCCGTCCTCCAGCATGCCGGGCGCGAAGCGTTCCGTCAGCACCGGCCCGAGAATGGACGTGGCCAGCATCAACACGAGTACCGCGTTGAGCATTGTGTCGTCCAGCATTCGTTGCCCTGCCCCATTGCGCGTGTCGAAGGCGACCACCGCGGCGGCCAGGGTTGCGGCCACCTGCGGCAAAGTTAGCGCCCACATCGTCGATCTTGCGGCCGGCGTGTAACCGAATAGGCGAGCCCCAACCGCCGCGGCGATCCACTTTCCCGCGAGCAAAGTGACGACGAGTCCTAAGGCCAGAGGGAAATGGTCGACGATGTCTGTGGCGAACACGACCGGATCGATCACCAGACCGGTGACGACAAAGAAGCTCGGGATGAACAAGGCTTTGCCAAAGAATTCCAGTTTGACCCTTGCCGGATCCACCTGCACCGCGCTGTTGACCGCCAGTCCCGCCAGGAACGCGCCGACGATCCCCGGCAGGTTTATGAAGTCGGCGATCGCGCCTGCCACCGCCATGACGGCTAGCATCACCAGAAAATGGGCTTCCTCGTTACTTCCCATGCTGCTCAATGCCCAGGCGCCGGCGCGACTGAGCCCAATCAGGATCAGCGGCACAAAGATGGCAATCTCGATGAGCTGGATGGCAAGCCCTTCCGCTGAGAAGCCGGTTGTATACATCGAGACGCAGACCGCGAACACGACCAATGAAAGTGTGTCCGACAGCACTGTGGCGCCGATTGTCACGACGATCGGTTCGAGCCGAATGACACCCAGTCTCTGAACTATTGGTACACTCAGCAACGTGTGGGATGCGAGCAGCGATCCGACCACGATCGCCGGAATGAGCGCATAGCCAAAACCGAGGCCCAGCAAAGTGCCGAAAAGCAGTGGCACGCTGGTGGTAAGAAGCCCGAAGGTGATCGACCGGGCCTGAGCCTTGCGGAAGAGGGCAATGTCGATCTCGAGCCCGGCGGAAAACATCAGCAACAGCTTGCCCAACTCGGCAAAGAAGTTCGCTATCGGCCGGTGCTCACCGAAGAAGCCGAGCACGTGCGGCCCCAAAGCGACCCCGAAAAGCAGCAGGCCGACCATCGGCGGAAGTCTGATGCGGGCCGCCAGCCCCGGAACGCCGACGATGGCCGCGACAACGATCGCGAACTTTGCCAGATCCGGCAGCGCCAGGACGTGCGATCTCATCGCGTCGATCATGCCCGTCATATTGCACCCCTCGCGTCACATCGGCGAAAGCCGGTCCGAACTACATGTCGAATGCAAACGGCTGCTTCCACGAGCGTCTCTTCCCCCCGCAGGAGAGCGGTTCATGCTGAGCCTTGTCCGCCGAGCTTCAGTCCGACAGTGACTGCGATGTAGCCCAGCACCAGACTGATCACGACATAGACTGACGCGACGACGGCGCTTGCCGTCGAGGTCGACATCAGCACGACTGCGCCATAGACAAAGCTCGAAAATGTTGACAGTCCGCCCGCAATGCCGGTGCCGACCAGCATCTCGGCACCTTCGGACACGATTTGCCTGCGATGCAGCCCTGTGACGAGACCGAGCAGGAATGCGGCCAAGAGATTGGCAACGAGGATATCCAATGGGAAATTGTCCGCCAGGTTCGGCACCATCAGCATGCTGAACTCGCGCAACATGGCACCCAGGGCCCCGCCGACGAACACCAGTATGACAACATTGACCACGGCAAGTCCTCCTCAGCCCTGCGCACGGGCAAGTGTGCCGCCGAGCGCGGCGCCGAGCTGACCGACTACGACTGAAAGCAGAAGATAGGACGCGGCAGGAGCGCCGCCTCTCCTTCCGGCTAGCTTGACGGCGTCGAGTTGCATGCTGCTGAACGTCGTGTAGCCGCCGAGCCCCCCCGTCAGAACACCGGCATTGAGAGCCGTGCCATAGCGATCGCGCCAGTCGACCTTGAACAGGACGGAAAGGTAGCCGATGGCGAAGGCACCCGACACGTTGAACAGGAACGTGCCGACGGGAAAATCGCCACGATAGTGCTCGCCGATCACACGCCCGGTCATCCAGCGCAACAGTGATCCCAGACCACCGCCTAAACCGACCCACATAACATCCAACGGCGTCATCCCGGCTACTCCGGTTCTGAACTGGCCTTCCCGATCATTGTTGCAACCGCAAGAACTCTCAACAACCTCTTGTTGGCTCGCCCGACGTAACGAGTATCGCGTCGTGCACCGCGCTCTAAGATTAAGTCCTCCAATCCGCCCGGGCTATGCAAATCCGGCATGGACGAAAAAAGGAGTCGAGGCATGTCATCGGCCATCGGTGAATCGTGAGGGTATTGCGGAACAGGTTCGGCAGTAGAGGGCCGTTCGGCGGCCAAATTGCTGAGCTATCGGCATCATTTGGTTTCGACGCATCTCTAAGTTTCCGCCTGCTTGATGCGTGTTCTTTCGCGCTCGAGAGTGCGCTCCCGCAACGAATCGTAGATTGGCGCATCGTGCATCACAGTTGGCACCAGCATGGCCATGAAACAGGCTCCCAACATCGGCAAAAGCATTGTGACGTTTGCCGTCATCTCGACGACGAGTACGATGCCAGTCAGCGGGGCGCGGACAACACCGGTGAAAAAGCCGGCCATCCCGACCAAGGCGAATCCTTCAGGTTGAATGTTCAGATCTGGAAATACAAGCTGGCAGAGCTGACCGAAGAACAATCCCAGTTGGGCTCCCAGTACTAGCATGGGGGCAAACAGGCCCCCCGGTGTCCCGGCCGCATACGATATGGCGCCGAGCCCAAGCCTGAGCAGGAAAAGGAGCGGAAGCAGGCCAAGCGTCTCCGCCCCGACCAGAGTGCGCTGCGTAATCGGATCGCCGCCGCCAACAAGGTTGGGCGCGAACCAAGCCAGCATTCCAACTGCTGCGCCGATAAGACCCGCACGCAGCTCGAAAGGCCATCGGTCGAGTCGATCGATCGTCGCAATAGTTCCGAGCAGCAAGCGATTATAGACAATCGCCACAAGTCCGGCGACCGCCCCGAGGACGAAATAGAGGGGCCTCGTTGCCGCACCAGCATAGGTCAACGCTCCAACATGGAAGTCTGGTGCGTCGCCGAGGAGCACGCGGGACACGGAGATGGCGGTCGCCGACGCGCCAAGCGCCGCAATCGCAACGCGCAACTCGAATCGCCGTACCAATTCCTCCAGGACAAAAATGGCGCCGGCAATCGGCGCGTTGAACGCAGTGGCCAGCCCTGCCCCCGCGCCGGCGGCAAGCAACACTCTGCAGTCGGGCCAGCCGCGTCGAAATACCTTGCCGACTAGATGCCCGATGGTCGCGGCCATCTGGACGCTCGGGCCTTCACGGCCGAGCGCCAGCCCCGAACCGATTGCCAGCACCCCGGCAACGAACTTCACCGGTATGATGCGAAACGGCGCCTGCGGCAGGTCCTCGTTCAGGACCGCCTCGACGTGTGGGATGCCGCTCCCTGATGCGTTGGGTGAGTAGCGGCGAACCAGCCAAGCCGCTACCGCCGCCGCCGCGGCGCAAGCAATGCTAACGACCATAAAGCCGGCGAAGGCTTTCGAATGCGCCCAGACGATGAAGACCTCGCGAAACCTGTCCGCCCGTTCAAGCAAGAGCAGGAAGAGCGCTCCCACTAAGCCTGAAACTGCGCCAACGATGAGCGCCAAAACAGCAAGCACCACGAGGCTGCCATGGTCGCCATCTCGGTCACTCGCAAGGTTCTGCCCGGGGGTCATTTGCATTCCGAATTGGGGACAGGCGAGAACTCGGAGAGGGCCATCAATATCTTTCCGTCGACGACGTCAGCCGGATATGGCGCGGCCCCGTAGCCTGAAGTATTCATTGTCTCTCCTTCTCACGGTCCCGATGGTTCGCGGCGGCACACGATGCGTCAAAGACGACCTGGTCGTATTGCCAAAGGCGCTCGAAGAATCTCAAGGCTCGGCGATCGCCCTCGCCGTCCTGCGCTGCAAATTGCAGAATTTCGGCCAGCGTTCGGTTCCCGTCGATGGCGCCGAGCAGTTGGTCCTCGAAAGCATCAATGGTGAGAATGAGATCGGTGAATGTATGCGACCGGTTTATCAGCACCGCGACGCTACCAGGAGGCAGACGTTCCCGAACGCACACCGTCCGTGGCCGCGCAACGGGAACATAGTCGCGCCAGCGATCGCCGGCAAAGTTGATCGGCTGGCTCGCATCGGAGCGGTCGTCTCGGTATGCGATGAAGCTATGCGAGAACATCGTTCCTCGGAAGAGCTCGACGGCGGCGTGCTGCAGTCGCGAGGGCAATGAAGCCAAGCGCGCGGCGTGCGGGCTTAGCGCCACCACCCCGCATTGGGCCAGGTAGGGCGCCTGCTCGATCCAGCGACCAAAGAACATGCCGCACCGATCGAGCCATGCATACAGCTCCGGGACGGTGTAGGCGCGATCCTGGGGATGAAGAAGTGCGTCCGCCATCGCTTCCGGCCGCCGGAAATCCGCCGCCCGGCGCAGCACGCCTGAAATCGGGTGGTCTGCCGACAATGCTTCGATTGCGGCGCCGAGATCTCGTAGATCCTCTGCCGACGCGCTGATTCCGAGCAGGCGGCAGTACTCCTGCATCATATAGATTCCGGCCCGGCCGTAGCGTGCGTAGACCATCAGGCGCATCGCGCCGCTCGGACGCAGCACGTCGCGAAGGGCGCGAAGGCCGTGATCCGGGTCGGGCAGGTGATGCAGCACTCCTGTGCAGACCACCAGGTCGAACGAGCGTCCAATCTTCCGGACGCGCTCGATCGGGAGCTGATGGAGTTCGAGATTCTCGAGATTGTACTTGCGCTGAAGATCGCGCGTGTGACGCAGGCTCGTATCGCTGATGTCGATTGCGGTGATTCGCGCATCGGGCTCGCGAAGCGCGTACCGCGCGGCCTGCGAAGTGCCGCATCCGGCAATCAGGATTTCTTGTCCTCCCCGCGGTTGCTTGGCCGGCCACATCAGATGGAACTCGGCCCGGCGACGGTCCGGGTTCTTGTAGTGGTCGCGGTGTGCGTCCAGACTTGTGCGTGGGGCCGGATAGGGCATCCTTTCGTAGAAGTCGCGGACTTCCTCGCTGCGGCTCATCTCGGACCTCCTCGGATTTCCGGCCTCAGCGCCCGCTCAACGTCGAGCGCCACAGGCGGCAGCCAAAAGCCTGCCGCCCGAAGCCGAATGCGGGCTCAGTGCATTCCGGAGGCGGTTTCGTGCATCATCCTCAACGCGTCGTCGAGGGTGAAGGTGTTAGGCTTCTGAACCGGCGGGAAGTCCTTGAATGTCGCCGCCCATTGGGCGGCGGCCGCCTGCGCGCCGTACAACAGGTAGATGTGATGAATGTACCACTCCCAGTAGGTGTTGGACGTCTGTTCCGCCCGCTCGTAAGGGTCGGTGCGAAGATTGAACATCTTCGGTATTCTGAGCCGGGTGAACGGCTCGGCCCAGATCTGTAGCGTGCCGTGGCAGCGCTGCTCCATGAACGCCATCTTCCAATTGTCGTAGCGCAAGCCCAGCACGTCGCCGTCGTCGCTCAAATACATGAAGAACTCGCGCGGGCTCTGCTTCGCATCGCCGGTGAGGTAGGGCACAAGATTATAGCCGTCGATGTGGTTCTTGTAGGTGCGGCCGATCGCCTGATAGCCGCTCTTCAGCTTCTCAACGACTTCCGGATCGCCGGCCATGGCGAGGAAGGTCGGAAACCAATCGTGGTGCTGGACGATCCCGTTCGAGACTTGGCCCGGCTTGATCTTGCCCGGCCAGCGCACCACCATCGGGACGCGGAAGGCGCCCTCCCAGTTGGTGTTCTTCTCGCTGCGGAACGGCGTCATGCCGCCGTCCGGCCACGAGTTCATGTGGGGACCGTTGTCGGTCGAATACATGACGAAAGTGTTGTCCGCGATGCCGAGTTGGTCGAGATAATCGAGCACCTGGCCGACATTCTTGTCATGGTCGATCATTGTGTCGTGATAGTCGGACTGCCAGCGTCCCGCCTGTCCTTTGTTCTCGGGCTTGGGATGGGTGTAGAGATGCATGTGGGTCATGTTCAGCCAGACGAAGAACGGCTTGCCGGCGTCGTTCTGGCGTTTCATGAAATCCTTGGCCGCCGCAACAAATTCGTCGTCGCAGGTTTCCATGCGCTTCTTGGTGAGCGGGCCGGTGTCGGTGACCCTCTGTTTTCCGACCTTGCCCCAACGCGGCTCATCGGTCGGGTCGTCCTTGTCGGTCGCCCATGAATGGATCACGCCGCGCGGTCCAAACCTGTTGCGGAAGTTCGGGAAATCCTTCTCGCTCGGGTAGTCCTCCATTTCCGGCTCTTCTTCGGCGTTGAGGTGATAGAGGTTGCCGAAGAACTCGTCGAAGCCATGGTTGGTCGGCAACATGTGGTTGAGATCGCCGAGGTGGTTCTTGCCGAACTGGGCGGTCGCGTAACCCTGGTTCTTGAGGCAGGCGGGGATGGTCGCGAGCTTCTCCGACATGCCGATCGGCGCGCCCGGGATGCCGACCTTGGAAAGGCCGGTGCGATAGACGCTCTGCCCGGTGATGAAGGAGGAGCGTCCCGCCGTGCACGACTGTTCGCCGTAGCAATCGGTGAACATCGTACCTTCCCTGGCGATGCGGTCGATGTTGGGCGTCCTGTAGCCCATGAGGCCGTGCGAATAGCAGCTTAGATTAGAGATGCCGATATCGTCGCCCCAAATGACGAGGATGTTCGGCTTTTCCGTCTTGGCCATTTCAATCTCCTCCTGTTGGTATTGCAGTTGCGGGTGTAGTAGAGGGGCATGACTCTGTGCATTACGATCGCTTTACGGTAGAGGGCGGCGCGCTCATCGGGGTGTGGCCTTTGCGCTGCTTGCCGCGAAACATCCAGTAGACGACTGCGGTGTAGGCGGCGATCACCGGCAGCACGAACAGTCCGGCGCCCCAAAACAGGAAAGACAAGGAAGCCGCAGGCGCTGCCGCCGCGGCCACCGTGACGCTGTAGGGGATCATGTACGGCCAGAACATCACCGCGAGCGAGAGAAAGGTGGCGACGAAGAGCACGACCGTCATGGCGAACGGCCATGAGTCGCGACGCTGACGCACACCCGCAAAAATGCCGACGATCGCGATGATGCCGATCAGCGGAAAGATGAAGCCCCACGGACGGTCGAGGAAGAGGCTTCCAGTCATGCGGGCCCGATCGATGAACGCCATCACGACCGCAATGCACAGGACCGCAACAACCGCACCGGCAAGCACCGGTATGCGACTGCGCGCCCAGCTGCGTAGCGGATCTTCGGACTTAAGGACCAACCAGCCCGCGCCGAGCAGGGCATAAGCAAGCACGAGGCCGATGCCGCACAGAATCGGAAGCGCCGCGACCCAGTCGAACGAGCCTCCGGAAAACTGGCCGTTCACGACCGGTATTCCGCGGATCATGGCTCCGACCGCCGCGCCTTGGACAAAGGCCGCAACGAGCGAGCCGGCAGCGAAGCTGCGATCCCAGAATCCTTGTGCAGCGCCCCGAGCGCGGAATTCGAACGCGACGCCGCGGAATATCAGTCCCAAGAGGAGCAGCAGCACCGGGATGTAAAAGGCCCCCAGGAACACTGCGTAGACGGTGGGGAAGGCTGCGAACAACGTGGCGCCGACCACGATCAGCCAGGTCTCGTTGCCGTCCCAAAATGGAGAAATCGAGGCGATCATTTCATCCCGCAGCGCCTCGTCTTTGGTAACGCCAAAAAGGATCCCGACGCCCAGGTCAAAGCCGTCCAGGACGACGTAGGCGAGAATCGCCAAGCCGATCACGGCGAGCCAGAACAGGGCTAGCGCTGAGGGGGCCGTCGCACTCATCGGGGTTCCTCCGTGGAGGATTGCATTGCAACAGCCAGCGGCCGAGCCGGAGTCATTTTCGCCCGGTCCGACGCATCGCGCCCAGGGCCATCCCGCAAAAGTCGGTGAATGAAAAACAGACCAAAGCCGAATATTATGGCGTAGGCGATGACGTAGCATGCCAGCGAAAACAGCACGTCACCCGTCGTCAAAGACGGCGTTACAGCATCCTTCGTGCGCAGGAGGCCGTAGACGACCCAGGGCTGGCGGCCGACTTCGGCGGTGAACCAACCGGTGAGGATGGCGATGAAGCCGCTCGGGAAGGACAGGAACGCCACCCACAGAAACCAGCGTGTCCTCTCCAGCCGGCCGCGCCAGCGCAGAAGGTTTCCAAACCAGGATACCGCGAGCATGATCAGGCCCATTCCCACCATGATGCGGAACGCGAAAAAGGGAATGATCACCGGTGGGCGGTCTTCGGGCGGGAAGGTCTCCAACCCAATCTCGCGCGCGGTCCAATTGCCGGAGGCGATGAAGCTGCCGAGCCTGGGGATTTCAATCGCAAAGAGATTCCGCTCCTCGAATCGATCTGGCAAAGCGATCAGCACCTCGCTTGCCGGCTGCTGGGTCTTCCAGCGCGCCTCGATCGCCGCGAACTTCGCAGGCTGATGCTTGAGCACGTAGAGGCCCGTCAAGTGGCCGAAGAAGAGCTGGATCGGGATCAGCACCGCGACCAGTCCAAGGCCCCAGTTCAGCATCGCGCGCGACTCCGGCACGTCCCTGCCACGCAGCAGGTACCAGGCGCCGGTGGCCGCCACGCACATTCCGGTCGTCAGGAAGGCGGCCAGCAGCATGTGCGGCCAGCGCACCCGCATGATCGATCCGGTCGTGATCGCCCACCAGTCCGCAGGAATGATCCTGCCGTCGACAATCGTGTGGCCAAGCGGCACCTGCATCCAACTGTTGTTGGCGAGGATCCAGAACGACGAGAACATGGTGCCGAGCGAGACCATGCAACAGGAGAGAAAGTAGAACCAGGGCGGCACGCGGTCGCGACCAAGGAGCACGACGCCGAAGAATGTTGCTTCCAACATGAAGGCAGTGAAGGCCTCATAGCCCAGCAACGGCCCCTGGATCGATCCGGTGCGCTCGGCCAGTACGCTCCAGTTTGTGCCGAACTGGAAAGCCATCACGATGCCGCTAACCACGCCCATGCCGAACGACAGAGCAAATATCTTGAGCCAGAAGTCGAAGATCCGCCGATAGAGCTCGTTGCCATTCCACAGCCGCACGCCTTCGAGAGTTGCAAGCCACGCGGCGAGCCCAATGGTGAAGGCTGGAAAGATGATATGGAAGCTGATGACGAAGGCGAACTGCACGCGCGACAGCAGAACGGGATCGAGCTCCATGACCAGGCTCCTCATTGGCTCGCGCGGCGGCCGGCGCCGCCGTCGGCTGATTCAGTTGCCTTCGACGCCCAGGATCGCGATCTTCGCTCTCCGGATTTCAGTCGGAAAGGCGGGGGATACATAGCCGGTCGCTACCGCGACTTTCTGCGCGCCATTGGCTGTATAAGTGATCACTCCGCCACCGATCGCGCCGCCGATCTTCTTGCCCCACAGCTTCTGGCCGGTCGCCGCGTCAACCGCATAGAAATTGCCGCCCATGTCGCCGAACAACACGAGGCCTCCGGCGGTCGGCGTCACGGCGCCGATGATCGGGTAATTGGACTTCAGCCTCCACTTCCACACCCCGGTATCAGCGTCGACGCCATGGAGCCATCCCGCCCAGACACCGTCGGCACGCGTGAACTTTCCAAAGATGTCGGCCGGATTGAGAGACTTCTCTCCCGTCCATATTTGTCCGACCGAACTCGCCAGAACTTCTTCCCTCGTCTGCAGCCTCACCGTCGTGCACCAGTCGTTCTGGCCGGTGAAGATGAAATTGGTCATAGGGTCGTAGGCCGGGCTGTTCCATTCCCCCCCGCCCGCCACGCCGGGACAAAAATGGACGTCCTTGTCGACAGCGAAGGGCTCTTGCGCATTCTCGATTTTCGTCGCCGGCGTCCGGTACAAGAGCTTGTTGTCGGCAAGATCAAAGCCGTAAAGGTGTCCGTCCTTCGGCGCCACCGCCATGAGCCTCTTGCCCCCCCTTGTCTTGATCAGAGCCGGCGGGTTGGAGACGTCCCAGTCGTGCCAATCCCTGGGCACAAGCTGGAAATGGTTCTTGTAAGCGCCGGTCTTGGCGTCGAGGACAACGACGGAACCGGTGAAGAGATTGTCGCCCTGGCGAACGCTGTTGTCGTAGTCGGGCGCGGGATTGCCAACGGGCACATACAAGAGCCCAGAAGCCGGGTCCAAGGTCGTAGAAGTCCAGGTTCCCCCGCCGCTGATCGGCGCGCCGGGCACCATTTTCCAAGTCGAAGTGTCGAGCGGCGTGGCGCCCTCAGGCCCGCGAACAGTATCGCCCTCGGTCTTGGGCACGAGGAAGAATTGCCACACAATCTTGCCGGTCTTGGCGTCGAGCGCGTACATGTGCCCTTTGGCGCCCTTGACGTCGCCGCCGGCGTTGCCGACGAAGACGAGGCCCTGCCAGGCGATCGGTGCCGCTGGCACGTCTTCAAGCTTTTTCGCGTCCCCGATCGTCGCCTCCCACAGCCGCTTGCCGGTCTTGAAATCGTAGGCCAGCACGCGCCCGTCTTGGGTGCCGCGGAACAACATGCCGTCGAGGTACGCCGCGCCCCGATTGGTCGGCAGAATGTAGGACGGATATTCCTCGTGCGTGCGCCAGTTCTCGGCGCAGGTCGCCGGGTTTATCGAGAAAATATCGAATTCGGTTGTGCCGATGAGCGCGCCCTCGACCATCAGAAGACCGGTCTCGAAGGCCGTTAATCGCCCGGTGTCGTAGGTACACAGCACCTTGAGCTTGCCGACATTCTTCGTGTTGATCTGGCTGAGGTCGGAGAAGCGCTCGGAAGTGAGCGTCTTGTTGTAGCTCGGCCAGTCCGCGGCGGCCGGCGAGGGAGGAGCCGCAGGCGCAGGCGCCGCAGCGCCCTTGTAATTCGGGTTCGTTTCCGTCGCTACGGCACCCCGACGCGCAAAGAGCGACAGGATTTCGCCGCGCAAGTCGCCGAGGTCCACCTCGATTCCGACCTCGTCCGCAAGCGCGGAGGTGACTCCTCCGCCCACAACGCCCGCGCTTAGCGCAAAGAGTACGATGCTGAAGAGTTCGAGTCTGCGATTCATTTGCGCCTCTCCTGTTCGCTTACAAGCAGGTTTTCCACTGTCGAGGGCAACCGCCCTTCGAAGGTAAGGGCTTCGCTTCCATGCTCATGCTGATGAACCTGTTTACGATGGTCGGGCTTGTGTCGGTCATTTCGGAACCCCTTTCGGTCGCGGTTTCGCGCGGTCAGCTACACGAGGCGCAGCAGCACGGCAAAGAAGGCAAACACGCCGATGCAAATGAGGAGGATGGCGATGGCGATAACCGGCGTATGCATTCCCTCCCTTGTCAGTCCGGCAATTGGGGCGAACGTTTCGCTCCAAAGGTAACGAATGCCCCACAAGTACTGCCAAACCGAAATGAGTAGCGAAAGGACGCCGCATGAGATCAGCGCCAGCCCGAGGTCCCGCGGTGCGTTTGGATAAGCAGCAGGTCGGGCTCCGGGCATCTGTTCGAAGCGTACGAAGAACTGGACGATTGCGAAGCCGAAGCCGATCAGCGCGACTGCCGTCCGTATCCACGACATCATCGTGCGCTCGATGCTCAGGCGGGTGCGGATCCAGCCAAAGTGGCTGTCTGAGGTTACTCTCACCTCGAACCTGCCCGCGCTTGGGATGGAGTGTGGGTCTGCCATAGCGGGCTCCCTATTGCTGACGATTCATCTCGGAGCCCTCACCGCGCGATCTACGGATGCGCGACCGCGCGACGCGCAAGACGAGCCCCCGGATGATCAGGTACGGGACAAATGCGAGCAGCAACGCGATGACGAGCGCCTCATTCGGATAGAATGTCTTGAGCACGATGAGCTGATAGATCACGTCCATCACCAGCCCCAGAAGGATGATTCTGGCGGTCGCGTTTAATCCCTCGCGCAGCCGTCCAACGCGCTCCTGCGGATTGCGCAGCACCGTCATGAAATACGGAGAGCGTCCGGCCCGCGCGTCCTCACGTCCATCGTGGATAGCGGCGAACGCAGCCATCAGCGGCTGCAGGATGAAGCGGAACCTCATCGGCTCGTCCGGCCGTTCGACCAGGTCATGCCAGAATCGTCGGAAGGCATCGACCGTAACGCCGTGCCACAGCACGCCGGCGACGATCAGCACGATAGCGAGCACGATGACCAGCTTGGCCAGGACGCCCAGTTCCTGCGGAGTGGCATCGCTCATCGCGCTGCTCCCGCCTGTCTGATGATGCAGCGGAACCCCACATGACTGGTGGAGGTATCGATCGGTTCTGCATGACGGGCGGCCGGGCGATAACGGCGACAATAGTTCGGCGCGCAAAGGTGCGAGCCGCCCTTGATGACCTTGCGGGGGATCCTGATGTTGGACAGGCGCGGGTCGTAGCTCGCATCTTCACGAGCACCCCGCGGATTTTCGGGAATGCAGCAAGCTTTCAATGCATCCGCTTCGTGCCTCGGCGAGTACCAGTCAGTGGTCCATTCCCAGACATTGCCGATCATATCGTGCACGCCGTAGCCATTGGCCGGAAAAGCGGTGACCGGCGACGTGCGCTCGAATCCGTCCTGATTCAGGTTTTGGCGCGGAAACTCGCCCTGCCAGGTATTGGCCATGTGCCTGCCGCCGGGCGTGAGCTCGCCACCCCAAGCATATTGGGCGCCGTCGAGCCCGCCGCGCGCGGCAAATTCCCATTCCGCCTCGGTCGGCAATTCCTTGCCGGCCCACGTCGCATACGCCAGCGCATCGGAGTACGCGATATGTACGACCGGATGATCGTCGAGGCCGCGGATCGAACTGCCCTTGCCGTACGGGCGACGCCAATTGGCACCGAACGTGAAGCTCCACCAATTCGCGAAATTGCGGAGGTCGACCGGATGATCCGGTGGACTGAAGACCAGAGAGCCCGCCCTCAGCATGTGCGGCAGAGCCCCCGGATAATCCTTCGGGTCGGGGGCAATCTCAGCAAAGGTAATGTGCCCAGTCGCCTCGACGAACTGCCGAAATTGGCGGTTCGTTACAGGGGTTGGATCCATCCAAAAACCATCGACCGTAACGCGATGCACGGGCGCTTCTTCTGGATAATGCTTGTCTGATCCCATCCGAAACGTGCCGCCCGGAATGAATACCATCGGCGCGGATGAACACTGCCGGTTTTCGGCCTTTACGAGAGTATCGGTCGAAATACTCATGAGCCAACCCTCGTTGGGCGGTCGCGAAATGAAGAGACAAATGCTACACGCCAAGGCAGCGTGGCAATGCAACACTACACTAAAGTAGAGAATGGAATTGGACCATCGCAGGGAATACGTGCCGGAGTAGGTGGAAATACCTGTTGCCCATGTGCACGAGAGCTACCAACTTCACGTGCAGGCGCATCGAAGATGCGCGCCGCATTTGAATCGCATCGCAGCGAGTTCAGTCATGCGCGACGCCGATCGCCTGACGTATGACCGATCGCAGCCGCCCATCCGAAAACGGGTGTTCGAGAAAGTCGAAAGCGCCGGACCGCACCAATTCGACAGCAATCGCGAACTCCGAATCACGTCCGATCACCACGACCGCGAGTGGAAGTTGCCGGCGATTGATCTCGTCGATCAGCCCTCGCAGTCCAACGCCCGGAAGGTCGAGGGGCGCGAGAACGCATCCCGAGGCGGTTGCGGCAACTTCGTCGAGGAATTGTGCGGCGTCGTCGTAACTCTTTACGACGACAGGCTCGCCCGCGAGTGCGTTAACGATGCGGCGGCACTCATCGGGAAGCGGGTCGACGACATAGATGGTTTCGGCCATGAGCCTCTGGCCCTGCTAACGGCGGTCGAGTGACGTGCTGACCGCCGCGTCAGGCCTGGCCGAACGTCAAAGGACACTTATTGAGGGTGGGCTCTGTCCAGCCGCCGAACAATATGAATAAATACTTGCGACCCTTATAGTAGCCGGGCATCGTCCGCCGACCGCTCAGCTATTGCGTCGCTCGATCACGAGCCGGATCAGTTCCGCGGCCGAACGGACCCGCAGCTTTTCCATGATGTGACCGCGGTGCAGTTCTACGGTCCGGTAGCTGATGTCGAGCAACCTGGCGATCGACTTGCTGGACAGACCCTTAGCTACCTGCTCGAGCACATGGTGCTCACGTTCGGTAAGTGTTGCCAGGCGTTCGGCGAAGCCCTCGCCAGTATTGGTGACTAGTCGAGACTCCGCATCACGACGCAGGGCATCGTTGATGCTGTCAAGCAGTTGCTGTTCACGATATGGTTTTTGAACGAAATCAACGGCGCCCGCTTTGATGGTCTTGATGGCGACCGCGATGTCTCCATGGCCGCTGATGAACACGATCGGAATGCGTGCACCAATCGCGTTTAACTCGTCCTGGAGCGCGGGCCCGCTGATATGTGCCATGCGGACGTCAAGCACGAGACACCCCGGCAGCTCGGGATCGAACCCGTCAAGAAACTCCCGCGCGGAACGAAACGTGGCCGCTTGCAGTCCGACCGACATCACCAGCTCCGCAATCGAATCCAGTACTGCAGCATCGTCGTCAACAATAAACACGGTGGGCTCACTCATGCCGTCAGTTTCCCTTCACGAGAGATAGGCAGTGTGAATTGAAAAACGCATCCACTATCCACGTTCGGGGCCAGCGATATGTGGCCGCCATGCGCTTCGATGATAGCGCGGGAGATCGAAAGCCCGACGCCCAATCCCCCTCCCTTCGTTGAATAGAACGGTTCAAAAATATGCTTGGCATCGTCGGGGCCAATTCCCGGTCCGTAATCGGTGACGCTCACGGCGATTTCGTTTTCTGCGGTGCCCGAAACTCTAATTTTGATGAGGCTGGTGGCAATTCCAGCTTCCTCTACCGCCTCAATGGCATTGCGGATTAGATTCAGGACCACCTGTTGGATCTGAACCCCATCGACGAAGAGCGGTGGAAGATCCATCGAGATCACGGACTCGAACCTGATACTCGCGCTGCGGCTTTCCATCTCCACCAGCTTCAAGGTATCGGCGACCAGTTGCCCGACTTCGATTCTAGTCGTCTCCGATTCATGCTTCTTCACCATGGTTCGAAGCGACCGCAGCACATCGCCTGCGCGCGAGGCTTGCTCTCCGATTTTGTCCAGCAAATCTTCAACCTTGGCTGCGTCCACGGTGCCAGCGAGCCGTCTGCGCGCCGCGAGCGCATAGTTCTTGATAGCGACAAGCGGCTGATTGATCTCGTGTATGATCGCCGCCGACATTTCGCCGACCGCATGGACACGCACCAAATGCGCGAGACTTTCGCGATACTGTCCTGTTTCTACCTGGGCCCGTCCCATTTGCTCCGCGGCTCGCTTTCGTCGTTGGCGTTCCAATAGCAACCAAGCGATCAGAGCAGCCTGAAGCAGCACAACAGCCAGAGCACTGAGGATCTGCAAGGGATATTCGCGCCACAAATGCCGCTCGGCGACGCGGATTTCGCATCCGGGGGGCAAGCTGTGCTCGTCCAACGACCATTTGTTTAACGCGTATACATCCGCCACGCATTCAGCGGGGACATCGGAAAGGGCCGGGACCGAGGCACCCGCCCTCATTTGAATCAGCAGTTTGGCGACCGTGCGGCCAAGATCGTCGTAGGATTGCACGATTCCGGCCGCGATGCCGTAGCCCAAGTAGGTTTCGAAGACGCCATAGGTCGGCGCGGTCGATTCGGCGCTAATCGTGCGAAGCACCTCACGTGGCGTATACGGCCGGCCCTCGCGATCACGGAATTGGGTGAGATACAGCACGATGGTACTCGCCGGCTCTCGTGCTACTATCTCCACGAGTTCGGGCTGCGGCAGGCCGATCAAATAGCGTGTCTCTGCAGTCTCATTCCGCGCGGCGAACACCCTGCGGACCTCGTCAGCAAAGTCTTTGTCGTAGTCGGATACACCTGCGACCACGAGGATGCGTTGCGCACCAGGCTGCAGTCGGCGAGCCAGATCGACGGTCCTGCCGATATCCCGCCCCTCTCTCACGCCCTTCGTTCGTGCCGAGAGCGCGAGACCATCAAGCAAGTAGGTGGGAACGCTATGAAACAGGATCTGGGCGCCAGGCCATAGGTCATTGCCGTACCTGTTAGCAAAGTCGAGAGCGGGCTTCGTCACCGCAACGATAAAGTCGATTTTCAGTCCCGTGTATTTTTTGGCCAGCAGAGCCCGAAACTCCTGATCAAAATCGCCGAACGCAAACCGCTGAGCATCGAGCGACTCGGAGAAGAACTGGAATCGCTGCGTTGTATCTTTGGCCAATTCCTCGCGCATGGCATTGTCGAGGGCTAGCAATCCTGGGACATACGGGTGGGTAGCAATGAGGACTAGAATCCGAGTTTCCGGTTCGACCGCGCGCAGCGGCGCCGCCATGATGCAAAGCGCGGCAGCAACGAGCAAGCGTGCCAAGCCGCCCGCGAGCTTCATCGATGCCCTGTCCGCAAGGTTCACCGGATTCGCATCGCTCAGGAAAGCGATCAAAGGCGGCCTCACACGGTACTAAAAAGGTCAGCAGTTCGAACCCAATCCAAAGCAGTCCTATTACGGTACCCCCGCTATCAGGCCGCGACTATGCAGAAGCGGCTGAAGTTCTGATAAGTGGGATTGACCAGGGCTGCCTCTATTGCCGCCGTCCACTCCTGGTAGCTTCTCGGCCGTGCCACGGAAAGGAGGCCGGGACTGCTTCGGCAGCTGCCGTATCTCAGTAGTTCGGGTCGTGGGTATTGATCTATATCAACGACTGCGCAGGGGCGAGTTTTACGCGGGGCAGCCACGCCCCCATCGGTGTTGAAGCTGCATTGATGTTGTCTTGATTTGGATTAACGCGTCTTCGACGGGTGTATTGTTTCGTTGCCAAAGCTGCATAGCTCACTGCCAGTGATCTGGGTCAATTTCGCAAAGCGACGAGGCGTCACTCAGGCAACCAAATGATGGCGCGCCGCCCCATTCTCCTCCAGAGGATCAATGATGATGCAGTCATCATACAACCCCAGCAACCCGAGCCGTCGCCTTGTTCTCGGCGCGCTCGCGGCACTGCCAACCCTCCCCATACCGTTCGTCGCCATTGCGCAGGCGCAGACAACGCCCCCGGGGCCGCTTCCCACCGGGGCCGGTTTTTCGTTCGCGGCGGTCGGCGATACCCGTCCGATGATGTACCTCCCGTTGAAGGAGGGGCAGCCGGACCTCAACAAGTTCTTCGTCGAAATGTTCGGGTTGGTCATGCCGGAGAAGGTCGCTGAAGCCGTTGTGGCGAAGGATGTAAAGATGATCTTCGATCCGGTCACAAAAGACCTGATTAAGGTAATCATGCCATTCGCGTCAAGACGGAAGTCATGACGCTGACGGTCGATAAAGGGTGGGTGACAGAGGCATCCGTTGAGGACGTAAAGCTGCTTCCCGGCGTGCATCGGACGATGTTTCGGCTCCAGGGCGGCGAATGGGTGACGCGTGAAATCGTGAAAGACGTCCAATCCAGTCGCGCCAAATTCGTTGTCAATAGCGGCGACGCCGTATGGTGGGGCAATCAGGGCTTAACCGTCAGCGACAGCCCATACTGGAAACGCGTGAACGACACCATGTTGAAGAAGCTGCCCGCGCCAGATGACGAGATGCGTGCAGCCGGTCTGGATGGGCGGTTTTTCATGAGCGTGGGTAATCATGAGGTATGGGCCGATCCGAAGATCGAAGGCGTTCTTTCGGCGGTGCCGTATCTAAAGAAATTCGGCGTCACGCCGGAAAACCTCATCTACAAATTCGACTTCAAGGGCACCCGTTTCATATATCTGTGGAGCGGCAAGTACGACTACCGGTCGCCCTCACAATGGGACGCTGATCGGCCGAAGTACGCCGAGCAGATGACGCAACTGCAGAAGTGGATGGACGAGGCGAAGGCGAATGGCATTCGGAAGGCCTTTATCGTCTTCCATTATCCGGTTTTTGCGCGCTCCGGCCTAGGTCCTATCCCGGCTCCCGACAACCCGCACAAGGTGATTGCGTCGTATGCCAAGGACATGGAGGTGGTCGTGTTGAACGGGCACGTCCACACCACGGAAATCTACGAAGTAGATGGGGTGAAGTATCTGATGCTGGGCGGTGGGGGCGCTGGGTTGAATTCGTTTTCCGTCAACAGCGACAGCGATGATGAATGTTCCATGTCAAGCCCAATTCTAGACCGCAACACTGATTGCCTGTACGATGGGATGGATCGAGCGATCCTGGGAGTCAGGGTGACCATTAGTACTGTCGGGAAAAGCCCGACAAAAACCAGAACATCGAGGAAGTGCTGAGACGTGGGCGTTTTGCTGTCTCATTTGATACCTACCCGCATGGAGGCGCCCACCTTGATCTCCCGGCGCGCAGCGCGCCGCCCCCTTATCCTCGTCTTCATAGCGGCAGCGATGCCTCTTGCGCTTTTCGCGGGGTGGGTCGTTTTCCTGAATGCGCAGCAACAGCGCAGGGATTCTCAGGCGGCCGCGGTGGAGACACTTGATAGCGTCGTCAACCGACTTGCCTCGGAGATCAGCCTCCAGCTCGAGATCGCCGAGACTGTCGCGGCTTCGGCCACGCTCGATAAGCCGGACCTTGACGCATTCTATCGAGAAGCGACGCGCGTCAACGAAGCACGTCCCCTTTGGCAAACGATACAGCTTGTCGATCCCGATGGAAATCAGGTGCTGGACGTTAGCCGCCCGCTCGGAGATGGGATGCGCGCCACCGTCGACCGCGAGAATTTCGAACAAATCCTGAGGACGAGAAAGCCGGCGATCGGCGGAATAGGGCCACGCGGTCCTGTCACCGGCAAACGCGTGGTAGCCGTCAGGGCGCCCGTTGAGCGCGATGGGCAATTGAAGTTTGTGCTCACGGTGGCCCTGGTGCCCGATGCAATAAGCCAGATTTTGAAGAGCGCAGGTGCCCCGGCAGGCTGGGTGGGGTTTGTGGTCGATGCCAAGGGTAACATCGTCGCCCGCACCTTCGGTGAGCAATCCGAGCTCGGACAATCTGCCAGCGCCACAGTCCGCGAAGCGATTGCCTCTGCGCCAGAAGGAAGCTACGTCAAAACCACGCCTGTCGGCGACCAAGTCGACTCGATCTATAAACTCATTCCCGGAACCAGCGGATGGTCGGTCCATTTCGGAATACCGACGCAGGAACTCAACGGGCCCGTCCAGCGCTCAGCCATTTTTCTTGCCGGGGGTGGAGTCCTGAGCTTCGTCCTGGCTTTGACTTTGGCCTGGTACACGATACGCGACATTTCGCTGCGTCGGCGCGAGCAAGAGGCGCAGGCGGCATTGGCACTCAACGCAAGTGAAGAGCGACGCAGGCTGACGATCGATGCCGCAGATCTCGGCGTATTCAGCTGTGACTTTGCCGCCAGAGAAGCGATTGTATCGCCCCGCGCACGGGAGATGCTCCAGATAGAAGGTTCGCGCTCCGAAGGAGATACGAGCCTTCCGATAGATCAGATGCTGAGCAGTATTGATCCCGCCGACCAGCAGAAATTTGAGGCTTCCTTGCTGAGTTGCCGTTCGGGAATCGTCGCGATAGCCGATTTCCGGTCCGCTCCCCCTCACAGCCGGTGGCTGCGGGCCAGCGGAAGGCTATCTCGACTCGATGACAAAAACTTGGACGTGGTATATGGGGTCATTCAGGATATCGATGAGACCAAGCGAGCCGAGCTGGAACGACAGCAACTGCTTCGACGTCTTTCGGAGGCAGAAGAAAACGAACGCCGTCGAATCGCAAGGGAGCTTCACGATCAAATCGGCCAGACGGTTACAGGTCTCCTTCTCGGTCTAAAGAACCTGGAGCCGCTTCTCGGCACGAGCCCCAAACGCAAGCTCGGATTGGAGAGGCTCAATTGGCTGCAAGGACTCGCAAGAGGGATTGGGCGCGATATCCATCAAATCGCCTCTGATCTGCGCCCGACTGCCCTTGATGACCTGGGCCTTTACAAGGCGCTGGAGGCGTTCTGCGCGGAGATCCAGCGGCGGTTCGGGATCAGCGTTGATTTTCAACCTCTGGGCAGAAGAGATCGTCTCGGCCAGGATGTCGAAATCGCGGCCTACCGCGCCGTTCAGGAGGCCGTGAATAACGTCGTCAAACACGCGCAAGCGCGAAACGTCAGCGTGGTAATCGACCGACGTACAGCAGAGCTGAGGATAGTCGTCGAAGACGACGGGAACGGTTTCGACTTTCAGGAATTCTCGCAGGGTGAGAGCCGCCACGCAAAATTGGGCCTGTCGGTAATCGAGGAGCGCCTCACGCTGCTGGGCGGATCTTTGGCGATTGAATCTGAACCCGGCCACGGCACCTCTCTCTTCATGAGAATACCGGTGCCAATAGAGGAGATGGGCTATGTGCCCGATCCGGATCACGTTGACTGACGATCATCCGCTTGTTCTGGCCGGAATGAAGTCTTTGCTCCAGGACGTACAGGACATCGAGATCGTCGGGGAAGCAACGGATGGACAGACCGCCCTTGATATCATTCGCCAGGCCACGCCAGACATTGCCATCCTGGACATTTCACTTCCCGGTATCAGTGGCCTTGAAGTCGCTCGCACCCTAGCGACGCAGCTGCCTCAGGTTCGTCTGCTGGCGCTGACCGTGCACGAGGACCACGCCTACGTTCAGCCCATGCTGCAGGCGGGAGCTCGCGGCTATCTGCTGAAGCGCTCTGCGGCCGACGAGCTCGAGCGCGCAGTTCGCGCGATTGCTGGAGGTGGATTGTATCTGGATCCCGCAATAGCGGAGAAAGCACTTCCGTCCACGCATGGCGCACATTCGTCTTCTGGCGCTTCCACAGCCAGCGAGCTGACACCGCGCGAGAGTGAGGTTCTCAGACTCATCGCACAAGGCTTCAGCAACAAGGAAATTGCCAATCAACTAAACATCAGCATCAAGACCGTCGAAACTTACAAGGCCAGGGCGGTGGAAAAGCTCGGACTGTTTACGCGTGCTGACATAGTGCGCTACGGCGTGACCCTTGGCTGGTTGGACCATCTGGCAAAGAGTCCCGATCAAGTTTGACCTGGAATTAGAATTTAGTGGGCGAAGCGGCCCTGGCCGCACGGCACTCAGACGTCAGGATTGTCCCGACAAGCCGCGCTCATCTCCCGACTGCCCAATGGGACGCCGTAAACTATCTTCCGTGAAGCGGATGCGAGAACGAAAGCGAATCACCGGCCGGGACGTGCTTCTTCCAGGCTTCTGCACTCCGCACCTCCCAGGAACGGATCAGCTTGTTTGGAGACATATATGAGAAATGTACTTTTCCGAGGACGTGCCGGTTGCCAACTCTTTGCACAGTATGAAAAACTGGCTGGGCTCGCGGCTGGGACAAGCTCGCGGCGAGATGACCGCACGGCGAGAACCGCGGGCATTTGTCTCGCGTGCGTATACCTGACTTGCCTTCTGTTCACGGCGTATGCGATTGTTTGAATGGCGGTCGGCGTGCTGACCACCGGACATGGAGAGAGATTTCGAAGTTCGGGCTCGTATGTCCCGATTTTTGGCGGGAACTCGTCCGATCATGGATACAGCCGTGGAGCTCCTTTTCCTCGGCACGTTGGTCACGACTCTTGTCGTCGCGGCGCTGTAAATCGCGGCTCGTCGCTTTTCCCAAGCTCTTAATTGTCAGCTTCCGATGTAACGCGCTGCGTATCATGCTGGACGCATAGACTAATGCGCGTCGGAGACCCAGTCAGCATCGACGAACCGCTAGTTGAGATTGAAACCGACGGCACGACTGTAGAGGTGACAGCGCCAGCTACCGGAGTGCTGTCCGAGATTCTTTTGATGGACGGGAAAACAGTTACGGCAGGCACACTGCTCGGAGCGATTACAAAGTACGGGAGTGGCAGCAAGAGCCCTGGCGCAAGCTGAACGTGCGAAGGCGGAGCGGGCGTGAGACAGCCGATCGCCCTAATCAGCTGTTTGCTTATGAGTGCGCGTGCTAACCTATCGAGGTTTATTGAGTGCGATTCTAGTATCCGGAATCAGAGCTAAGTGATGCGGCGCCTTTGAATCTGCGTTTTCTTGGCACGGACGAAGGGTTCAGCTCTGTCGTTATCGATGTGCTCCTGAAGCTGTTTATTATCCCGACTTGAGTTACAACGCACGCTCTAAGAAACGTGGCTACTAATATTCTCCATCTGATATGTGCGGGATCGAATCGGTCCGGTCGTTGTGCTCCTGGCCTGCCTTCTGCAAGTACGCGATGAGGTCGCGGCGAGACGGGGCGTCGAGCACGCGAACCGGCATGCGTGCGCCGGGAATGAATTTCCGGGGGTCGGCCAGCCACTGATCGAGATTATCCGTGGACCAGATGAGACCGGCGCTCTTTAGCGCGGGCGAATAGTCGTACCCGGGAGCCCAGCCGGCTCTGCGGCCGACCACCCCGCCAAGCACGGGGCCAGTCTTGTTTCTGTCTATCGCGTGACACGCAGTGCAGCGTTCCATGAAGAGTTGTTGGCCGTGGACGGGATCCGGCGCGGCATTGGCCAGGAAACGTGAAAGATTCTCGCTGTGTGACGGATTCGCCGAGCGAAGAAATGTATAGCTTAATGTGATCGTATCGACATGGAGATTGTCCGAATCCTTTGCAAAGGCAGGATCGACGAAAAAGACAACGGGCATCTCGACCTTCTGATGCGGGTCAAGGCGCTCTTCATTGAAGCAGAAGCACTGAATTTTATTGAAATAGATGCCGCTCGTCTCCGGCGTGACGTTGAAGGTCGCGTGCCCGACGATCGACTCGTTGCTGAGATTCTCGGCGGTGAAGAATACGAGCTTTTGTTCGCCCAAGTGAACGGTCACGGAGCGCTGCTCAGGTTCGAACCGCCACGGCAAGTCCGGCGCGACGTTGCTGTCGAACGCAACGGTCACAGTCTGATCGGAGGCGGCAGTTGAGTCGGAATACGCCCGTTGTGTCGTCCCTCCGTATCCGGTTGCGCCACAGAAAGCGCGGTACAACTCTGGCGAATAAGCCACCAGGCCGAACATGATGCCGAGCACCACGAAGCACGGTAGGAGAACATTCAGGTTTTTCCGGTAGCGCGGCTCCATCTCGACTCCTTGCACTGGCCGCCCCCGGCATCTGGCATGATCTAGACCGACGCGGCGTAACCGTCCACCGGTCGATGAGAGCCAGTTTCGCCGTGGTGTTTGACGAGTTTGTGATCGTAGTTGCATCCGTAGGACACGTTCGACCCTCACCACGTCCCAATTTTGGTTCGCATCTCCATCAATCCCATATCAATCTCATGGCGCTCGCTGCACCGGGATTCGTCTTAAACCCTCGCAGGCTCGCTCTGAATATGCGTCGACAGCCGGTTTAAGCAGCAGCGGCTGCCCGATAGGCAGGCCGTGTGGCAGTTTCCAAAGCAGCAAAATTTCCCATTGATTTTGCGGGGACTTCATGTCGATTGGTTTGGACATTTCCCCGATTCAACTGTGCCCGACATGTCATCAGCGCCCCTCTCCTCGTCTAAATTTCCAATTCGGCCTGTCGTCGGCAGCCCCGCACCGGTTCCGGACCGTGAAAGGAGGGTCAATCTACTGGTCCTTTGCGGCCTCGCGCTGATTGTCGGGGTCATGACGGGCTGCGGCGCCGTCGCACTGCGAACGCTCATCGGTCTTTTTCACAACGCGTTTTACAACGGCACTTTCAGCATCTGGTACGATGCCAATGTGAGCGAAGGGCCGAGTCGGTTTGGCGACTGGGTATTTCTTTCGCCCGTCATCGGCGGTCTCGTTGTCGTCTTTCTGGTGCAGCGTTTCGCCCCGGAGGCAAAGGGCCATGGTGTTCCGGAGGTTATGGATGCTGTTTTTTACAAACGCGGCAACATCCGCGGTCAGGTTGCGATCATAAAATCTCTGGCTTCAGCCCTTTCGATTGGCGGTGGAGCTGCAGTCGGTCGCGAGGGTCCGATCATTCAGATCGGGGCAGCACTGGGTTCTGCTTTCTCCCAGGCGATCAAACTGTCGACGTGGCAGAAGATCACATTGCTCTCCGCTGGAGCCGGTGCCGGGATCGCGGCGACCTTCAACACACCGCTTGGCGGCGTGCTGTTCGCGCTGGAAATCCTGTTGCCCGAGGTCTCGAACCGCACTTTTCTTCCAGTCGTCATTGCGACGGGTGCCGCAACGACCATAGGCAGAATCTTGATCGGACCGGATCCTGCCTTCGTCGTCCCTGATATTCAAATGTCGCTAGCCCAGGCTCTGGGTCTGCAGGAGGCAATCGCTTTTGTCGTGCTGGGAGCCCTGTGTGGCGTCGCCTCCTGGGCCTTTATACGCCTGCTGGTAGTTATGGAGGACGGCTTTCCCAAGCTGCCCGGAAATGCCTACACGCAAAACATCATCGGGATGGCCGCCGTTGGCCTGATGATGGTCGCTTTAACTCACGCCTTCGGCCATCCCTATGTTGATGGCGTTGGCTATGGCGTCATCCAGTCGACCCTCGACAACAAGATGACATATGCAGGCCTGCTTGCGTCGCTGTTTGTGCTAAAGATGCTGGCCACGACGATCAGTCTCGGATGCGGAGCCTCCGGCGGTATCTTTTCCCCATCGCTGTACCTCGGAGCCACGTTGGGGGGAGCCTTCGCCCTCGTGGTCAGCATGGTCTTTCCACACGCTGGCCTGACCGTTCCTTCGGCTGCGATCGTCGGCATGGCCGCCATGGTTGGCGCCGGCACCGGCGGGGTCATGACCGCCATCGTCATGGTGTTCGAAATGACACGGGACTACGCCATCATCGTGCCCGTGATCGTCGGTGTCGCGGTCGCGGCCGGCATTCGCCGTACGCTGATTGGTGAGACAATCTACACGATCAAGCTGCGCCACCGCGGCCACCGCATCCCGAAAGAACGGCACATCAACCTTTATCTGGTCAAGCAGGCCCAGGACATCATGGAACGGCGTTTCATCCTTGCCAAGGTCGGGACAACGTTGAAGGAAGCCATAGGCGCGGAAGACACCGACGACCTACGCGCCATCATCGTCGAGCGCGAGGGGCGGATTGTCGGCCTGATACCGCCACGCTCGGGCCTGTGGCTTGAATCTCAGCGTAATCCGAACCTGCTCGTCGAGCGCTTCGTCGAAAGCCGCGCTGTCATTTGCAGGGATATCGATCTCCTGAGTCTCGTGCTCGCAAGATTGAAACGGCATCGCTCCGGAGCGGCGATTGTCTTTCACGGGGTCGATCGGCCGAGAGTCCGAGATATTGTTGGCGTCATCACAAAACGCGCAATAGCTGACACGGTCATCGATAGCTACGACGATTAATCAGCGAGCGACCGAAGCGAAACCAGAAGGAAATGATCAATGTCCGCCTGGTGCGGCCTAGAAGCGTAGACGGGAGATAACTATGCGCGCTATCCTGCTCGCAAGCGCGGCGGCGAAGCCTTGCATCGATATTTTGCATTGAGTGGACGACCGCGTCACTACGCTTAGAGTCGTGGTTGTAAATTCCCCGCCGGACCTATCGGGAACCGCGAGCGGTCGGCACATTCCTCTGATCATCAAGCTCTTTTGATTTCCTGTCGGGGTGACCCGAACGCGCGCACCGTCTAGTTTTTCTGTATGAACAACAGCGTTTTAATCTCCGGTGCGGGAATCGCTGGACCGACATTAGCCTTCTGGCTGAAGGCGGCGGGGTTCCAACCGACTCTGATCGAGCGGGCGCGCGCGTTGCGCGTCGGCGGTTATGTCGTCGATTTCTGGGGTCTTGGATACGACATCGCTGAACAAATGCACCTGACCGACGACATCAATCGCATCGGCTATCACGCGCGTGAGATGCGGGTCGTTGACGATCTCGGGAAACGCATCGCGGGATTTGGCACCAGGGTGTTCGATGAACTTTCGAACGGACGCTATGTAACGATCGGACGGAGCGACCTCTCTCGGTTGCTTTTCGAAAGGCTCAGAGGTGACACCGATGTCATTTTTCAAAGCGAGATTCTTGCCCTTCAGGAACGCGACGACTGCGTGGAGGTTCAACTGAAGAATGCGGGCACTCGCCGATTTGGTTTAGTTATCGGCGCCGATGGCTTGCATTCCACCGTTCGCAGGTTAACGTTCGGGCCGCAGTCACGGTTTGAAAAGTATCTTGGCTATGCGGTCGCAGCGTTCGAGGTCCGCGGTTACCGACCGCGCGACGAAGATATCTATTTGATGTATGGACAGCCCGGCCGCATGCTTGGCCGCTTCACGTTGCATGATGACCTGACGCTGTTCTTGTTCGTGTTTGCCGCCGATAGCGATACGTTACCAGAAGGGCTTGAACGGCAGAAGGCTATGCTGCGCGAAAGATACCGCGAAGGGAAGTGGGAGTGCCCCCTCATCCTTGCCGAATTGGATCGTGCACAACAACTCTATTTTGACCGGGTTAGTCAGATAAGGATGGAAAGCTGGACGCGCGGCCGCGTTGCCCTTATCGGAGATGCAGCATTCTGTGTATCCTTGACGGCCGGGCAAGGCTCGGCTCTTGCGATGATTTCCGCATTCGTACTCGCAGGTGAACTCGCCAATGCCGGAGGCCGCCATGAAGATGCCTTTGGCAGATACGAAGCATTTTTGCGGGCCTTTATCGGGGAGAAACAGCGCGCCGCCGAGCGCTTTGCTCGGGTCTTTGCGCCAAAAACCCGGTGGGGCCTGAACGTTCGCAACCAGGTGATAAAGGCGTTCGCCATTCCCGGCCTTGCAAGGCTAGCAATCGGCAGGGATATTACCGACACCCTACAACTCCCCGATTACCACTGGCTAACGCCTTCGTGGTCAGGCCATCGGGTGACACCCTCTGGCTCGGAACCGAGCCCAACGAGGGCATGAAGCCGCGTAGATCATTTGCTTATGGCTCCTCTCCGCCGAACGACATTCTTTATGGCGCTCTGAAGCGGCGGTCCCGCTCGCGTAGACAACGGGAAAGTCCGGGTCGATTTCCCGAGCAAGTTGAGCGACCTGCCAACCATCCATCTTCCCTCGTAGATTTATGTCGTCTAGGAGCGCTCGGTGCTTTCCCCTGTGTCCCTTGAGCAGGGTAACCGCCTCTTCCCCCGATGCCGTGATGGCGGGTTCGAAGCCGCCACACCGAGCGCTTCTTCAATGAGAGTTTGGAGCAACTGGTCGTCTTCAACGACCAAGATAATCGGCAAGTCCTGCAATACCCCGGCTCCCCACTACTGCATCAAGCGATTCGAGTTACAAAGTGAACATAAGTTCCCGGCCCGCACTGTCAGCCGCACGCAAGAGAGGGGTACCGTGGCGCACTGATTCTGTCGGCGTCTGTCGTTCAACGGCCTTGTCTTGACGTGGGCAGGTCGTCGGACTCGTCCTGTACGACAAAGTGTCTTGCGGCAGAGATCAGCACTACGAAAGTCGCAACCCATGCCATGCGCGCGCCATAGCGATCATGCGGACCCGAGATCACACCGCAAATGAACGCGTTGCCGAGCAGTGCGAATGTTACAGTCCCTGCAAGCAAAGTAAGATCATCCAACGAGCGCCGCCAAAGCCCGCGACCGAACAGAACCACGGTCAGCAACATCGACGCCAGTGCGACCGGCACGTGAAGACAGTTGATCGCGGTGAAGTCGAGCTCGGAATGCTGCTGGCGCGCGGCGCGCATAGGCGTTACTTGCGCCGAGATGTAACGCTCGATGATCCCATAGGTGTGGGGAATCCAGACATCGGAGCCCTCGCCGGTTGCGACGAGAGTAAGTTGCTGCGCGGTCGCAGCCAGTGCGGCCTCGGCTTGCAAGGTCGGATATTCCGCGAGCGAGTGCAACACGATGAAGCCCATCTCGTCGTTCAGGCCCTTGAAGCGGCCTAGCGTGTTGAACATGCTGTTGCCCCAAAGGAACTGATCGGCGGTCGCGGGCAGCTGATCGCGATAGGGACAGAGTTTCAACTGCTCGCGTGGACAATGGTCCCTGAGGTAGCGCGCGACGATACCGTCCTGCATGATGCGGCCGAACGCAACACCGAAGCCACCGGGAGTCCAAGCCAATTGTCCCGACAAGGCGAAGTTTGCTGCGAGCAGCATCGCCGCGCCGGCAACGAGGGTCAGGCTGCCCTGAATCAAACTGATGATTGGGATTTGACCGCGTAGCAGCAGACGTACACTCCACCCGACCACGCATAGCCCTAGTAGCACCCCGAGCGTTGCGCTGTGAGTTGCTGCGGCGAAGGCCGTGAATACAAATAGGCAGCACTTTTCGACGGTAGAAATCCTGTCATTGTGTAACACCAGGACGAACAGCGCGAGCACCGACAGACCGGCAAAAATGTCAGTCAGAAGCATGCTGGCGATCCAAGGCAGCGCGGTCGTCAGGATCAGCACGAGGCCGATCGCCATCAGCCGTAGCGGCTGGCTCATGCCGAGAACTCGCAGCGTCAGTTGCAGGATCCACAGTGACGCCAGGGCCTGGATTCCGAGGTTGATCCAGAAGCTCGAATGCTCACCAAAATGCAGGTAAAGGCCGAACACCGTTGAGCGGCTCGGCACGAGGTAACCTTCGTACCACCTTGCCAGATAGCCACCGGTATCCCACTGAAGCAGCGGATAGCCATTCCAAAGAGCCGGCGCGAGCAACATCAAGGGAATGGCTACCGCGGCGATCCACATCGACCGTGAGGCGGCGATGCGCCCACGTAAAACCTGCGTATTGATGGCCTACCCCCTGCCCTGTTTTGGGGAACATGCCCGGAACTATTCTTGGAATCAAGACGCTGACAGACGGCTACTGAACGTTCTGAATCCAATTTGCTCGAAAATCCGACGAGGGCCAATGCATCGTGGTGCGATGCAATAGGTCATAGTGCGATATATCTGGGCGATATTGCTAATCTTCTAGGCGCTGCGCACCTCCCGTTTCGAGGGCGAGGCGCGAAACTGTCCCGCTTTTGGGTCGATTGTTCGCTGTTTCATACGCTGGCATGTGCGTTGCATCAGCTCTCTTCAAGACGAGTAGGCTGTTGGCGCCGTCGCGACTTTGAGAACAGAGAGGGTATTGATGTCGTATCTAACGCCATCGGAATTCGTCACCAAGATGGTGGACGCGGGTGAATCTAAAATCTTCATGTCCACCCGTGACACGCTGATCCGCGCCTACATGGCGGGCGCGATCCTCGCCTTGGCGGCATGGCTCGCCGTCACGATCAACGTGAACACGGGCCAGCCGTTGGCCGGAGCGCTACTGTTTCCTGTCGGATTTTCCATGCTGTATCTGCTGGGCTTTGACCTACTGACCGGCGTATTCGTGCTTGCTCCGCTCGCGTTGATCGACAAACGGCCGGGTGTGACGCCGGGTGGCGTTTTGAGAAACTGGGGTCTAGTCTTTGTCGGAAACTTTGCCGGGGCGCTCACGGTAGCCTTCATGATGGCATTTGTGACAACGTTCGGCTTCACGCAGGATCCCGATTAGGTCGGCATGACGATCGGAAATGTTGGCGAGGCTCGAACGCTCGGCTACGCGGCACACGGCGCGGCCGGCATGGCAACATTGTTCATCCGCGGGATGCTGTGCAACTGGATGGTCTCCACCGGCGTCGTCGGGGCCATGATTTCAACGTCGGTCCCGGGCAAGGTCATTGCGATGTGGATGCCGATCTTCTTGTTCTTTTACATGGTGTTTGAGCATTCCGTCGTGAACATGTTCCTGTTTCCGTCGGGGCTGATGCTCCACGCGAAATTTTCCATCATGGACTACTTCGTCTGGAACGAAATTCCGACGGTTCTTGGCAACTTGGTGGGCGGCCTCGCGTTCACGGGGCTTACCCTGTACGCCACGCACGTCAGGACGGCACAGAAGCGCAGCGAGACCGAACTGGCAATGCGGCGTGCCGCAGCTTGATCGCGATCGCGGAGATATCGCAGCGGGGCATGGTCGTCCGGTAACAATCCGAATGTCTGGATCGGTTGACTGGCGGTGACGTAGGTTTCGGATAGCAAGATGCACTATTGGATGCCGCTGATGTGAATCGGCGCCGTAATCCACAGCGGATCAGGTCGCATGAAGCGAACTCGGCGAGCGGTGCTACTGTTACCCATAGTTCTCGGCGCGATTTTTTGGTTGACAACATCGCGTGCGCAGACCGTTGCTCGAGTGGGGGTCGTCGTATCCGATATGACTGAAGCTGAAGGCCATGTTCTCGGTCTGCCGGATCGTGGGGTCTTTGTCGTCGATGTCAGGAGCGATAGCTCGGCGGCCCGGGCAGGTATTCTTGCCAGGGATGTGATTTTCGAACTCGATGGTGGTCCTATCAATGGGGTCGACGATTTTATATGCCGAGTAGCCCGAAAGCAGCCTGGCGACTCCATTCGGTTCCAAATCCTTCGAAGCCTGAAACCTCTGGCGATCACGGTCAACCTTGGCACATGGCCCAACGAGCTTTCGTCATTTCGAAGTATGTCTATTGGATGCGGGGTTGTGGATGCGCAGCCAGGCGCGATGGTCGTCCCGAACAGTGCGGCTACTTGACTTTGATGACTCGGAAGGCAAGCTGAGCATAACTCAGTCTAGGACTTGGCGCGCCATATGCTTCGATCGAAGCAAGATAGAAAATCTCAAACCGCGACTGACTCACAGAAGAAGAGAGTAGCGCGAAAGAGTAGGGATACAGTTGACTATAGAGCGCTGGCCGAATTTCGACTTCAGCTGCGGCGTTTCCTCGAATTCAGCGAAGCCAACACCCGCAAGAACAACCTAACGTCACAGCAGTATCAAGCCCTGCTTACGATAAAGGGCTTGTCTCGGCCGGATTATCATATGTCCGTGGGTGAACTGGCAGATTTTCTGCTCGTCAAGAACCATACCGCAGTGGGTCTGGTGGATCGAATGGTCAAGATCGGCCTGTTGAAACGCTTCCGGGACAGTGGAGACGGTAGGCGGATTCTCGTGATGCTCACTCACAAAGGTGAGAGGCATTTGTCCAACGTTGCCGAGCTCAACTGGGCGGAGCTTCGCTCCCGCCGGCTTGCCCTGGCAAAAGTACTCAAGTCGTTCTCCTGAGCGGCGCTGTGTTGCCTCCCAATATGTGACTTTTCAGGGAGACGGCAGGCAGGCAAGAAGGCGCTCGCGCCCCAAACCCGACATCGGCGATGGCTTAATCTTCTAGGTTGAATTATGGCCATCGCGATGTATAACGCCACTCGGGTGCTCGCTGCATCGAGCAGCGACAGGTCAAGCGATGGTCGGGCCGCCTCGCGGATAGCGCGTGCCCGTGAAAAATTTTCCATCATTTGACGATCTGCCGAACCACCAGCGCCCAGCGGAACAGGCCCTCAAGAACCGTCAGCAGTTGCTGCACGCCGCGCTTGTTCGGTTCCGCGCGGCACGCTTGCCCTATGGTGGGGGGACAGCCACGTCCGAAGGTTGTAAGGGTCTCTCCAATGCCCTTTAAAGCTGCGCATGTGTCTTTCGTCTCGTTTGCCGTTGAGATTTTGTCCTCCACCGTTACCCAGGTGATGATCGTCGAAACAGACTTGCACCTGAATCCGCGACATCCCTCGTACAATCGCTCGGCCGTAGAGGATCTGATTTCTTCCGCACGGGCCTATACCAGCGCACACATAGAAGGTCCCTCGTCCATTCGGCTTGTTTCGACGCGTAGTGGAGAGATTTGATGGTGAGGACTCAACGATCATCCGCGCGTGCGCCGTATGCTGCACGCCGGAGCGAACAACTGCGGCCGAGACCTCGAGCCTTCAAGGAAACCATATAAGAGCAAACGACCAGGATTGGAGATGCTTCTTGCGACGCCGTATGCCTTGGACAGAACAGGACGAGGCAATTCTCTTGGAGATGCGAACTAGTGGGGCATCGTGGGAGACGATCGCCAATTTTTTAGATCGCACTAAAATGTCCGTCGAGGTCCGCGCAGCAGAGATTAGGCGTCGCAATGGAGGTGCTAATTGTGAAGCGTCCTAAAAACATGCGACATGTTCCGTCCCTTCTGGGTGTCATCGTCCTTTTTGGAATCGTCTTTTTCTTGACCAGAGAGACGCTTTCAACACCTAAATTGGTAGGCGGCATTTGCATTGCCCTCCTGGTCTATGCCGCGACCATGGCATGGCACATCCGTAACATCCTTCGGTGAACATCCTGGATCGCGTGCGCTCATCCGTGATCGTATTAATTATCGATTGGCCGGGTCGTGCGTGATCCGAAGGTAACCCCAATTGTCGAGGAGCCGTTTTGAGTACTAGCGCTGACCGTGGTTTTCGTCGTGGTTTATGCCGCGATCGCCCTTGAGCATCCGATTAAAGTAGAGAAGTCAGCGTCGGCCCTTTTCGGAGCAGGTCTGCTTTGGACGATCTACGCCATCGGAGCAGGTGAGCACGAAGCAGTCGTCCACCAACTAACGGAAACGATAGGTGCGACGGCGGGCATTATCTTCTTCCTGATGGGAGCCATGACCATTGTTGAAGTCATCGACGCACATGATGGATTCGAGCTCATCACCTCGCAGATCAAGACGAAGAGGCTCGCCACCTTGATGTGGCTCGTGTGCGTTATAACATTCTTCCTCAGTGCGGCGTTGGACAACCTCACGACGACTATCGTGATGGTCTCGTTGATCGGGAAGTTGTTCGAAAAACAAGATGACCGTTGGTTGTTTGCATCGCTAGTCGTTATTGCCGCCAATGCAGGAGGTGCATGGTCTCCCATCGGGGATGTCACCACGACCATGCTCTGGATCGGCGGTCAAATCACGGCCCTCGAAATCGTCAAGGCACTCTTTTTCGCTTCCATAGCGAACATGCTAGTTCCGCTGTTGGTGGTAACCTATCAATTGCGCGGCAGAACGTTTTCAATGCCGGTGACCGATAGTAACGAGACTGCGAGCACCCCGCCTTTCGAGCGAAACGTGATGTTCGCCTTGGGTGTTGCCATCCTGATCATGGTGCCTGCCTTCAAGGCCATTACTCACCTGCCGCCTTTTATGGGCATCCTCTTTGGTCTGGGAACGCTATGGCTCGTCGGAGAGGTCATTCACCGAAAGAAGGAGCCTCAAGAACGAAGGCATCTAACGGTCGCCCATGCGCTCACTCAGATCGATCTCAGCTCGATCGTATTCTTCCTTGGCATTTTGCTGGCGGTGGCCACGCTGGAGCACACCCAAGTTCTCGCCGCTCTTGCGAAGTGGCTGGATCAAACGATCGGTCGCACCGATGCCATTGTCATGGCACTGGGGTTGATCAGTGCCATCGTTGACAACGTTCCCCTCGTTGCTGCATCCATGGGGATGTATGGGCTTACGCACTATCCACCTGACACATTTCTCTGGGAATTTATCGCCTACTGCGCGGGCACAGGGGGATCGATACTAATCATTGGGTCGGCGGCTGGGGTCGCCGCGATGGGCATCGAGAAAATTCAGTTCATCTGGTACATGCGAAGGATCAGCGGACTCGCACTCTTGGGTTACACCGCCGGAGCGTTGATATACATCTGGCAGTATCGGTGGCTTCACTAGAGAATCGAGAGTCGCATGTCATCGGTCCGCCACGGTTGATGGCACCCTCGCTTCTTATGTCGGCTATTGGTCGGTAGTTGACGGTCGTTTGAACCCGAGTCATGCCGGCTTTCAGAAGCGTAAGCGCGATTTTCTCCGCACGGTGACGCCCGCGCTTTTGACGGATGGCCTTCGTATCGAGGGCGGCATCTGACCCGTTCAGGCAGCGGCGGT
>NZ_JBEPQI010000039.1:0-62200 GCF_040547725.1 Bradyrhizobium sp. LA2.1
TTGGCAGGCAATTGCCGGGACCAAGGCATTCGCTCCTGACGTCTTCAGCCTCAAGAGCCGATAACGCAACGGGCCCACAAGGGGAGAAGGAAGAAAGATCACACCGGCAAAAACCGCTTCAGCGCCGGCATGAAGAAGATCCCGAGATTGATCGCAAAACCGATGCTCCAGAGGATCGAGCGCAGCGTCGGGCGGTTGCCGAGATAGGTCAGCACGTAGGCGATCCGCACGATCAGGAACAGCACGGCGAGCTCGTCGATCAGCCGCTGCGGCGAATCCCGGAATTCGGCAAGCAGCACCGCGAAGGCGAAGAACGGAAAGGTCTCGATGCCGTTCTGGTGGGCACCGAGCGCGCGCTGCGCCAGCGCATCCTCGAAGAAGGCGGGGTCGCGCGGCCGGGAATTGTCGAACGTGCGAAACCGCGTCCATTTGACCGCGACGATCGTCGCCAGATAAAGCAGCAGCGCTCCAAGTACGCAGCATTCCGCGAGTGTCATCAGCCCCTCCCCGCTTGGGCGCGACCCTAGCGAAATCGACCTCATCTTGACAAGTTCGGAGCAACGCGCGACGCAACTGATCATGACGACAATTGCCCCCATCGCAGCGCAAAAGCCCGCCGTCCGGTCCGGCCTGCGGCGCGTCGGCGTGCTCCTGGTCAATCTCGGCACGCCCGATACGGCCGATGCGCCCGGCGTGCGGGTCTATCTCAAGGAATTCCTCTCGGACGCCCGCGTCATCGAGGACCAGGGGCTGGTCTGGCAGTTCGTGCTCAACGGCATCATCCTGCGCAGCCGTCCCCGCACCAAGGCGCTGGACTATCAGAAGATCTGGAACAATGAGCGGAACGAGTCGCCGCTGAAGACCATCACGCGCTCGCAGAGTGACAAGCTTGCGGCCGCACTGTCTGACAGCGACCACGTTGTCGTGGACTGGGCGATGCGCTACGGCAATCCCTCGATCAAGTCCGGCATCGACGCGCTGATCGCGAAGGGGTGCGACCGCATCCTCGCCGTGCCGCTCTATCCGCAATATTCCGCCTCGACCTCGGCGACGGTCTGCGACGAAGTGTTCCGCGTGCTCGCCCGCTTGCGTAACCAGCCGACCCTGCGGGTGACGCCGCCTTACTACGAGGACGAGGCCTATATCGAGGCGCTCGCGATCTCGATCGAGACGCATCTGGCGACGCTGCCGTTCACGCCGGAGCTGATCGTGGCGTCCTTCCACGGCATGCCGAAATCCTATGTTGACAAGGGCGATCCCTATCAGTCCCACTGCGTCGCCACGACGGAGGCGCTGCGCCGCCGGCTCGGCATGGACGAGACGAAACTGCTGCTGACCTTCCAGTCGCGCTTCGGCAACGACGAGTGGCTCCAGCCCTACACCGACAAGACCATGGAGCGGCTGGCCAAGGAAGGCGTGCGCCGCATCGCGGTGGTGACGCCGGGCTTCGCCGCCGACTGCCTGGAGACGCTGGAGGAGATCGCGCAGGAGAATGCCGAGATTTTCAAGCATAATGGCGGCGAGCAGTTTTCCGCGATCCCCTGTCTGAACGACAGCGATCCCGGCATGGACGTGATCCGCACCCTGGTGCTGCGCGAGCTTCAGGGCTGGATCTGATGGCGTGTCCCATGAACCGCCGCCAGACTTTGGCGCTTCTTGGGACGATTGCCGCGCTGCCGGCCTCGGTGCTGGCGCAGCAGCCGAACGCGCCGCGGCGGCTTGGCGTGCTCTCGGTCACGGCCGCGGATGACGCGATCGGGCAGGCCCGTAGCACGATCCTGGTCGAGACGCTCGCCGCCCATGGCTGGAAGGAGCACGACAACCTCAGGATCGATTGGCGCAGCGGCGCCGGCGACCGGGCGCGCATCGCGCGCCTCGCCGACGAACTCGTGGCGCTCAAGCCGGACATCCTGCTCGCGGTCGGCACGCCCTCGGTCGAGGAGCTGCGCCAGCGCACCACGACGATTCCGATCGTGTTCGCCGTCGTCACCGATCCCGTCAGCCAGGGCTTTGTCAAAAACCTCGCCCATCCCGGCGGCAACATCACCGGCTTCACCGATTACGACGGCCCGCTCGCCGGCAAATGGCTGGAGATGCTGACGCAGGTCACGCCCAAAGTGTCCCGCGTCTTCGTCGTCTACAATCCTGCCACCGCGCCGTTCGCGCCCCTGATGCTGCGCACGATCGAGGATGCCGCACGGACGCTTCACGTGTCGGTCGAGGCAGCGCCGGTTCACGACGCTGGCTCGATCACCGCGCTGGCTTCGCGGAAGGACGGCGGCCTGCTGGTGCTGCCTGACTTCTTCACCATGGCCAATCGCGCCCAGCTCCTGGCTGCAATCGGTGAAGCCCGCGTGCCGGCGGTGTTCTGGAGCCGCACCTTCGTCGATGAGGGCGGGCTGATGTCCTACAGCACCGACAGCGCCGAGCAGCTTCGCCGCGCCGCCAACTACATCGATCGCATCCTGAAGGGCGCGCAGGCAGCCGACCTGCCGGTCCAGAACCCCACCAAGTTCGAGCTGGCGATCAACCTGAAGACGGCGAGGGCACTGGGGCTGACCATGTCGCCCTCGCTGCTTGCGCTCGCCAACACCGTGGTTGAATAGGGGCGCCGAAGCTACCTTCAACTGGTGATTCCGGAATTCCTGGGGCAGAATGACGGTGGGGATGTTGCCGCGAGCGACGCGGCTTGAACGGGGCGGGCGCGATTACATGCGGGGATTGTTGCTTGTAGCTGTCGTGGCCTGCGGACTCGCTGGCTGCAACACGACCGGGGACGTAGCGTCGACCATGTATCCGGAAGCGGTGCGGGCCGGCGGTGCCGTCAAGAGCGATACGGCGGTTGTCCTGGTCGCAAACGGCGGCAGCGAGACGATCAACTATCTCCAGTTCGTTCACAACGGTTTTCCTGCGATCAATGCGCGTGGGATCAGCCTTGCTCCGGACGGCTTTGTTGCGATTCCGGTCGCGGTCGGAACGACGGGGCTTGAGCTGCAAAACTATACGACGACGGGGCGCCCGGGCACCTATCTCCCGAATGGCGCGTCGATGGGATTCGTGCCGGTGCATACGCCCAAGATCGATCTTCCCGCCCCCGGACTGTATTACGTTGCGACCGTCTTTCCGGGGCAGCAACGCAGCTTCGAGACAAGGCCGACGGCCGTCCAACTGGCGAAGCTGCGCAAGGAGCGGCCCGAGCTCGCCGCGCTGAAGCCGGTGAATTTTACATGGTCGAACTAGGACACCGGCCGTTGCTAGGTTGCCTCCGTGCCGTTTCAAGGGTTTTCTCACAATACTTATCGGCGATCGTTCCGCCTCCGTACTTCTTGTGCAAATGTCGCTCCGCGCCGACGTGAATGGTGACCGCTGAACCGGTAAGGTCGCGTTCCCGACCAATGACAGCGCGGGAAGGGGCTTTCCCGCCTTGGAGGAAATATGAGCGGTTTCGATGTTTTCGCGATTGTTCTGGTGTTGCTCGTCATCGTCACGCTGGTTGCCGGCGTGAAGACGGTGCCGCAGGGCTATGACTGGACCATCGAACGGTTCGGCAAATACACCCAGACGCTGAGCCCCGGGCTCAACCTGATCGTGCCCTATTTCGATCGCGTCGGACGCAAGATCAACATGATGGAGCAGGTGATCGACATTCCCGAGCAGGAGGTCATCACCAAAGACAACGCCAC
Organism: Bradyrhizobium sp. LA2.1; assembly: GCF_040547725.1. Taxonomy (NCBI): domain Bacteria; kingdom Pseudomonadati; phylum Pseudomonadota; class Alphaproteobacteria; order Hyphomicrobiales; family Nitrobacteraceae; genus Bradyrhizobium; species Bradyrhizobium sp. LA2.1. Next base: position 3,684 of record NZ_JBEPQI010000039.1, read on the forward strand.
CGTGACGGTGGACGGCGTCGCCTTCTACCAGGTGTTCGATGCCGCCAAGGCGAGCTACGAGGTCTCCAACCTGACCCAGGCCATCACGGTGCTGACCATGACCAACATCCGCTCGGTGATGGGAGCGATGGATCTCGACCAGGTGCTGTCGCATCGCGACGAGATCAACGAGCGCCTGCTTCGCGTCGTCGACGCCGCGGTCTCGCCCTGGGGCCTCAAGGTCAACCGCATCGAGATCAAGGACATCGTGCCGCCCGCCGACCTCGTCGAAGCCATGGGCCGGCAGATGAAGGCCGAGCGCGTCAAGCGCGCCGACATTCTGGCCGCCGAAGGCCAGCGCCAGTCCGAGATCCTGCGCGCCGAGGGCGCCAAGCAGGGCCAGATCCTCCAGGCCGAGGGCCGCAAGGAAGCTGCGTTCCGCGACGCCGAGGCCCGCGAACGTTCCGCGGAGGCCGAGGCCAAGGCGACCCAGATGGTCAGCGAAGCGATTTCCAAGGGTGATGTCGCCGCGCTGAACTATTTCATCGCCGACAAGTATATCAAGGCGTTCGGGCAACTGGCCGACTCGCCGAACCAGAAGGTCATCATGCTTCCGGTCGAAGCGATGAGCATGCTGGGCTCGCTCGCCGGCATCGGCGAAATCGCCAAGGCAACGTTCGGCGAAAGTGCGGCGTCCGCGGCCGCTGCCGCCCGCCGCGGCGGTTCGGTGCCGACGACCGGCCCCACGCCGCCGGCGGTGCCGCCGCGGCAGGGATAATCAAAGCGCATGCACTTTCGAAAAGTGCATGCGGCAACTTAAGGCGCATGCCCCGGAAAAGTGGGGACCGGTTTTCCGATCAGGGCATACGCCAGTATAAAGAGGTCGTGTCATGACCGACATGTTCGTATCGCTCGGCACCTGGAATTGGCTGATCTTCGGCTTCATCCTGATGGCGCTGGAGGTGCTGGCGCCGGGCGTATTCCTGTTCTGGCTCGGGCTCGCCGCGTTGCTGGTCGGCCTGATCTCCTTTGCTGTCGCCGTGTCGTGGCAGATCCAGCTGGTGATGTTCGCGATCTTCGCTGCCGCCGCCGTGCCGGTGTGGCGCCGGCTCGCGCGGCCGAAGCTGGACGCAAGCACCAGCCCCTTCCTGAACAAGCGCAGCGAGGCATTGCTCGGCCGCGAGTTCACGCTGGAGAAGCCGATCATCGACGGCAACGGCACCGTGCGCCTCGGCGACACGGTGTGGCGCGTGGCCGGGCCGGATACGCCGGCCGGGACGCGGGTGAAGGTGGTGCAGGTGGACGGTGCGAATTTGACGGTGGCCGCGGCGTAGTTTGTTTCCCTCCCCCCTTGTGGGGGAGGGTGGCTCGCCGCAGAGCGGCGAGACGGGTGAGGGGTATCTCTCCGCGAGTGAATCTCTTGCTTCTGAATTCGCGGAAGCAACCCCTCATCCGGCGCTTCGCGCCACCTTCTCCCACAGGGGGAGAAGGAAGATTGGAGTGCGCGGCTGTGTCCAGATTCTACCTCTTCCACCTCTCCGCAAACCGGTGCAGCGGCATGAACGTCTCGCACAGCTCGCGCCCCAGTGCCGTCAGCCCGTAACCTCCACCGTCGCCCAGCTCCACGAACCCCGCATCGCGCAGCTCCGTCAGCCGCGCCTGCAGCACCGTCGGCGAGGCCTCGTCGCAGGCGGTGCGCAATGCGCGGGAGGTGAGGGCTTGATCGCGCAATTCCCACAGAATCCGCAGGCTCCAGCGCCGGCCGAGGAGGTCGAGCAGCGCCATGATCGGCCGGCCGGTGCGGGAGCCTCGGACGTTGCCTGATGCTGCCTGTTTCGCCATCCCGGCCCCTCTTGCGCGGTGCTACAAATAATGTAGCGTGTTGCTACGATAATTGTAGCAACGGAGACAGCTGATGTCCCAGGCCACGCCGCGTATCGCGCCGCTTGTCCCGCCTTATCCTCCGGAGATCCAGGCGCAATTCGACCGCATCATGCGCGGCGCCCCGCCGCTGGCGCTGTTCCGGGTGATGGCGGGCCATACGCGCGCCTGGGACAAGTTCCGCGCCGGCGGCCTGCTCGATCCCGGTCCGCTGTCATTGCGCCAGCGCGAGATCGTGATCGACCGCACCTGCGCGCTGACCGGATGCGAGTATGAATGGGGCGTGCATGTCGCGATCTTCGCCGGGCCGGCGCGGCTCAGCGAGGAGGAGGTGCATGCGACCGCGCGGGGCGATGCGACGTCACCGTGCTGGTCGCCGGCGGAGCAGGCGCTGATCGCGGCGGTCGATGCGCTGCATCACCGCGCGACGTTGGATGACGCCAAATTCGCCGCGCTGTCGGCGCATTACGACGAGGCCCAGATCCTGGAGATCATGCTGCTGTGCGGCTTCTACCGCACGGTGTCGTACCTGGCGAACGGGCTGAAGCTGCCGCTGGAGGAGAAGGCTGCGCGGTTTCCGGTGGTCTAACCGCCGTCATTGCGAGCGTAGCAGTGCCGCTCTTGGCTCCTCATCCTGAGGAGCGCGGAACGCGCGTCTCGAAAAATGAAGGCCCGGCCGGTGGCCTCGCCCTTCGAGACGCTCGCCGTTGGCGCGCTCCTCAGGGTGAGGGTCAAGACAGCGTGCTTACGCCACGCCCGCCCGCAGCAGATCGTGCAGGTGCACGATGCCCACCACCTTGTCGGCTTCGGTCACCACCAGCGTCGTGATCTTGCTTGTGTTCAGCACCTCGATCATCTCGGTGGCGAGCATCGAGGGCGGTACGGTCTTCGGCTGCCTGGTCATGATGTCGTCGACGGACGCCGTCAGCAGATCCGGCCGCATGTGGCGGCGCAGATCGCCGTCGGTGATGATGCCCGCGATGCCGCCGGCATCGTCGACGATGCAGACGCAGCCCAGGCCCTTGGCCGACATCTCCATCACCGCGTCCGACATCTTGGTGCCGAGCGGCTTGAGCGGGATCTCCGCGCCCGTGCGCATGTAGTCGCGGACGAATTTCAGCATCGCGCCGAGCTTGCCGCCGGGGTGGAAATGCGCGAACTCCAGCGCGGTGAAGCCGCGGCCTTCGAGCAGCGCGATCGCGATGGCATCGCCGATCGCGACCTGCATCATCGTCGAGGTGGTCGGCGCCAGATTGTGCGGGCAGGCCTCGCGCGCCTTCGGCAGCTCGATCACGATGTCGGCGGCCTGGCCCAGCGAGGACGCCGCGTTCGACGTCACCGCGATCATCGGGATCGCGAAGCGCGCCGAATAGTTCACGAGGGTCTTCATCTCCGGCTGCTCGCCGGACCAGGACAGCGCCATGATGACGTCGTCGGTGGTGATCATGCCGAGGTCGCCATGGGCGGCTTCCGCGGTGTGGACGAAGAAGGCCGGCGTGCCGGTCGAGGCCAGCGTCGCCGCGATCTTGCGCGCCATGTGGCCGGACTTGCCGAGGCCGGTGACGATGACGCGGCCCTTGGCGTTGCGGATCAGGTCGACCGCCTTGGCGAAGGTCGTGCCCAGCGGACCGCGCAGGGCGGCGGCGAGCGCATTGATGCCGCCGCTCTCCGTCTCCAGCGTGCGGAGCGCGGATTCGACGCTGTCGGGAGTAGGGCCGGATGATGGGGTCATCAGCGGTTTCGAGCTCGACATGTTCAGGTCCAGGGAGGAGGGGCGCGCGCCCGTTGGTGCCTGCTTAGCATGGCCAGACCGGCGAGGCGACGAGAGCGCCAAGGCCCTCAACCGGTCATTAACCATAATTGTTTTAACTCCATTAACGATGGTTCCCGCCCGCCGGCGGAGGTCGTCGTGAAAGTGCTTGATTTCGTTGGAGTTATTACATCGTGGGGGCGCCTCCAGGCACGGGCCGGAGCAAACGCGGGCATTTCCTGCGCGCGGCTTTGCCGTGCCTTGCGCTGACCGCCCTCGGAAGCGCGCCGGCGGCCGCCCAGAGCCTCACGCCCGACCTGTTCAATCCCAACCGCGGCGGCTTTGCTGCGCCCGACACGCTGCCGACGCGCCGCACGGCGGGCGTGCCGCAGGCGCCGTTGGACGCGCTCCCGGCGCTGCCCGATCCCAATGCCGATCCGCGCAAGCGCCAGCAGGCGCCGGCGACCTCGCGCGTCGGCCAGGTGCCGACCTACGGCCTGCCGGCCGCCAACGGCGCCAGCGGCTCCGGCTACGACTCGCTCAACCGCAAGCGGCAGCAGCCAAAGCTCTATCCCGGGCAGCCGAAGCCGAAGCGCCCGGTCGGACCCGGCTCGCCGGTGCCGCCGGCAACGCCGGACAGGACGCTCGGGCCGCCGCGCATCGCGCCGCCACCGTCGGAAACCGCAAACAAGGCGCCGGTGCCGCGGGCGATGGCGGGCACCGTGCCCGGCCAGCCGCTGCGCCGCCGCCTCAAGGCCGACGACGATGCGTTCGGAGCGGTCGGCGACTATGCCGGCAGCTTCCTGATCAAGGGCGGGCTCGAGCTCTCGGCCGGCTACGACACCAATCCGGCGCGCCTGAACAAGCCGGTCGGCTCGCCGGCCTATGTCGTCGCGCCCGATCTTCTCGTGATGTCCGACTGGGAGCGCCACGCGCTGGTCGCGGATCTGCGCGGCTCGTTCTCCGGCTACACCAACAACATGCCGGCGACGATCGACGGCTTCGCCTCGCCGTCGCCGGTCGAGATCGACCGCCCCGATTTCACCGGCCATGTCGACGGCCGCCTCGACGTCGACCGCGATTTCAAGCTGACCTCGCAGCTCCGCCTGCGGCTCGCCACCGACAATCCCGGCAGCCCGAACGTGCAGGCCGGCCTGCAGAAATATCCGATCTACGCCGCTTACGGCACCACGCTCGGCTTCAACCAGACTTTTAATCGCTTCCAGGTCGCCGCCGGCGCCACCGTCGATCGCACCGCCTACACCGATTCCAAGCTGACCGACGGCTCGACCTTCAGCAACGACGACCGCGACTTCAACCAGTATGGCGGCATCGGTCGTTTCTCCTACGACCTCAAGCCGGGGCTGAAGCCGTTCGTCGAGATCGAAGGCGACAGTCGCGTGCACGACCAGCCCGCCGACCGCAACGGCTATTTCCGCGATTCATCGGGTGGCTACGCCAAGGTCGGCTCGACCTTCGAGTTCTCGCGCATCCTGATCGGTGAGATCTCGGTCGGCTATACCGCGCGCAACTATGTCGACCCGCGCCTCAGCCAGCTCGCGGGCTTCCTCACCGCGGGCTCGCTGATCTGGAATGCGAGCGGCCTGACCACGGTGAAATTCGCCACCGACACGCAGATCGCGGAGTCCACGGTCCCCGGCTCCTCCGGCGTGCTGGTGCGCACCTACGGGATCGAGGTCGATCACGACTTCCGCCGCTGGCTCACCGCGGTCGGCAAGTTCACCTACGGCACCTACGACTACCAAAACCAGAATCGCAACGACAAAACCTACTCACTCGAAGGCAATCTGATCTACAAGCTCAACCGCAACATCTGGATCAAGGGCACGCTGCGCCACGACATCCTGAACTCGAACCAGCCGGGGTCGAGCTCGCAGGGGACGGTGATGTTGGTGGGGGTGAGGTTGCAGAATTGAGGGCGGCGGTGCGTCGCGTTTGAGCGTATGCGGCCTAGTTCGGCTCCGCTCTCGCCACCTACTCCGCTGTCATGCCCCGGCTTGACCGGGGCATCCAGTACGCCGCGGCCTATCGTTTCGATTACAACTGTCTTTGGAATGCTGGATCGCCCGGTCAAGCCGGGCGATGACACCGTTTGCTAATCTGGCAGCAGAACCAGCCGCGGTTACCGCGGCAGATCCGTCTTCCCCATCAGGAACGTGTCGATCGACCGCGCACACAGCCGGCCCTCGCGGATCGCCCAGACCACCAGCGACTGGCCGCGGCGCATGTCGCCGGCGGTGAACACGTTCGGGCGCGAGGTCTGATAGTCGAGCGTGTTGGCCTTGACGTTGCCGCGCGGGTCGAGGTCGACCGAGAGCAGCTTGAGCAGGCCCTCGTGCACGGGATGCACGAAGCCCATCGCGAGCAGGACGAGCTCTGCATCGAGCTCGAACTCGGTGCCGGCGATCGGCTTGAACTTGTCGTCGACGCGCACGCAGTGCAGCTTCTTGACCTTGCCGTTCTCGCCGGAAAACTTCTGTGTCAGCACGGCGTATTCGCGGACCGCGCCTTCGGCCTGGCTCGACGACGTGCGCATCTTCAAGGGCCAGTTCGGCCAGGTCAGCCCCTTGTTCTCGCGCTCGGGCGGAGCGGTCATGATCTCGAGCTGGGTGACCGAGAGCGCGCCCTGGCGCAGCGAGGTGCCGATGCAGTCCGAGCCGGTATCGCCGCCGCCGATGACGACGACGTGCTTGCCGCCGGCCAGGATCTCCTGGACGCCGCCGAGCGGCTCCTCGGAGACGCGGCGGTTCTGCTGCGGCAGGAAGTCCATGGCGTAGTGGATGCCTTGGAGGTCGCGGCCGGGGATCGGCAGGTCGCGCGGGGCTTCTGCGCCGCCGGTCAGCGCGACGGCATCGTAATCGTTGAGCATCTCGCGCGGGTCGACATTGCCGTCAGCGCCGACATGGCTGTTGTAGTGGAAGGTGACGCCTTCGCCTTCCATCTGCTTGACGCGGCGGTCGATGACGCCCTTCTCCATCTTGAAGTCGGGGATGCCGTAGCGCAGCAGGCCGCCGGCCTTGGCGAACTTCTCGAACAGATGCACGTCGTGGCCGGCGCGCGCGAGCTGCTGCGCGCAGGCCATCCCGGCCGGACCCGAGCCGATCACCGCGACCTTCTTGCCGGTCTTGACGGTCGCCACTTCCGGCTTCAGCCAGCCATTGTCCCAGGCGCGGTCGACGATCGCGCATTCGATGGTCTTGATGGTGACGGGGTTGTCGTCGATGTTGAGCGTGCAGGACGCTTCGCACGGCGCCGGGCAGATGCGCCCCGTGAACTCCGGGAAATTGTTGGTCGAGTGCAGGTTGCGCGAGGCCTCTTCCCAATTGCCCTGATAGACGAGGTCGTTGAAGTCAGGGATCTGGTTGTTGACCGGGCAGCCGGGCGTGCCGGGCGCCACCGAGCCGGTGCCGTGGCAATAGGGGATGCCGCAATTCATGCAGCGCGCGGCCTGATCGCGCGTTTCCTTCTCGGTCAAGGGAACGACGAACTCGTTGTAATGCTTCACGCGCTCGGCGACCGGGGTGTACTTGCGGTCATGCCGTTCGATTTCGAGAAAACCCGTGATCTTGCCCATTAAATCCGAAGTCCCTGCCGCTTAAATTCGTCTTCTCTCTAGCCAGACCCTCATCCTGAGGAGCGGCGCACTGGCGCCGCGTCGCGAAGGATGAAAGGCCCCGCTGGTGACCTCATGGTTCGAGACGCAGCTATCGCGCTCCTCACCATGAGGGCTTATCGCTCTACGCGCCGATCGCGATTTTCGGCTCGGCGTCCGCGTTGGCGGCCATTTCGCGCAGCGCGCGCCGGTATTCGACCGGCATCACCTTGCGGAATTTGGGCAGCCAGTCCTTCCAGTTGGCAAGGATGTCGGCGGCGCGCTTGGAGCCGGTCGCTTTGGCATGGCGCGAGATCAGGACGTGCAGGCGCTCGACGTCGGAGTCGAGCAGGTTCTTGAACACGTCGACCCGGCCGTGCGCCTCGAGGTCACCCGAGTGGTTATAGGTGCCGGCGTTGATCAGCTCTTCCGACAGCACCGGCTCGAGCTCGACCATCGACATGTTGCAAAGCTTGTCGAAGTCGCCGGTCTCGTCGAGCACATAGGCGATGCCGCCGGACATGCCGGCCGCGAAGTTGCGCCCGGTCTTGCCGAGCACGACCACGATGCCGCCGGTCATGTATTCACAGCAATGATCGCCGGCGCCTTCGACGACCGCCACCGCACCCGAGTTGCGCACGGCGAAACGCTCGCCGGCGACGCCGCGGAAGTAGCACTCGCCCTGGATGGCGCCATACATCACCGTGTTGCCGACGATGATGCTCTCTTCCGGCACGATGCCGCTGTTGGCGGGGGGCTTGACGATGATCTTGCCGCCCGAGAGGCCCTTGCCGACATAGTCGTTGGCTTCGCCTTCGAGCTCGAAGGTGACGCCTTGCGCCAGCCACGCGCCGAACGCCTGGCCGGCGGTGCCCTTGAGGCCGACATGGATCGTGTCGTGCGGCAGGCCGGCATGACCGTAGATCTTGGCGACCGCGCCCGACAGCATCGCACCCGCGGAGCGGTTGGTGCTGTTGATCCTGGCCTCGATCTTCACCGGCGCGCCGCGGTCGAGCGCAGGCGTCGCCTTCTCGATCAGCGTGCGGTCGAGCACCGCCTCCAGATGATGGTTCTGGCGCTCGGAGTGATAGATCTTCTGGCCCTTCTCTTCCTTCTGCTTGACGAACAGCTTCGAGAAATCGAGGCCCTTGGCCTTCCAGTGTGCGACCAGCCTGGTCTGGTCGAGCAGCTGAACCTGGCCGATCATCTCGTTGAAGGTGCGGAAGCCGAGCGATGCCATGATCTCGCGGACTTCCTCGGCGACGAAGAAGAAGTAGTTGATCACGTGCTCGGGCTGGCCGGTGAAGCGCTTGCGCAGGACGGGGTCCTGGGTCGCGACGCCGACCGGGCAGGTGTTGAGATGGCACTTGCGCATCATGATGCAGCCGGCCGCGATCAGCGGCGCGGTGGCAAAGCCGAACTCGTCGGCCCCTAAAAGCGCGCCGATCACGACGTCACGGCCGGTGCGGAACCCGCCGTCGACCTGGACCACGATGCGGCTGCGCAGCCGCTCGCGCACCAGGGTCTGGTGGGTTTCGGCAAGGCCGATCTCCCACGGTGAGCCGGCATGCTTGATCGAGGTCAGCGGCGAAGCGCCGGTCCCGCCCTCGAAGCCCGCGATGGTGACATGGTCGGCGCGCGCCTTGGCGACGCCGGCGGCGACGGTGCCGACGCCGATCTCGGAGACGAGCTTGACCGAGACGTCGCCCGTCGGGTTGACGTTCTTGAGGTCGTAGATGAGCTGCGCCAGATCCTCGATCGAGTAGATGTCGTGGTGCGGCGGCGGCGAGATCAGGCCGACGCCCGGCGTCGAGTGACGGACCTTGGCGATGGTCGCGTCGACCTTGTGGCCGGGCAGCTGGCCGCCTTCGCCGGGCTTGGCACCCTGCGCCATCTTGATCTGCATCATGTCGGAGTTGACGAGATACTCCGTGGTGACGCCGAAGCGGCCCGAGGCGACCTGCTTGATCGCCGAACGCATGGAATCGCCGTTCGGCATTGGCTTGAAGCGGTCGGCTTCCTCGCCGCCTTCGCCGGTGTTCGACTTGCCGCCGATCCGGTTCATAGCGATCGCGAGCGTGGTGTGCGCCTCGCGCGAGATCGAGCCGAAGCTCATCGCACCGGTGGCGAAGCGCTTGACGATGTCCTTGGCCGGCTCGACCTGGTCGATCGGGATCGGCTTGCGCTTCTCCTCGTCCGCGTTCTTGATCCGGAACAGGCCGCGCAGCGTCAACAGCCGCTCCGACTGCTCGTTCAGGATCTTGGCGAAGGCGCGGTAGCGTTCCAGCGAATTGCCGCGGGCGGCGTGCTGGAGCAGCCCGACCGACTCGGCGGTCCAGGCATGATCCTCGCCACGGCTGCGATAGGCATACTCGCCGCCGACGTCGAGCGCGGTCTTGTAGACCTGCGCCTCGCCGAACGCGTCGGCATGACGGCGCACCGCTTCTTCCGCGATCTCGGCAAGGCCGACGCCCTCGACACGGGTGTGGGTGCCGGCGAAGAACTTGGAGACGAAGTCGGCCTTGAGGCCGACGGCGTCGAAGATCTGCGCGCCGCAATAGGATTGGTAGGTCGAGATGCCCATCTTGGACATCACCTTGAGCAGGCCCTTGCCGATCGACTTGATGTAGCGCTTGACGATCTCGTAGTCGTCGAGCGAGCCGGGCAGGCGGTCCTTCATCGCGATGATGGTTTCGAACGCCAGATAGGGATTGATCGCTTCGGCGCCGTAGCCGGCCAGGCAGGCGAAGTGATGCACTTCGCGCGGCTCGCCGGATTCGACGACGAGGCCGACCGAGGTGCGCAGTCCGACGCGGATCAGATGATGATGCACGGCGGCGCAGGCCAGCAGTGCCGGGATCGGCACCCGGTCGCTGCCGACCATGCGGTCGGACAGGATGATGATGTTGACGCCCTCGCGGACGGCAGCTTCCGCACGCGCGCAAAGCTCGTCGAGCACCTGGTCCATGCCGGCCGCGCCGAGACCGGCGTGGAAGGTGGTGTCGAGCGTGCGCGACTTGAAGTGCGACTCGGCCACATCGGAGATCGAGCGGATCTTTTCAAGGTCCGCATCGGTCAGGATCGGCTGGCGCGCTTCGAGACGCTTGGTGGTGGCAAGGCCCTGCAGGTCGAACAGGTTCGGCCGGGGTCCGATGATGGAGACGAGGCTCATCACCAGCTCCTCGCGGATCGGGTCGATCGGCGGGTTGGTGACCTGCGCAAAGTTCTGCTTGAAGTAGGTGAAGAGCGGCTTGGCCTTGTCCGACAGCGCCGAGATCGGCGTGTCGTTGCCCATCGAGCCCGCGGCTTCCTCGCCGGTGGAGGCCATCGGCGTCATCAGGATGGAGATGTCTTCCTGGCTGTAGCCGAACGCCTGCTGGCGATCGAGCAGCGACAGGTTGGAGCGCACGCCGGTGGTCGGCACCTTCGGCAGCTCTTCCAGCACGATCTGGGTCCGCTCCAGCCACTCCTTGTAGGGATGGCTCCGGGCGAGCTCGGCCTTGATCTCGTCGTCCGGGATCAGGCGGCCCTGCTCGAGGTCGACCAGCAGCATCTTGCCGGGCTGCAGACGCCACTTGGTGATGATCTGATCCTCGGGGATCGTCAGCACGCCCATCTCGGACGCCATCACGATGCGGTCGTCCCTGGTCACGAGATAGCGCGCCGGCCGCAATCCGTTGCGGTCGAGCGTGGCGCCGATCTGGCGTCCGTCGGTGAAGGCGATCGCGGCGGGGCCGTCCCACGGCTCCATCAGCGCGGCATGATATTCGTAGAAGGCGCGGCGCTTCTCATCCATCAGAGGATTGCCCGCCCACGCCTCCGGAATCATCATCATGACGGCGTGCGGCAGCGAGTAGCCGCCCTGCACCAGGAATTCGAGCGCGTTGTCGAAGCAGGCGGTGTCCGACTGTCCCTCGTAGGAGATCGGCCAGAGCCGGTTGATGTCCTTGCCGTAGAGCTCGGAGCTCACGGAGGCCTGGCGCGCCGCCATCCAGTTGGTGTTGCCGCGCAGCGTGTTGATCTCGCCGTTATGCGCGATCATGCGATAGGGATGCGCCAGCGACCACGCCGGGAAGGTGTTGGTCGAGAAGCGCTGATGCACCAGCGCCAGCGCGCTCTCGAAGTCCGCCTCGTGCAGATCGGGATAGTACTTGCCGAGCTGGTCGGCGAGGAACATGCCCTTGTAGATCACGGTGCGGCACGACATCGAGCAGGGGTAATAGCCCGCAAGGCCGCGATCGCGGCGCTGGTAGATCGCCTGCGAGATCGACTTGCGCAGGATGTAGAGCCGGCGCTCGAAATCGTCCTCGGTCTTGGCGGTGCCGTTGCGGCCGATGAACACCTGCATGCAGGCGGGCTCGGTCGGCTTCACGGTGACGCCGAGCGAGGAATTGTCGGTCGGCACGTCGCGCCAGCCGAGCAGGGTCAGGCCCTCTTCCTTGATCTGGTCGGCGATGATGCTCTTGATGACGTTGCGCCAGGCGGTGTCGCGCGGCATGAACAGCGCGCCGATGGCGTATTCGCCCGGAGCCGGCAATGCAAAGCCGAGCTCCTTGGCCTTGCGGCTGAAGAAGGCGTGCGGGATCTGTACCAGGATGCCGGCGCCGTCACCGGCGCGCGGGTCGGCGCCGACGGCGCCGCGATGCTCGAGGTTGCAGAGGATGCTGAGCGCGTCCGCGACGATCTCGTGGGACTTCTTGCCCTTGATGTTGGCGATGAAGCCGACGCCGCAGGAATCCTTCTCCAGGCTCGGATCGTACAGACCTACAGCCGGCGGGCGCGAATTGTGTTCCTGAATCGGATCAGTCGTTTTCGAGGCGACCGTCGCCGACAGTTCTTCTGCCACGATGTTTGCGCGCTCGAATTGCGACCCGTTCATTGTTCCAATCCTCTCCATGCGGCAAGCTGCCTCACCGCTATCTTCGGCGCACCTTGGGCGTTCCGCGGCACCCGCCTCTGGGTCACCGCTCGTCCGCTGCGAGCCGCATTTTCTTAAATTCAGGCCAAGGCGTTCTTCGTCCCCGAGAACGGCTTTGCCTGTTGCCTTCCTGGCGCTCGAAAGCACCGACTTTCGTTGCAATCCGTATGCCGGAACTGCAAGCAAAATTGAGACAGTCTTCCTGTCCTAACCATCACCTTGCCAAATTTTTGTCTATCACACAAGCGCGCGGAAGTCCCGATTCCCAGAGTGTCAATCAGCGCTTTCCGCATGGCACGCGGCCCCGGTTTTGAAGCAAACGCGCCCTGATCCGGCCCTGCCGACGCCGAAATCCCGAATGAAGCTTCGGATCAGCCCTTCGAAAGGCGCGCCACGCCGCAAGAAGCGAAAGAGCGCGAGGCATTCGGGGGCCTGACAGGAGCGTGTCGACCATGAAGTTTTTCACAGGATGTGTGGCCGCTGCCACGCTGGCGCTGGTGGCAACGGCCGCCGAGGCACAAGTTCCGGCAAACGGCGCTGCGCGGGGCGCCTATTTCGCGGTCTCGGATTTCGACGGACCCTATGGGCCGCCGGAGGCCGCGCCGCCACCGCCGCCGCGTTACGGTTACGGCTATGGCTACGAGGAGCGCGGCCCGGCGCCGGCGCTGCTGCCGCCGACCGAGGTCTACGCGGTGCTGCGCGACAACGGCTTCTCGCCGCTCGGCATCCCGCGCCTGCGCGGCGGCGTCTACACCATCGCGGTGATCGACCGCCGCGGCGACGACGGCCGGCTGGTGATCGATGCCCGTGACGGGCGAATTCTGCGCTTCATGCCGGCCGCCGACGCCTTCGGCATGGCGCCCAGCGATGAAGTGCCGACGGTTGCACCTTACCGTCCGCAAAGCGCGTTGCCGCCGCCGACCATGGTCCGCAGCGGTCCGCCGCGTCCGCCGGCCTCGATCCCGCATGTCGCCAGCCGCAACGTGCCGCTGCCGAAGGCTGCCCCGCGCCGCGGCGAGGCGCCTGTCGCCGCCGCCAAGCCGGCCGCGCCAGCTGCGCAGCAGGCAGAAGCGCCGCAGGCGCAGCCCGCCCAACAGACCGCTGCGGTGCAGGCAAAGCCCACTGAAGCCGCACCTCAAACCGCCGCGCCAACCGTCGGTCAGGCCAAGCCGGCTCCGACTATCATGCCTACGCAGGAGATGCCGGCGGCGCAGGGGCTGGACTAGCGCGTTGCTGATTTGACGCGACGGTGCGGGTTACAGATTCGGTGTCGTCCCTGCGAACGCAGGGACCCATACCGCGTGATCTATCGACGGGGATGAGGTGCGAGTCCCGAACGACGAGTCTTCGCCAAACTTCTCCCTGGGGTTATGGGTCCCTGCGTTCGCAGGGACGACATCGGGGAGAGGCCCCTGAGCAAAACAAAAGCGCCCGAGATTCTCGGGCGCTTTTTCATTGCGGCGATCGCGCGCTCAGCTGCGCGGATACCCCGCGGCTTCCAGGATCAGATTCGCCACGTCCTTCGGATGCGACACCAGCGAGAGGTGGCCGGCATCGAGCTCGATCGTGGTTGCGTTCATGCGCTTGGCGAGGAAGCGTTCGAAATCCGGATTGATGGTGCCGTCGTTCTTCGACACCGCGTACCAGCTCGGCTTCGCGTGCCATGCAGCTTCCGTGGTGCGGCCGGCGAAGATCGAGGCGGCCGTCGGCCATTGCACGGCGTACAACTCCCTGGCCTGCTCCGGCTTCACGCCGTTGGCAAAATACTTCAGGAAGGCGTCTTCCGAGAGCTTTGTGTAGCCGTCGCGTTCGACGATGCCGGCGCGGGCCGGGCCTGCCGGAAACTGCTTCGACAGCGCGACGAAGTCTTCGTTCGCATCGGGCGCGCGTGCGGCGACGTAGACGAGGCCGGTGACCTTCGGGTCGTTGCCGACCTGGCTGATCACGGTGCCGCCCCAGGAATGCGCGACCAGCACGGTCGGACCGTCCTGTTCGGCCAGCGCGCGCTTGGTCGCCTCGACGGAGTCCGCAAGCGACGACAGCGGATTTTGCACGGCGGTGACGTGCAGGCCCGCGGCCTGGAGGATCGGGATCACCTCCGACCAGCTCGATCCGTCGGCCCAGGCGCCGTGCACCAGCACGACGTTCTTCGCCTTCACGGTCTGCGGCGTCTGCGCGTGAGCCAGGCTGACGGGGGCCGCCAGCAGGCTCGCGGCGACGAAAAGGCTGCGCCAAAGTGACATGATCGTGCTCCGTATTGTTTTTGCTGCGATGCCCAAAGGACGGAGCGCGTGGTTGCGGCGTTACGTGTCCTCACCGTTCTGTGATGCAATGCAAAACAAAAAAAACGCCCCGGGGCACCGGGGCGTTTTCGCAACTTGGCGGCTGTCGACGTGCTTAGGCGGCGACCGAGCTCTCGATCACCTGCGCCTTCGGCGCGCCCGCGTTGATGGCGATCTGGCGCGGCTTCTTGGCTTCGGGAATCTCGCGCACGAGGTCGACGTGAAGCAGCCCGTTCTCGAGCGAGGCGTCCTTCACCTGCACGAAGTCGGCAAGCTGGAAGGCGCGCTCGAAGGCACGCGCGGCGATGCCGCGGTAGAGCACTTCGGACTTCGAGTTCTCGTTGGCGACTTTCTCGCCCTTGATCGTCAGCGTGTTTTCCTTCGCGACGAGGGAGAGCTCGTCCTTGGCGAAGCCCGAGACCGCAACGGTGATGCGGTAGGTGTTCTCGCCGGTACGCTCGATGTTGTAGGGGGGATAACCGGGGCTGCCGTCCGAACCGGCCTGGTCGAGCAGGCTGAAGAGGCGGTCGAAGCCGACGGTGGAACGGTAAAACGGAGTCAGGTCGTAGCTACGCATGGTCTAGTCCTCCATTGAGCGACTGTTGGTAACCCGCCCGCCAATCGGGCCGGGCTTTAGTCTGTGTGCAGCCTGATGTTCCGGTTCCGAAACACTGGTAGCGGCCTGCACCATGGTGATATGGGTTCAGGGGAACGGCGTTCAAGAGGGCGGCAAGTTGCGCCTTTTCGGCGCTCCAGCCCCTTGATTTGCAGCATTTCTCGCCCAATGACGCTGATCTCGATTCCGTCCAATCCCGTTCCCGAAGACGTCGTCAGCGGCACCATCAAGACGCCCGATGGCGCCGAGCTGCGCTTTGCGCGCTGGGCGCCGCCGGCGAACCGCAAGGGCACGGTCTGCGTCTTCACCGGACGCAGCGAGCAGATCGAGAAATATTTCGAGACCGTGCGCGACCTGCGCGACCGCGGCTTCGCGGTGGCGATGATCGACTGGCGCGGGCAGGGCCACTCCTCGCGCCGCCTACGCGATCCGCGCAAGGGCTATGTGCGCGACTTCTCCGATTTCGAGATCGACGTCGAGACCTTCGTGCAGCAGGTGGTGCTGCCGGATTGCCCGCCGCCCTTCTTCGCGCTGGCCCATTCCATGGGCGGCACGGTGATGCTGCGGGTGGCGCATGCCGGCAAGCGCTGGTTCGACCGCATGGTGCTGTCGGCGCCGATGATCGACCTGCCCGGCCGCGCCACCTCGTTTCCGGCGCGGGCGCTGCTGAAGACGATGCGCCTGATGGGGATGGGCGGTCGCTATGTCCCCGGCGGCACCGACCACATCACCGGGCTCAATCCCTTCATCAACAATCCGCTGACCAGCGATCCCGTGCGCTATGCGCGCAATGCTGCGATCCTGGAGGAGGATCCGACGCTCGGGCTCGCGTCACCGACGGTCGCCTGGGCCGATACCGCCTTCCACGCCATGAACACCTTCAAGGGCAAGAACTACCCTTCCCAGATCCGCCAGCCGATCCTGATGCTGGCGGCCTCCAGCGACACCGTGGTCTCGACCGCGGCGATCGAGGAGTTCGCCTATCATTTGCGCGCCGGCTCCCATCTCGTGATCGCCGGTGCCAAGCATGAGATCCTCCAGGAGCAGGACCGCTACCGCTCCCAGTTCTGGGCCGCCTTCGACGCTTTCGTGCCGGGCACGCCGCTGTTCAAGTGAAGGGGCGGAAGCTTCCTGAGGACGGCTGATCGTTCCACAATCTCCGTCATGCCCGGGCCTGTCCCGGGCATCCACGCCTTGTTGCGATCAAAGAACGTGGATGGCCGGGACAAGCCCGGCCATGACGATGAACCTTCTCTGCCTCACAGCGTCTTCAGATACTCGATCAGGTCGTAGCGCTCTTGCTCCTTGAGCACGCGGCCGATGGTGCCGTCCTTGCCGGGGCCCGGCGTGCCATCGAACGAGTGGCCGGCATTGCTGTTGCCGAAGGTCTCGGTGCCATCAGACGCTCGCGTCGAGAAGCGCGACTGCCCGGTCTTGCAGCTCTCGCCGTCGACGACCGCGAAGCCGACCTCCTTCGGATCGTAGTCGCGACCACCACCCATGCAGAACGATTTGGGACGCTCGGCCGCGGGGCTCAGCATCCAGTAGAGCGAGGGCACCGATCCGTTGTGCAGGTAAGGCGCGGTGGCCCAGACGCCGTTGAGCGGGCGCGCGCGATACCAGGGCGGCGGCTCCTTCGCCTCGGCCGGCTGCGGACCGGGATTCGGGCAGTTCTTGCGCTCACCCCACCAGGCCTGCTGAACCTTCGGGTCGATCTTCGCATCGTCCATCGCTTTGCGGCTGACGATGTCGACGAGCACCATCAGCCCGACCGAGTACGGCATGTCGGTCGAGGAAATAGCCGGCAGATTGCAGCTCCACCAGGCATTGAGCTTCTGCGTGGGATCGAGCTCGAGAAAGCCCGGGACCTGAACCGTCCGCGTCTGCAGCACGCTGGCCTGAGCGGGATCGGTGCCCATGCCCTTGACGCTTTTCTGGACCTCGTTCAGGAATTTGTCTTTGCCGATGGTCTCCCAGCGCGACGAGGACCAGATGCTCTGGTCCGGAAACTCGGTGTCGAACACGGGATCGTTGACCGGCCCGAGATGGCATTCGACGCAGATCTGCGCGTAGAGCTTGCGGCCGTTCTTGACGCGCTCGCCATCGATCTTCCAGGCATTGTCGCCGAAGATGTCCGACGGCCATTTCGGCGATGTCAGTCCGGAGAGCTGCTTTTTCGGATAGGGCGCCGACCCCTTCAGCAGATCCTCGATCCAGTTCAGATTCTTGATATCCATCGACGAGCGGAACAGCGTGTCCTTGGGGGTATTGTCGGACAGATTGAGCAGCGCCGTCACGCCCAGCGCTTCGCCGGCGTTGCGGATCAGCGGTTGTTCGATGGACGCGTCATATTGCGCGAATTTGAGCCAGGGCACGGTCCAGATCGGCGGGAAGCTGACCGGCGCGTCCTTGGCATGCAGATTCTTTTCGAAGCCGCTGAGGCCGCTGAGCGTCATGTCCTGGGCGAAGACCTGATTGCCGATGCGGTTGAGCGCATCGAGACGGCCGTATCCTTCCTCGGTGTCCTGCTGCTTCTCTTCCCGCTTCGTCTTCTCGTTGAACCTCGTCTTGCCGTCGATGGTTTTCGCGTAGGTCTTCTCCCAGTCGATCAGGAATGTGCTGATCGTACGCAGCTTCTGCTTCAGCGCATCGCGATCCGCATCGCTGGCGGAGGGGCCGAGCACACGGTCGGCGAAGCGCGTAAAGCGACCCGGCACGAGCAGCGTGTAGGCGATCGACAGACCCGTCGTGACCTCGAGCTTCCTCAGATCGGTCATCGCCGGGCCGCCGTCGAAACGGATGTCGATGCCTTTGTAGTGAATCTGGCCGGTGTGGCAGGCGGCGCAGGTCAGGCCGATCCGGTCCTCGCCGACCTGGCCGGTCGCAGGATCCGGTACGCCGGTCATGCGCGCAAAGCCGACGGGCAGGCCGTCGACGTTTTCAGCCTGGGCGCCCCAGTTAACCGGCGGATCCCAAAGCCGCGCCGGCACGGGCTTAGTCTTGTCGTAGACGTTGGCATAGCCGAACCGGCGCAGCGTGGCGTCGTCGGTGTTGATCGTCTGCGGGCTCGGGATGAAGCCGAAGCGCTGCAGATGGTCGCTGTCATGCAGCATCCCGGGCTTTGCGAAGAAATGAAGCCGCGGCTGCTCGAGCGCCATGAACCAGCTGTAGGGCACCGGGAAGGTAGCGGTGCCCTGGCTGGCGTGATGAAACCAGTGCCGGTCCTCCAGCGCCCAGTTTTGCTCGAGCCAGTACGCGGCCTGGGGTTCGACAAGCTTCGGCAATGGCGGCGCCACGAGGTCACCGAGGATGCCGGGCAGCATCGGCTGGAATTGATCGGGAAAGCGCAGCGCCACGACGCCAAAGACGAGCAGCGCAGCGACGAGTCCGCCTGCAACGCGCAATATGAGTGAGGGCGGTTTGACCGGCTGGCTGACGACCCGCTGCGTGATCCTCTCAGGGAATTTGCGCTCGTTGAACAGCGTACGCACGTCGGCGATGCCGAGGTAGCGGTTCTCGCCTTCGCCCTTGCCCATGATCTTCAGCAGGATGGGCCATTCGAATTGCATCAAGATCCGGTAATACCAGCGCGCAGCGCTCCCGGCGCGCTTGAGATTGTCGCGCATGTAGGTTTGTATTTCCGACGCGTTGATGCCGGGCTCGGTGCCGCCGCCGTTCGGATCGGTATAGTCCCTGCCGAAGCTGGCCAGGCGGGCGATCTGATCCTCATTGACCTTGCCGTCGACGCCGAGGATGCGCGAACCGGCGCCGCGCTTGTCCAGGGGGCCGCCGCGCAGCGCATCGAGCTGTGCGCCCGAAAAGATACTCTTCAGGATGTGACCGAAGCCGTTGGCGATCAGCGCGATGCCGCGGGTCTCGACGCGGGCCACCGTCTTCATCAGCCCCTTGTCGCCGCTCGCATTCGCGATCGTCTGCGATAGCTTGCCGATCGGGACGGTCCCGCCGTCGACGAAACCTTCGCCGACGAGGCCGCGCAGGAAGGGGCAGGGATTGTCTGGCGAGACCTGGATCGAGGGATCGAAGGGAGGCTTCGAGGCGGGGTCGTTCATGGCCCAAAATCCTGAAAACAGCGAATCGTGAAATGAAGACGCGCCGATAGAGCGCGGAAAGTCCTAACAAACCGACAGCAGCTTATACTACTTCAGCGTGTAAAGAAGTGTGGCTGAATTCACGGTCGTGTCAATAAAAGCCGGCGCGAGGTTGCGAAGGGACTGGGTCGGGACCGAGAAGGCCCGCCTGTCAGGACTCGGCCGCGCGTTTGATGTCGCTTTGCACCAGGGTCAGCTTGCTGAGCGGCACGCCCGCGTTCAGAAGCCCCTCGCGGTAATGGGCGAGGTCCTCGGGCCGCTTCCAGTGGAAATTGCGCAAGTGACGATCGACATTCAGCGTCGGGTAGTTGCGCATCAGCACGCCGACGGCCTCGCCCGCCTCATCGTCCCGACCCAACTGTGCCAGCGCCGCGGCACGGATCGCCAGCGCCTGCATGTGGTTCGGGTTGATGTAGAGCTGCTCGCGCGCCCAGGACAGGGTCGCGTCGTATTGCCCCAGCAGATAATGGCTGAAGGCGTTCAGCGCGGCCCATTGGTAGCGCGGGTCGCTGTTGTCGCGCTGCGCGGCCATCGAAAACAGCTCGATCGCCTCGCGGTGCTCGCCGATGACGAAATGGCAGATGCCGAGCACGCCGCGTGCGCCGTTGTCGTAGGGGTTGAGCGCGACCGCGCGCTTGGCGGCGTCCATCGCGGCCTCGTAATGCGCCTCCATGGCATGGGCCCAGGACAGGATCGAGAAGGCGAAGGAGGAGCGCGGGTCGAGCCGGACGCTGGTCTCGGCGAGGGCCATCGCCTCGGCCCACATCTCGCGTGTGCCCTTGACCCACCCGAACTGGATGCTCTGGATCTGGATCGTGGCGAGATAGGCGTGCGCGATCGACAGTTTGGGGTCGAGGCTGATGGCTTCGCGGAACAGGTCGACGGCGGTGGCCAGGTCCTCCTTGGTCTGCCGGTAGTAGTGCGACAGCCCCTTGAGGAAGCGGTCCCAGGCGGTCACGTCGGTGGAGAGCCGCGCCGGCGCCGAGGCCTCGGCACGGACGATCTCGGTGGCGATGGCGGCGGACAGATTGGTGGTGATCTCGTCCTGCATCGCGAACAGTTCGCCGATGTCGCGGTCGTAGCGGCCGGTCCAGAGCTGCTCGCCGGTCTCCGGCGCGACCAGCTCGGCGGTGACGCGGATCTTGGCTCCGGCGCGCCGCACCGAGCCCTGGATCAGATAGGTGGCATCGATCTCGCGCGCGATCAGGCGGGTGCTGGTGTTCTTGCCCTTGAACGCGAAGGTCGAGTTGCGGCTCAGCACGCGATAGAAGGATTGCAGCGACAGCGCGTGGATCAGATCCTCGGTGAGACCGTCGGAGAAATATTCGTCCTGGGCGTCGCTGAGATTGGCGAAGGGCAGCACGCCGACGATCGCTGTGCGGTACTGCTGCGACAGCGCCGACGCCTCCCGGAGCTCGGGCGCGAGCGCCGGCGCACCCTCGGGCATCCAGGTCCAGACCCCGATCGGGTCCTTGATGTTCTTGAAGCGATGGTTGCCGGCATCGACCAGCAGCGCGGTCAGGTGCTTGCTCGCCTCCCGGTAGGCCTTGGCCGAGATGGCGAAGCCGCCGGGGCTCGCCACCGCTTCGAGGCGGACGGCAATGTTGACGTCGTCACCGAATACCTCGTCCTCGTCGGCGATGACGTCGCCCATGTGGATGCCGAGGCGAAACTGCATGGCGCGCTCGGCAGGCAAGTGGTGGTTGCGCTCCGCCATCAGCGTCTGCATCGCGATCGCGGCCTCGACAGCGCCGACGATGCTCGGGAACTCCAGCAGGAAGCCGTCGCCGGTGTTTTTGACGACGCGGCCGCCATGGTTGAGGATGATGGGATGGATCGCGCTGCGATGGGCCTTAAAGGCGGCATGGGTGCCGGCCTCGTCGCTGCCCATCATGCGCGAATAGCCGGCGACATCGGCGCAGACGATGGCGGCCAGACGTCTTTCCATAGTCCGGAGCTCCAAGGGATCGATGACCGGCCCCCGCGTGGCAGTCGCCTCGAATCCCGCATTTCCAAGAACACTGCCTTTATAGAGCAGATAAGGCCGAGCGAAAGCATGATCCGCATTGCAAATTTGAGGTAAATTCTCCGCAATCCTGGCGGTGGACGGCGGCGGCCGAACCGAATAAGCCCGCCTTTCAAGGCTGACGGGGGCACCTCACATGCTGGGCATTCACGAGATCTGGCTCTTCATCCTGTCGGGCATATTGCTCAACATCACGCCCGGCCCGGACTCGGTCTACGTGATCGGCCGCAGCATGCAGATGGGCTGGCGGGGCGGCGCCGCGGCCGCGCTCGGCATCAGTTTTGGCTGCTTTTTCCACGTCGCGGGCGCGGCAATCGGCCTTTCGGCGCTGCTGATGGCCTCATCGACCGCCTTCTCGATCCTGAAGCTGGTCGGCGCGGCCTATCTCGTCGTGACAGGACTTCAGATGCTGTGGTCGCGCCCGGCGCTGGCCGCAGCCATCGACGAGCCGGAGCGGAGCCCGCTGCGGCGGGTCTTCCTCCAGGGCGTCTTCACCAACGCGCTCAATCCCAAGGTCGCGCTGTTCTTCCTGGCCTTCCTGCCGCAATTCGTCGCAGCCGATTCCCCGCACAAGCCGCTCGCCTTCCTGACGCTCGGCCTGATCTTCATCTTTACGGGAACGTTGTGGTGCCTCGTGCTGGCGGCGTTCGCGGCAAGGGCGGCCCACCGGCTGCGCAAGTCTGAGGGCGCGATCGCCTGGGTCAACCGCGCCCTCGGCGGCCTCTTCATCTATCTCGGCATCCGCGTCGCCATGCTGGAGACGCGATAACTCATTCGAACGGATGACTGGTCCGGCATGCAGTCGGCCCGATAGAGGCCGCGCGGGGAGGTTTCGATGGTTCGTGGAAGCTGCCTATGCGGCGTCGTGCGTTTCGAGATCGATCAGGTGCGTGCGCTGACGCATTGTCATTGCGCCAATTGCCGCAAGCTGACCGGTGCGGCCTTCGCCACCTATGCCCATGTCGATGCCGACAAGTTTCGCTTTGTTGCCGGCGAGGACATGACGGTGGCTTACGAATCCGCGCCGGGGAGCTTCCGCCATCGCTGTAAGACCTGCGGCTGCCTGACGCCGGGCAAGGCGAGCTATCTGCCGACCGTCAGCATTCCCGCCGGCCTGCTCGATGACGATCCCGATGTCAGGCCCCGTCTCCACGTCTTCACCTCGTCGCGCGCACCGTGGTGGACTATCCAGGACGATCTGCCCCAGCACGAAAAATGGGTGCCAGGCTACGAACCCAAATCGTAAGCCTCAGGCGAACTCCTTCAGCAGCGCGCTGCCCGCGAGATAAACGCCGAGCAGGATCATCGCGATCAGGAACCAGCGGCGAAACGCTTCCGCCGGCATCCGCGCCCGCACCGACTGGCCGACGAACATGCCGGCAAAGGCCATGGCCATGCCCACGGCGCCCGGCACGGCGTTCGCCGGCGTCAGTAATCCGCCGGCGGTGAGATTGAAGGCGAGCGCCAGCGTCGCCGTCGTGAAGAACACGCCGAGCGCCTGCACCAGTTCGTCCTTCTCCATGCCGATCGCCTGCATGAACGGCATCGAGGGGATCACCTGCACGCCTGTCGAGGCCGAGATCACGCCGGTGATCACGCCGACCACGCCGCCGACCCATTTCTCGTTCTGCGGCGCGACGTGGAACTTGAATTTGCTGAGCCCGATGATCGCGTAGATCACGAGCAGGATTCCGAGCACGATCGTGCCGTAACGGGCATGCGGGCCGGTCAGCGCGCCGGCATTGAGCCAGCATCCGATCACGGTGCCGATCATCAGCGGCCACAGCCGCCTCAGGATGTCGCGCAGATAGGGGCCGGCGAAGGTCTGCCAGATATTGGTGACGATGGCGGGCACGATCACGATGGCGATCGCGCGGCTCGGCGCCATGTTCACCGCGAGCAGGCCCATGGACACGGTCGGCAGGCCGAGCCCGACCACGCCCTTGACGAATCCGGCGATCAGGAAGACGGCGGCGATGAGGATGAGGAGCGGGTCAATCATATCTTGCACATTGACCGAAGCCGCGCGCGGGCACAATCTGGAGGTTACGGAGACAGCCTTCGTTCCCGGCGGAGGCTGAGGAGAATCCAGCCATGCGCTTCGACCTCGTCGACCTCCAGCTCTTCATCGCGGTAGCCGACCAGCGCAGCATCACGCGCGGCGCGGAGCGATCGAATCTCGCCTTGGCCTCTGCCAGCGCGCGCATAAAAGGGCTCGAGGACGCGCTCGGCGTCGCGCTGCTCAAGCGCGGGCGGCGCGGTGTCGAGCTGACTGCGGCGGGCGAGAGCCTGCTCGATCATGCACGGGTCGTGATGCACCAGGTCGACGCCATGCGCGGCGATCTCGCCGGCTTTGCCAGCGGCGTGCGCGCGAGCGTGCATTTTCTCGTCAACACCTCGGGGCTGTCGGAGCATCTGCCGAAGGCGCTGGCGGGCTTCCTGCGCGAGCATCGCGACGTCGCCATCGACATCGAGGAGCGCGAGAGCACCGATATCGCGGCAGCGATCACCGCCGGTGCCGCCGATCTCGGCTTTGCCGCCGAGCACGCGCTGCCCGATCATATCGAGCGCTTCGTCTTCAGCGAGGACCACCTGACGCTGGTGACGTCCAGGCGCGGCCCGTTCGCCGGCCGTCGCCAGATCGATTTTCAGGAGACGGGGGATTGCGAGTTCGTCGGGCTGACCAGCGCCACTGCGCTCCAGATGCACATTTCGAAGCACGCCGCCCGGCTCGGCATGCGTCCGCATTACCGTGCGCGTCTGCGCGACTTCGACGCGATCTGTCAGATGGTCGCCGCTGACGTCGGCATCGCCCTGGTGCCGATATCCGCCGCCCGCCGCTGCGCCAAGCTGATGCCGCTGGCCATGGTCCGCCTGCGCGATGCTTTCGCCAACCGCAAGCTCGTGATCTGCGCCCGCAGCTTCAAGGCGCTGCCAAGGCCGGCCAAGATGCTGGTGGAGCATTTGCGGGCGGCGGCGGTGTAAGAGGCCTGTTGATGTGAGCCTGCGCTGCGGCTGTGCGCACAACTGCGCTCCCTCCCCCTTGCGGGGAGGGCGGGGGAGAGGGGTGGCCCAGGAAAAGGTATCGCTGTCGCGAAGAAGAGAGATCGATGGAGTCCCCGTGTGGACCCCTCTCCCTGGCCCTCCCCCGCAAGGGGGGAGGGAACGCACCTGTCGCGTTGTGAGGCCGTTCGCCTACCGCGCGCTACTTCGCCGTCTCGACGCCGGCGTCCTTGATCACCTTCGCCCACTTCTTCGTCTCGTCCGCGATGAAGCTGCGAAAATGCTCCGGCTCGTCGCCGATCAGCATCGCGCCTTGGGCGGCGAGCTTTTCCTTTACGGCCGGATCCGCCATGGCCTTCGTCGCCAGGCCATGCAGCGCGGTGACGATCTCTTTCGGCGTGCCCTTCGGCGCCACCATGCCGTACCAGTTCTCGATGCGAAGATCGGCAAAGCCCGCTTCCGCGGTGGTCGGCACGTCGGGCGCGGTCGCGGAGCGCTCCGCCGAGCCGACCGCGATCGGCTTCAACGCGCCGGCCTTGACCTGCGGCAGCAGCACCGGAAGATCCAGGAAGGTCATCTGCACCTGCTGCCCCAGGAGATCGTTCACCGCGGGAGCTGCGCCGCGATAGGGCACGTGGACGATGTCGATCTTGGCCGTCAGCTTGAACAATTCGCCGGCGAGGTGCGGCAGGCTGCCGGGGCCGGAGGAGGCGAAATTGAGCTTTCCGGGCTGCGCCTTGGCGAGCGCGATCAGCTCGCCGATGTCCTTTGCGGGCACGTTGGTGGCAACCACCAGCATTTCCGGCACGGTCGCAACCAGCGTCACCGGCGTGAGGTCGCTCGCGGTGTCGTAGGCGACCCGCTCCATGCTCGGGCTGATCGCGAGCGCGCCGGCTGAGGAGATGGCGATGGTGTAGCCGTCGGGCGCGGCCTTGGAGACCGCGTCGGTGCCGAGCACGCCGCCCTGGCCGCCGCGGTTGTCGATCAGCACCGGCTGCCCTGACAGCTCCGACATGCGCTGGCCGATCACGCGGGCAATGATGTCGTTGGGCCCGCCGGCCGGGAACGGCACGATCAGCTTGATCGGTTTTGCGGGGAAATTCTGCGCGGAGGCGAGGGCGGGAAACAGGAGCAGGAATGCGAGGAGGAGCTTAGGCCAGTTGTTCATGCAGGCTCTTTTCATGCACGCTCCTTGGGGCGTTTATCCGTTGAGCAGTTTCAGTGCTTCTTCGTGAACTCTAGCGTCGCCGGCCGCGATGATGCGGCCGCCGCCCTGGGCCGGCTTGCCTTCCCAGGTGGTGACGACGCCGCCGGCGCCGGTCACGATCGGGATCAGGGCTGCGATGTCGTAAGGCTTCAGCTCGGTCTCGACCACGAGATCGACGTGACCAGCCGCCAGCATGCAATAGGAGTAGCAGTCACCGCCATAGCGCGACAGCCGCGCGCCCTGTTCGATGCGGCTGAAGATGGCGCGGTCTCGTTCGTTCATCAGCAGCGGGCTGGTGGTATAGCTCGTTGCTTCCGACAGCGAGGCGCAGCGGCGGACTTGGAGCCGGCGCTCGCCGGACGGGCCTTTATAGGTGGCCGAGCCGTTGTCGCCGGAGAAGCGCTCGCCGATGAAGGGCTGGTGCATCATGCCGTACACCGGCGCGCCCTTGTGCAGCAGCGCGATCAGCGTGCCCCAGATCGGAAAGCCGCCGATGAAGGATTTCGTGCCGTCGATGGGGTCGAGCACCCAGACATAATCGGCGTCCTCGCGCTCATTGCCGAATTCCTCGCCGACGATGCCGTGCTGGGGGAAGCTCGCCTTGATCAGCCGGCGCATCACCGCCTCCGCGGCGCGGTCGGCCTCCGTCACGGGGTCGAAATCCTTGGTCTTGCTCTTGTCGTCGATCGACAGCGAGGTGCGGAAGAACGGCAGGATGGTTTCGCCGGAGGCGGTGGCGAGCCGTCCGATGAAGGCTGAGAAGTCGATCACCGTCACGGCGCATCCTCAAAACGAAAGTCGGGTGAAGCTCGCTCCTGCCTAGCTCAATTCGCTTCTCGCGTGCAGCGCTGAGTTGGTTTGCTCCCTGGTATTTTGGATGCCGCAACCGGCTGCCCCATCCCAGTCATATGCTGGCCAAATATCGATCATAGAGTTGAAAACTTAGTTCCGAGTATGCCTCGTTCGTATGCAAACGGTTATCAACCCATTGAATTTCCTTATCAAAGAAACTGAATCTGGGTTTCGCTATAAGCAATTGAGCCATGTGCATATTGCATGGGAAACGGCTCAAAAGCCCTTGCACTTTGTGCGTCGCGGCCGCATATTGTTGCGGTGCGGTAGCGCTCTGCGTTACCGCTGCCCTCCTTGGGCGTTTCCTCCCTAGACTTGGGCCGCTTCTTCATCAGAAGCGGCCCTTTTTTCTTTGAGCCTCGATCTTCACTTCGAGCGCGCGAAAACGCGAAGCGAAGATTCGGCGCACGATACGCTGGCAGCTTGATCTGATGTTTGATCGGCGACGCGATCGCGCGGCGACGGCTCGCGTCTATTCCGCCGCGGCCTGGAACGGGCCGAGATCGCCGAACGGGATCGTCGTCGCCAGCACGTCGGCGAGCACGCCGAAGTCGCTTGCCACTTGCGCAAAGCGCGGACTGCGCTCGCGCCGCCGCTCGTCCATGTAGATCGCGCGGTTGAGCTCGAGCTGCACCGCGTGCAGGCCGCTTGCGGGGTTGCCGTAATGCTCGGTGATGAAGCCGCCGGCATAGGGCTTGTTGCGGCCGATCGAATAGCCGAGCCCGCCCATGGTCTCCTCGACCCTGTCCGGAAGCAGCGGTGTGCAGCTCGTGCCGTAGCGGTCGCCGATCACGATGTCGGGCCGCCGCGGCTCGTCCCTGCTGACGCCGACCGAGGGCATCGAGTGGCAATCGACCAGCACCACGGTGCCGAACATCTGGTGCACCTTGTTGATCAGCCGGCGCAGCGCGCGATGATAGGGCTTGTAGAGCGTCTCGATCCGCGCCAGCGCATCGTCGACCAGGATGCGTTCGCGGTAGATCTCCTGGCCGTCGCCGACCACGCGCGGGATGGTGCCTAACCCGCCGGCGACCCGCATCGAGCGGGTATTGGCAAAGCTCGGCAGCCGTCCGGTGAACATGCGGGGATCGAGCTCATAGGGCTCGCGATTGACGTCGACATAGGAGCGGGGAAAGTTGACCCGCACGGTCGGAAAGCCGCGCTCGCTCAAATGGCCGATCAGCTCGTCCATGAAGGAATCTTCGGACCGCCGCAGCGTCGTCAGGTCGATCCTGGAGGCGCTGAGGAATTCGTCCGGATAGGTCGAGCCGGAATGGGGCGAGTTGAAGATGACAGGCGCGCGCCATTGCGCGGGCTCCACGATCTCGAAGGCGGGCGACACGTCGCCGTCAAACCGGGTCATCTTCTCAGGCTTCGTCCCTTCGCGCCGCGGGATCCGGGTCTCGGATCGAATTGATTCGGCCGGTGGAGCGGCTCTTATGTGTCGTCATTGTCTGGAATCGCAACCATTCTGCCAAGCGAAAAGATGTGATTGGCGCTGGAACATGTCTTAACCGTGTGGGCAGGGAAGCGGGGATGCGCCGGCGCGGCTCGATTGATTCGTTCCGCATTCGGGTTCACAAGGGACCGGCAGCGCAGCCAGCCCAGGGTAAAGATTTTCACCCCAAATTTACCCTCTGTCGGGCTTAGTAACCTCTGCTGATATCCTCTGGGGATTTGACGTTTCCTGCCATGCCCAAAATCCTGCTCGCCGAAGACGACAACGACATGCGCCGTTTCCTGGTCAAGGCGCTGGAAAACGCTGGTTTTCAGGTCTCGTCCCATGACAACGGCATGGCCGCCTATCAGCGGCTCCGGGAAGAGCCGTTCGAGATGCTGCTGACCGACATCGTGATGCCGGAGATGGACGGTATCGAGCTCGCCCGCCGGGCCTCGGAACTCGACCCCGACATCAAGATCATGTTCATCACCGGCTTCGCCGCGGTCGCCCTGAACTCGGATTCGGACGCCCCCAAGAACGCCAAGGTGCTGTCCAAGCCCGTGCATCTGCGCGAATTGGTCAGCGAAGTGAACAAGATGCTGGCGGCCTAAATCGGCCCCCTTCGGTCCTTGCACCGGCTCCCCTGAGCCGTTATAGGGACCCGACCCGATCTAGAGACATCTAGGGCGCGTAGCTCAGCGGGAGAGCACTACCTTGACATGGTAGGGGTCACAGGTTCGATCCCTGTCGCGCCCACCATCCTTCGCTCGCGATAGTGAGAGAAGGATGCCACGCCGAAGCCCAAAGGGCGCAGGCGGGCTGCCCGCCGCGAGCTTCGGCCAGGCAAGCCCAAACAATCTGCCATTGCGAAGCGCGCGTGTAGCCCGCATGGAGCGAAGCGCAATCCGGGATTTGCCCCGGTGTTGCAGCGAGCCACGCCGTGACGATCCTCGATCGCGGCTATTTCAGTTCCGTGTTCGCGACCGGCAGGACGGAGGCGACGGACCAGCCGTTCGCATCCCGCACGTAGGTCTGGCTGATCAGAAACGTATTCTGTTGGGGTGGCTTGCCGGGAAGGCCGCGCGTGAAGAGGATGGGAACGAGGACCTGGATGGCCTCGTTCGAGATCACGGCGACGTGGAATTTCGACATGTCGGGTTCGAGGTGCCAGGTGCCCTCGTAGTAGCCCTTGAAGCGGTCCGCGACCGCATCACGGCCTCTGGTTTCGATGCCTCTCGCAAACAACAGCGTGCCGGGCGAATTCCACAGCATGGCCTTCACATCGTCCGCGTTGTGCGCATTCTGCGCGGCAATGAATTTTTCGAAGATGGTTCGCGCCTCGGCATCATCTGCCGCGGCCAGCGCCGGCCCGGCTGACCAGGCGGTCGCCGCGAGAAACAGCGTTGCGGCAATTGCCGCAACATGACCGCGCCGTGCAAATCGTCGTAGCCTGATGGAGCCGCGGGACATCTTGGAAGGGGGCATGATCATCTCTCTTTTGGATGACAATGATCATACCATTGATCGTCTCGCCGGCTTTTCAGGATCGCGCGAGCGGCGGTCACCGTTGCATCACGGATGCGTTGGTTCACGCCACGTCCGATACCGCGGACGTGGCGCATCGTCGTCACCCCGCCATTCGCCTCACGTCAGCGGCAACAGATGATCCGGGATCGGCACGGGTGCGGCCGGCACGAGCGATGCGACCGAGACGTGCGGCCAGGTCAGGCCGGCGAAATCCAGCATGACCTTCTGTGAATACTGGATCTGCGTCGTCGCCACCCTGACATGACCACCCTTGAATCCCTTGTTGGGCACGAACGGGATCGCGGCGACGAAGCTCGGAACCAGCGGCACGTTGCTCCTCTGGCGCGGTTGCAGGATCACCGGCGGCGTTCCCGGCGGCAGGGCCGGCACGTCGATGTCGTAAACCACCGTCTCGATCCAGAACACCGCGTCCATCTGGAAGGCGTTGGCGTTCGAGCCATTGCCGCCCGGCGTCGGAACGGGCAAGCCCTGAAGGAACGCGATGTTCGCGGTGCCGCCGGCGAAGCTCGGCGCCTGCGGATGCGGGCCGGGCGAGGGGATGGCCGGCAAGGGTCCGCCGGACAGCGGCGTGCCGGGCTTCGTGGATGTCTCGATGACGATGGTCTGCGTGATGGTCTGATGCGCGATCTGATCGCGCAGCACCGTGTTCGGGTCGGTGATCATCGCCTGGGTGAGCTTGCCGGAAGCCATCAGTGCGGTCAGATCCTGAGGTAGCCTGCGAGTCGTCTTGTTGGTCGCGGTCTGGTTCTGGAATGTGATCTTGTTGCCCGGATTGCCGCCGATGAACGGTGTGATGTCGATGGCCGCGATGGTTGGCTTACCGGCGACCGGAGGCAGCGCGGTGCCTTGCGCAGTGATCGTCGTGCCGTGCGGGATCGACGCCATGCGCGCGACGGTGAACGGCTCGTGCGGATTGGTGGTGGCGGGCACCGCCAGCCAGATGCCGGGTTCGAAGTGAATGCCCACGGGCGTTCCCGTGGTGATGTCGTTGATGGTCTGGAGGTACGGCACGCCGTTGAGGAATGCATCTGCCTGCTGCAGCGAGCCGCGATTGGGAATCGAGCCGAGATTGTTCGAGAACGACATCGTCTCGTCGGTGAGATTCAGCTCCAGCACGTTGTCGTCGGGGTCGGTGGTGTTGATCGGCCCCGGCATCGGCGTCGGCGTGATCTTGCTGTCGGGCCGGAAGATCGTATTGAACCCCTGTCCTGTGAAGGTGCCCGTGAAGGCCGACAGCGGACCGAGGATGGGCGGCAAGGTGACCGGCGGATGCGCAGCTCGGGCGGCGGCCCCCGCGGCGGGCTGCGCGGCGTCCCTGAACACCTCGTCGACCTCGTGGATGGAGAAATTCGCGGTCTTGGTGAATGCACTGGTGAGTGGTTTGGGCTCGTCCATGGTGATCCCTCGCGATGCTGCAACTGTCGATGCCGGCATTTCCCCGGGCCGGCTGTCCGGGCAGGTGAGTCCTGCGCTATTGCGCCTCGTGATCCCGATCGCGTCTCGTGATCTGCCCGATGCTCGGCATGACAACATCGTTCACGCGTGCTCATGCGCGCGTGCCGACTACGAACATCGATCGGCCCTACGTTGTCGGCTGGGCCGGATACTGAACGGATCTGCGTGAATCGATCGTGATTTTCAACTTGCGGTTCGGGCAAATGTGCGGTCGGGAAATCGGCGAGCCCTGCGAACTGAGCGAAGCATTGCTTCCTTCTCCGTGCTCGAAAATGAGATCATCAAAATGGATGTCGGGCGCCTGGCCGGCTTCGGTTATGCTGGACCATCATACAACCTTAAGATGGTCGCAAATGTGTGCCAGGTCACAGGGCCAAAGAGTCGCAGCAGCGGACGAGCGAGGCTGCCCATGAGCGTTTCCGTCATCGAGCAAGCAAAAATCCAGGCGCAGGTGCTGGTGCCGCTGGTCAAGGCATTGCAGGCCGAGCTCGGCGAGGCGCGCGCCAACGCACTGGTGCGCAAGGCACTCGGCGATCTCTATCGCGGCTTCGGCGAGGAGTTCTGGAAAACGAAGAACGTGACCGAGAACAAGACCGATCTTGGCAAGGCCGTCTCGTCGGCGTTCAAGACCTATGCCCGCGACGACGCGCTCGCCTATGACGTCGTCGAGCAGACGGCGGACACCTTCGCGTTCGACGTGACGCGATGCGCCTATGCCGAGTTCTACAAGGCACTGGGCGAACCGGAGCTCGGCTTCCTCCTGGTCTGCACTGCCGATTTCGCGACCGCGGAAGGGTTTGGTCCCGACGTCAGGCTCACGCGCACGCAGACGATCATGCAAGGCGCCAGCCATTGCGATTTTCGCTACCGGCGCGACGCCGGGGGATCACGGTGAAGGGGACGCAAATGATGCGGGCAAGCTGCCTTGCCATGGCTGCGCTGGCGCTGATGGCATCACGCGCCGATGCGGCGATCATCGACTGGCAGGCCGAGCTCCAGCGCTGCCGCGTGCTGCGGCAGAACGTGGCGCCGCTGCTTCAGGCCGGCGAGGGAATATCCGCCGTCGGCCGCTCCAACAGATCCGTCCGTCGCTGCATCTGGATCCAGCGCATGGCGGTGCGCAGGAAAATCCCCGGCGCGGAGGCGTGGTAGCAGGCGCCCGTCAGGTGGACTGGCTCTTCTGCCGGAGCAGCAGGTCCTTCAGTCCTGTCGGATAGAGGCTCGGTCCGCCCTGCGGAGCGGCGTCTTGCGTCGATCGACAGTCCTGCGGGCGTCGCCTCAGCCGGCGGACACGCCCGGCTTGAACAGGGCTCCGACCGGCAGCTTTTCCTGGAGGTCATACGAACTCGGCCGGTTCTCCTTGACCCATCTTTTTTCGGCGTGGGATTCGAATGGCGGCGGAATTTGCCCCTGAATCGACCAAAGGTCGGCCGGTAGCTCGTCGATGGTGACCTCCCAGTCGTATCCCCGGTCCTTGACGTAGGGCGCGATCAACTTGTCGACTGCTTTCACCTACCATTCCCTGATGACGGGGCCGGGCATTGTCCTCGCCATGTGGTCGATCTTGAAGCGGACGAATTTCTCGTGCGAAGCTCCGCCGACATAGACCGAACCTGCGGCGACTTCCTCGAAGATCATCACGGCGTAGAATTTCGGGATGGGAATCCTCGCATACATTGCGGTGACCTTCTCTGCGAATTCCTTCTTGTCATGAGCCGAGTAGGCCCCGACGGGGTGATAGACTTTCCACAACGGCACTCGAGTTCTCCTTGACGTTGGCTGGTTCTTAGGGAAGCCCGCGCAGCATTTGGTATGATGGGGATAATATCACTGACTGCGCCGTCGGCTCTTCAGGATCTGGCGATCCGCGGTAACCGCTGAATCACGTCTGCGTTGGCTCAGCCTTGTTGGGGCCGCCACAGCTGGGCGAGCCGGAGCTCGGCTTTTCTCCTTTGTCTGCACTTCCGACTTCGCGACTGCGGAAGGGTCCGGCCCCGACGTCAAGCTGACGCGGGCGCAGACCATCATGCAAGGCGCGCGAGCCATTGCGACTTCCGCTACCGGCGCGACGCGGGGGGATCACAGTGAAAGGAATGCGAACGATGCGGGCGACCTGTCTTGCAATGGCTGTGCTGGCGCTGATGGCGTCATGCGCGGATGCAGCGGTGATCGACTGGCAGGCCGAGCTCCAGCGCTGCTGGGCGCTGCGCGCGAACATCGCGCCGCTGCTTCAGGCCGGCGAGGGGATATCCGCCGTCGGCCGCTCCAACAGGTCCGTCCGTCGCTGCATCTGGATCCAGCGCATCGCGGTGCGCAAGAAGATCCCCGGTGCGGAGGTTTGGTAGTCAGGCGCCCGTCAGGCGGACTGGCGCTTCCGTCGGAGCAGCACATCCTTCAACCCGTTCGGATAAAGGCTCGGCCCACCCTCGACGTCGAGCTCCGCAAGATCGAACCAGCGTGCGACGATCTCTTCGCCGTTATCCTCGCGGAAGTCGACGCGGTCCTGGCCGCTGAACGCGCCGTCTGGAAGCGCGACCTCCGCGATGAACATCACCTCATGCCCGGTCGATCCCTCGTGCATAAAAATGTTCTCCATCACCAGCGGCTCGCCCGTGATGGTGATGTCCACGCCAAGCTCTTCGCAAAATTCCCGCGCCAGCGCAGTCCGCCAGCTCTCGCCGAACTCGATCTCGCCGCCGAGCGGGCGCACGCCCTTGATCCGCCCCGCATCGTCGCGCACCTCGGCCGCCAGCAGGCGCCCGTCCCGCCAGTGCAGGCCGAGCGCGACGACGCGGATATGAGGGTGGGGCCGCCATGTGGACATGGGGGCATCGTTATCGTGCCCGCCGCCGCTGCGCAATGCGCGGTGGCGAGGCCTTGTCGGGCTGGATCCGCACTGCCTTCGGCATGCAAATGCTTCGCAGCCTTGATCCGTGACTCGCCGCCTGCCATTGTCCGGTCCTCCATTAGGGCGACGAGCCTGGTGAGATACAATTTGCGGCGTTCGGCGAAACGTGTCGCTTCGCCGGACGTGACGAGAAGGCAGGTTTTCGAGATGAACAGCGTGAACAAGCCCGGCGGCAACTATTTGCCGGTGATCATCCATGGTGGAATTGCGTATGTCAGTGGTCAGCTGCCGCGTCGCGGTGAGGACCTGCTGTATGCGGGCAAGGTCGGCGCAAATGTCGATATCGCGGCCGCGCAGGAGGCCGCTGCTCTCTGCGCCGATCTCTGCATTTCGGCCATCAACCACGCAACAGGCGGAGAGGACAGAATCGTCCAGGTCCTGCAGCTCGTTGGATACATTGCTTCAGCGCCCGGATTTACCCAGCAGTCGCAAGTCATGAATGGGGCCTCCGACCGGCTGATCGAGCGTTTGGGCGATCGCGGTCGTCACACGCGCACGTCTGTCGGCGTCGCCGAGTTGCCGCGGGGCGCTCCCGTCGAGCTGAGTATGATTGCCGCTGTTCGGTCGTAAGAAGCGATCTTATCAGACGAGATATTTCTTCACCGCCGCCTCGTCCCACGCGATCCCGTTGCCCGGCTCCTCGCCCGGCAGGGCAAAGCCGTCCTTGATCTTCAGCCGTGTCGCCAGCACCGCGTCGGCCCAGTCGACATATTCCAGCCAGTGCGCGGTCGGCGTCACGCAGAGCAGGTGCGCGCTCACTTCCGAGAACAGGTGCGTCGACATCTCGATGCCGGCGGCCTGCGCGAGCGCGGCGCCGCGGAGCCAGCCGGTGACGCCGCCGATGCGCTGGACATCCGGCATCACGTAGTCGCAGGCCTCCGCGGACAGCGCCGCCTGCATCGAGAAGGCACTGTCAAAATTCTCGCCGATCTGGACCGGCGTGCGCAGCGCATCCGCGATGCGAGCATTGCCCTCATAATCGTCATGGCGGATCGGCTCCTCGATCCAGGTCAGCCCCTCGTCGTCGAGCATCTCGCCGCGGCGGATGGCTTCGGTGACCGTCAGGGCTTGGTTGTAGTCGCACATCAGCGTGACCTGATCGCCGACGGCCTTGCGCACCGCGCGCACCACGGCGAGATCCTCCCGCGCATCGGGCCGGCCGACGCGGATCTTTGCGGCGTGAAAACCTTCGGCCAGCAGCTTGTGGGCTTCGTCCACCGCGGCGCCCGCCGGCATGATGCCGAGCCCCTTCGAATTGTAGGCCCTGACTGGCTTCGGCGCGCCGCCGAGCAGGCGCGCGAGTGGCAGGCCCTTGCTGCGTGCCAGCGCATCCCATGCCGCCATGTCGATGCCGGATTGCGCCAGCCGCTGCAGGCCGGCGAGGCCGAGCAGGGTGAAGCGCTGGGTCAGCTTGCGCTCGATCTCGAACGGCAGCAGCTCGTCGCCGGCGACGAGCTCCGACATTTCCGTGACCATCGCCGTCAGCGGCTTCAAGGCCGACGGCGTGATCGAGAACAGATAGGCATGCCCCACCGCGCCCTGGTCGGTCTCGCAGTCGATCAGCACCAGCGGCGCCTTTGCGACCGCGCCGGTCGAGGTCTTGAGCGGCAAATTCATCGGCACGATCACGGGGCGCGCATTGAAGCGCCTGATGCGGATGGTCTCGGTCATATGGAGGATCTCCCGGCGGAGTGAATGCAGGTTCATGCCGATCTTAAACAATCGCCATGAAACGAAAAGCCATTTGCTGCGACCCACCATGAAATGGGGTTGCGCGGCCTCGCATTTGCGGGCTCTGTGCCGCCGCAAGCTCTTGCCGCGAATTCCAGGGATTTGCGACAAGATCGCACACGACGGAGCCACAGGGTGAAACAAGAGATCTCCGAAGAACAGCGCAAGAGCGGCATCCTCACGGGGGCCGTGATCGCCTTGCTCCTGCTCGCTTTGCCGGTCGCGGTGTGGCTGGACCTGACCGACCTCAGCAAGACCGCGCTGCGCCGGCAGGCCGCCGACCTCAACTCGGTGATCACGAGCGTGCGCAGCTACTATGCGTCCAACGTGGTCGGCCGCATCCTGGCCAATCCGAATGGCACCACCAGGGTCGTGCACAACTACGAATCCGTCCCCGGTGCGATCCCGATCCCGGCGACGCTGTCGCTGGAGCTCGGACGGGTGATCGGCGCGCAGCAGGAGAACATCGCCTACCGCTTCGTCTCGGATTTCCCGTTCCAGAACCGCGCCGCGCACCAGCTCGACAAGTTCGAGAAGGACGCGCTCGACGCGCTTCGCAAGGACCCCGAGCAGAAGATCGTCGAGACCGAGACCTCGCTGTTCTCTGACAAGGTCCGCCTGGTCGCGCCCGTCACGATGGGCCCGGCCTGCGTCAGCTGCCACAACAGCCACCCCGAGAGCCCGAAGAAGGACTGGAAGGTCGGTGACATCAGAGGCATCCAGGAGGTGATCATCGCGCAGCCGATCGCCGCCAACATCTTCTCGTTCAAGTTCCTGCTGGCCTATTTCCTGATCGCCGCGGGCTGCGGCCTGTCGTTCCTCTCGCTTCAGCGCCGCCAGGCCGGCCGCATCAAGGGCATGAACAAGGAGCTCGAATCCGCCAACGATTTCCTGGCTTCGTTGTCGATGAAGATCTCGCGCTACATCCCGCCCCAGGTCTACAAGAGCATCTTCAGCGGCCAGAAGGACGTCACCATCCACACCGAGCGCAAGAAGCTCACGATCTTCTTCTCCGATATCCAGAATTTCACGGCGACCGCGGAGCGGCTTCAGCCGGAATTGTTGACCCAGCTCCTCAACGAATATTTCACCGAGATGTCGGCGATCGCCCATGAATATGGCGGCACCATCGACAAGTTCATCGGCGATGCCATGCTGATCTTCTTCGGCGACCCCGAGACCAGGGGCGACCGTGCGGACGCTGAGGCCTGCCTCCAGATGGCCTGGCGCATGCAGCAGCGTCTTGCCGAGCTCAATGCGAAGTGGCGCGCCTCCGGCATCGAGCAGCCGTTCCGCTCGCGCATGGGCATCAATTCCGGCTATTGCAATGTCGGCAATTTCGGCAGCAGCGACCGCATGGACTACACCATCATCGGTGCCGAAGCGAACCTCGCCGCGCGTCTGCAGTCGATCGCCGAGCCCGGCGGAATCGTGCTGAGCTACGAGACCTTTGCGCTGGTCAGCGACATCGTCCGTGCCCACGCGCTGCCCGCGATCACGATGAAGGGCATCAGCCGCGAAATCATTCCCTATTCGGTCGACGCGCTCAACGACGCGGCGGCGGAGAAGAGCGGTGTCATCACCGAGCGCGCGCCCGGCCTCGAGCTGTATCTCGACCCTGCCGTGGTGAAGTCAGGCGATGCAGCACGCGTCCGCTCGCTCCTGGAAAACGCGCTGGCCGCGCTCAAGCCGGCGTGAGGGTGCGCGTGCGTCGTTTCCCATTGAGAGAGTGTGCCGTGTGGCACCCCTCTCCCTAGCCCTCCCCCGCAAGGGGGGAGGGAACGCATTTGCGCGTGTGGCTACGTTAAGGGACGACAATTGGCT
Organism: Bradyrhizobium sp. LA2.1; assembly: GCF_040547725.1. Lineage (NCBI taxonomy): Bacteria > Pseudomonadati > Pseudomonadota > Alphaproteobacteria > Hyphomicrobiales > Nitrobacteraceae > Bradyrhizobium > Bradyrhizobium sp. LA2.1. Next base: position 40,827 of record NZ_JBEPQI010000039.1, read on the forward strand.
TTGGTCCTGTGAACTCATTGAGCTTGTGAGCCCAGCCTTCGCCGCGCGGCACACTGCGCTCCCTCCCCCCTTGCGGGGGAGGGCGGGGGAGAGGGGTGGCCCAGCAAAAGGTGCGTGCCTGAACGCCGCGCTGCACCAACCAGCGTCGACGCGAGACTCACCGCGCCGCCCCCTCCGTGAACGCGGTCTCGATCACGTCGCCAAAAGGTTGCCAGGAACGGCCGTCGAACTGGACAAGCCGCATCTGCTTGATCGGCAGGTAGCTGTTCGGCGAGGTGCTCATCCTGATGTTGGGCAAGGCAACGGAGGGCTGCTGATCCCTCAGCGAAGCCGCCTGACGCATGATGTTCTCGCGCGACAGGTCGTCGCCGCATTGCTTCAGCACCTGCGTCAGCGCCTCGGCTGCGCCGTAGCCGTAGACCGCGGCGCTGTTGTTGGTGCTTTCGACGTGATGGTACTTGTCCATGAAGGCGAACCAGTCCTTCATGGCGGGGTCGTTCTTCCATGCGGGGTCGCTCGGATCCTTCAGGAAGGCCGCCGAGATCACGCCGGACGAATTCTCCAGGCCCGCGGGCGCCATCGCGTTGGCGATCGAGGCGGAGGCGTCGTTGACGATGATGACCGGGCGCCATTTGAGTGACGCCGCCAGCTTGATCACCTTGGACGCCGTCGACGGCACGCCGAGAAAGACGAAGATGTCCGCGCCGGCGCGCTTGAGGATCGAGACATGCCCTTCGAGATGCTCATCGGCAATGTCGAAGGCGATGTCGACGAGGACAAGGCGGTTCAGGTCGCCAAGACCTTCCTGGATGCCCCTGTAGAGCATGCGTCCGAACTGGTCGTTCTGCCAGAGCACCACGATCTTCTTCTTGGGGTAATAGGCCTGGATGTAGTTGGCATAGATGCGCCCCTCCGACCGGAACGACGGCTGCCAGCCCATGGTCCAGGGAAACGCCTTGGCCTGGCTCAGCTCCTCGTCGCCGGATGCGACGAACAGCTGCGGGATTCTCTTCTCGTTCAGGTACCAGCGCGTGGCGATATTGCCGGGCGTGCCGAACGAGCCGAACATCAGGTGCACGTCGTCCTTTTCGACCAGGTTGCGCGTCAGCTCCAGCGCGGTGGCCGGATCGGAATTGTCGTCGCGCGTGATGAAGCGGATCTTGCGGCCGTTGATGCCGCCGCGCGCGTTGACCATGTCGAAATAGGCGGCTTCCGCCTGGCCGATGGCGCCGAATTCCGAGAGCGGTCCCGAATACGGCATCACGTTGCCGATGCGGATTTCATCGCCGCTCGCGGGTTGTTCGGCGTGTTGCTGGGACATCGCGCCAAGCGACGCGATAGCGATCATCGAAACGAACAGCATCCTGCCGATGACGCGCATGCTCGATACCTTGATATTGGCCCCTCCAAGAGGTCGGCTCAATCCGCACCAAGTCCGCTTGATCTACGTCAAGCGTTTGTCAAAGCTGTGGCTTGATCGCCCGCTTCAAGGCGACGCATCGCGAACGAAACGACAGCCGTGTTGACGGGCCATCAATCGACAGAGCGTGCCGTGTGGCACCCCTCTCCCTAACCCTCCCCCGCAAGGGGGGAGGGAACGCATCTTTCGTTTGGCGAGTGACTCCATTCATTGGCGCGTCGGCGATGAGGGCACAGCGTGGCCACGTGCTCCGCTGCGCTCCCTCCCCCCTTGCGGGGGAGGGCGGGGGAGAGGGGTGGCCCAGCAAAAGGTGAAAGTCGTCGCGCCGCCCGCAACGCGCCGCTACGGCAGCTCCCGCGCCTCGAGCTGATGCACCAGCAGCAGCGTCGGTTCGGCGAGGCTGTCGCCGGAGCCGTCGAGGCCGAAGGCGGCGGCGATGCCGTCGCGGCTGCGCAGCAGCGTGCTGCGCGGGCAGTGGCCGGCGCCGCACAGCGTCTTCTTCAAGGTCTCGCCCTGCGCCACGAGGCTCGCCGGATCGTTCGCGGCCCAGGCCAGCACGATCGGCGCATCGACGTTGAGGATGCCGGGGAAGACCGACCGCTTGTCATATTGGGTGGGGTCGGTGCCGAGATAGGCCTTCTCGCTGTCGCTCGCGTCCTTGCCCGCGCGATAGATCCCGGACACCAGCACGACGGCCGCGACATCGGCGCGGTCGGTCTGGAATTCGGGATGCGCCAGCAAGGTGGCGACATGGAAGGCGCCGGCGCCGTAGCCGACCGCGACGATCTCGCGGGCATCGCCATTGAACAGGTCGATATTGCCGTGGACCCAGGATAGCGCCGCCGCGACGTCGGTTGCACCCATCGGCCAGGTCGCCGCAGGCGCAAAGCGATAGTTGACGCGCACGCCGATCATGCCGTTGCGCGCGGCAAAGCACATCGCCTGGTCCTGGACCTCGCGGGACAGGTCCGGCGCGCCGCGATCGCCGGTAAAGGTGTCGCCCCCCACGAACAGCAGCACGGGCCGGGGCGTATCCGCCTTGGTCTCGCTGCTGGTGGCGACGTCGAGCACATTGGCCTCGCTGTCGCCGTAGCGCAGCCCGCGCGAGAAGGAGATCTGCTCGCACAGCCGCGCGGTGCCACCGGCGGTCGTGTCGTTGTCGGTGAGGCCCACCCGGACGAGATTGGACGGCCCCGTGAGCCGCGCCGGCAATGGGCCGTGTGCCGAGGCTGCCGTCATGCCCAGGATGAGAAAGAAAGCGAGATAATTCTTCATGTTGGTATGTTGGTGCCGGCCCTGCGTGCCCGATATGGGTTCGCGCGTTTGGCCCGTCTTTTCAATTCGCCTTATTAGTTAGTTGGTCTTGAGGCGATTTCACGGCACCCGGTTTCTTGCCCATGTTCTTGCCCATGCGCGGTTCAATTCCCCGGCTGGAAGGTGCAGTCGGCTCCGCTCCCGTCCTTGCGGCGGATGGCATTGGGGTCGATCGTGCAGCTCAGCTTGCTCAGGCTCTCGAAGTTCGATCCCGCAGCACCATCGGGCGGAATGCCGGCGAGCGCTTCTGTCGCGAAAATTTCATTGGCCGTCGATCCGTTCACGGTCCTGCTCTTCTTGCCGAAGGTCAGCTCGCAATTGCGTAGCGTGATGTCGACATTGCCGGTGCGGCAGACGATTCTGTCCACGGTCACCACGATCGGCTTCTTGTAGGGAATCTCGGCATTGGCGGCGAACAGCATCGCCACCGCCTTCCTCTCGGCGCCGGTCAGGTCCGGCGACAGCGGCGCGATCACGCCCGCGAGCGCCAGCGCCGTCGAGCCCGAGACTTTCGCAGGCGTTGCCCCCGAGGCTCCGGCGGCGTTGAGCGCGCCGGCAAAAGCGAGCGCGGCGACGATGCGGGCCCAAATCCTGGATTGGGCCCTTGTCGTGAATGTCATTCGCGTCGCTTCCTCTCCGGTCACGGCTTCGCCGCCGCAAGGCGCCCCGAACCTATGACAGAATTGCTAGTCCGGGCAGAGCCTTGCGCTTCAGGCTGCTTGTCGATGGCCTTGATGATCGCAGCCGCCGCCGTCTGGCCGGACTGGAGAGCGCCTTCCATGTAACCGAAATAGGCAAAGCAGGTGTGCTCGCCGGCAAAGAACAGGCGGTCCTCGAAGCCCTTGGCCAGCAGCGGCCCGGCGAGGCACACCTCGCCGGGGGCGGGACAGGAGTAGCCGGCGGCGGTCCATTCGTCGCGCGGCCAGGCCATGAACTCCGGCTGATCGGCCAGATGCGCGACATAACCCTTGTAGACGCTGCCGATCTGCTGCGCATAGAACGCGTCGACCTGCGTCTGGTCACCGGGCCGGTAGTGCTTGAGAGCTTCCGCCGCGACGTCGGCGCCGGCGAACAGGCTGAGCTCGACCGGATGCTCCGGCGGGGCGATCTGGTTGTCCGTCCCTTCCCAGGTGACACCGAACTGGTTCGAGATGGCCGTTGGGGCGAGGCCCTCGCCAATCCAGAAGCGCTTCTTGAGCGGGCTGAGATATTTCACTGCCGTCCCCATCGTGACGTAGTAGTCGTGCGGCAGGTGGGGCGTGATCGTGATCTTGGCGTTGGGTGAGTCCGGCCACAGGCTCGGGGGTATCGCGAGCACGGCATAATCGGCGGCGAAGGACGCGCGTGCCGTTCCGTTGCCGGAGTGGCTGAATTCCAGGGTCACGCCTTCGCTGTCGATGCGGATGGCGCGCACCGGCGTCGACAGGTGGGTGCTGGCGCCCTTGTCCTCGATGTCCTGCGCGAGACGAATGGCGAGCTCCTGATTGCCTTCCGAGCAGCGCAAAGTCTCGGTCTGGGTGAAGAAGGCGTCGATCTGGTCCTTCATCCGTCCGCCCGCGACGACGGCCAGATTAGCAAGAAGGCTCTGCTTGGTGGTCGGCTGGCCGGCGTCGTTGGAGAACTGCTCGTCCATGGCGTGCTTGGTGAGCTTCGAGCAGTCGAGGCTGGCGATCCACTCCGCAATCGTCCTGGCGTCGAGTTTCCTTGCGCCCTTGGCGCGCCAGGGCTTGTCAGGCTTGACCCTGCCGGCCCACCGACTGAGCTTGCCGAAAGCATCGTCCATCTCGTGATAGACCAGCTTCATCTGGCCGTCGGAGAGCTTGTGGCCGTCGAGAAACACCGGCATGTCGAGCTCGAGCGCGTCGAAATTGGTGTCCGAGGTGATGACGGAGAGGCCGAGCTCGAACCGCTTGGCATATTTCAGCCAGAGCGGATGGTTGTAGCCGATCAGCTCGCCGCCGGCCTCGACGATCCCGCTCGGCTTCTTCTTGCTGAGAACCCGGCCGCCGAAGCGGTCGCGGGCCTCGAACAGCGTCACCTCGCAATGGGCGACGAGCTCGGAGGCCGCCATCAGGCCGGCGAAGCCGCCGCCGATGATCGCGACTTTCGGGCGTCGCACCGCCAGCGCGCGGAGCGCGGTGGGTGAGCGGATCGTGGGTGGGGTGGGTTGAAGGGCGAGCTTGTCCTTGACCCGCCGCTGGCGCTCCGCCCCTGAAATCCTGGGCCCGTAACGCCGGTGCAGCCGCGCAAACAGCGAACGCATCGCGAGCTTCCCTTGAAAAAATGTCTTCTGCCGGGACGGCGCCGTGCCGCGCCCTGAAATGCTGCAACATCGGTTGAAAATAGACCGGCCGATAGAAGCGAGATTAACTTACAATCTTGCGGAGAGTCGAGTGGCGGCTTCTCTTCCGCCCGAAATCTTGCCCCTGGCCGGCAATTGAAGGGAAAATCCGCGAACCGCGCGGCGATTGCGCGGTGCGGCTGTTTTGGTCCGACGTGTCAGACGGTTGCGGCGCGCGACCGCGGCCGCATGCCGGCCGCGCGTTCTACTGTGCATGGGGTTGTTTTCGCAGTTTTAGTTTTGGACCGGCCGCTACGTCCGCTGCATCGTCCGGAAGGTGATGGAATAGCGGCGTGCCTCGACCGGCGGGATGCTGTGCTCCCATTGCGAGCGCGCCTCGCCGTCCATCAGGTAGAGCGAGCGCGGCAGGGCTTCGAGCGCGTGGCGCTCCCATTTGTCGCCGCTGCGGCGGCGGAAGCGGAATTTGCACGGCGAGCCCAGCGACAGGCCGAGGATCTCCTTGAAATGCGGCTTGTCGCGGTGCCAGCCGATGCCGACGCCGGTGTCATATTCGGTGCAGAGCACCTGCCGGACGCTGCCGCCAGCGAGGCCCGCCCAGGCCTCGACCTGCCGCGCGACGGGCAGGACCCAGTCCGGGATCGGCTCCGCCTCGGCCAGCCGTTGCAGCGAATAGTCATAGCGATAGCCGAACGAGGCCACCCGGCGGTTGCCCTCGAAGGCGCCGAACTGGAAGCGCTGGAGCGGCAATGCTGCGATGCGGCCGATCAAGTCCTGCTCGACGGCGGCCTCGACGAAGTCATCGGTATAGCGAAGCCCGGCAGGGCCCGCTTGCGGGGCGGCGAATAGACCAAGCTGCGTCATTGCTCGCATTTCCGTGATGGAACCTATTGGCGGCTGAAGCGACTTACATAGGACACGGAAAAAAACGTGCGAGGCTGTCATGGCAGAGAAGCATACCGCCGATCCGGCAGAGATCATGCGGGCGACTGGTCATCCTGAGCTGGAATATGCCGCCGGCTGGACCATCGCCGGTCTGGTCACCATCGGCACCATCGTCGCCGCCTGGGTGTTCGCGATCTAGGCGATCGGAAACTGGAGCTCGAAGGCCGCGCCCTCGTCGGTCGGCTTCAGCTTGATCGAGCCGCCATGGCTCGCCATCACCGCGCGCGCGATCGCCAGCCCCATCCCGGTGCCACCCTGGTCGCGGCGGGTCGTGAAGAACGCATCAAAGATCCTGTCGCGGTTCGGCGCCGAAATCGGCTCGCCGTCATTGCTGACCGTCACAAGCAGGGTCGTCCGCTCGTCCACCGCCTCCAGCCTGATGGTCCTCGCCCTGTGCCGCATCGCGTTGTCGGCGAGATGCGACAGCACGATCAGCGCCTTTTCGCCGGACATGCCGATCGTCCGGTCGAGGCGGCCGCTGGCCTCGATTGAGCTGGCCGGAAACCGGCTCCGGAGGTCGGCGATCACGGGCGCAAGCTCGGTGCGTTCGTTCTGCGGCAGGCTCTCGGCGCGGGCGAGCTCGCGCAGCCGCTGTGCCATCGCCTCGAGCCGCTGCGTGTCCGACAGGATGTTGGCGATGAACGTCTTCTGCTCGGCGGGCGTCAGGCCTTCCGGCTTTCCTTGAAACGAATCCTGCAGCAGCTCGGCCGCGCCCTTGATTGAGGTCAGCGGCGATTTCAGCTCGTGGGTGAGGTGGGCCGAGAACGTCGCGATATAGTCCGAGCGCCGCGCCAGCTGCTCGGCCATGCCGAGAAAACTGTGCGAGAGCTGGGCGAACTCGCGCGTGCCGTAATGCCGGAGCGGCCTGAACGCCTCGCGATCGCCGCGGCCGATCCGCGCGGCGCGGTCGATCAGTTCGCGCATCGGCAGCGTGATGGTGCGCGAGAATACGAGGCCGATCGCGATGGTGCCGAGAATCACGGCAAACCCCGCCAGCACGAACTTGGCCCGCTCCTGGTAGAGATGGTCAAAGATGTTGCTCGGCGTCCGCGTGGTGTAGATCACCCCGGCAACGCGGTTGTTGACGATGACGGGCATCGCCGAGAACACATGCACGCCGAGGCCGCGGCTGAACGAATAGATCGGCGGCGGCGGCCGATCCGGGACGCGGTTGCGCAGGGTGGCGCGGTACTGCCCGTGCAGCGCGTCCGCGACCTCCTCGATATGGGCGAGCGACTGCCCGACCTCGTAGCGCCCGGCGATCACCACGCCCTGCGGATCGAGGATGCGAAAGCCCGCCAGCGTCACCTTCTGGGTCTCGCGGATGATCGGCGTCAGCCTTGCGCCAATCTCGACATAGGCTGGCTGCGCCGGCTGCGGAGCGGCTTGCGCATCCGGCCGCCGCCGCAAGAGATCGTTGGCGGTGAGGTCGAGCGCGGGACGGATCGGGGTGACCTGGTCGCCGGGGTCAGGCAGCACGTTGGGCGGCACCTCGGCGCCGAGCGTCAGGCCGCTGTCGAGCCGCGCCGTGACCTCCTGCGCATAGATCGTCGCGAGCACGCGGCTCTGCGCGATCAGCTCGGCCTGGGTCTGGCGGATCAGCTGGTTGTCGTAGAGGCGGAAGAAGAACAGGCCGACCAGCGGCAGCACGCCGACGGTCGCCAGCACCGTGAAAATCACGAGGGTGAGCGACGGCCGCCATTTGTCGGGCGCTGCGCTCATGCCTCATTCTCGCAGCGGCCGAGCTTGAAGCCGACGCCGTGGATGGTCTCGATCACGTTCTCGCAATTCAACGCCGCGAGCTTGGCGCGGATGTTGCGGATGTGGCTGTCGATGGTGCGGTCGGAGACCTGGATGTTGAGCTGATAGGCCGCCCGCATCAGCTGCTCGCGGTTGAACACCGAGGTCGGCCGGGTCAGGAACGCGCGCAGGATGCCGAACTCGATCGCGGTCAGTTTCAGCGGCGTGCCGGCGAAGGTCGCGATATGCTGTTCGGGATCGATCAGGAGGCCGCCTTGCGACAGCGCGCCCGGCCCGGCCTTGGCCTCGCCATTGCGCGGGCTGAGGCGGCGCAGGATGACGTTGACCCGCACTACCAGCTCGCGCGGGCTGAACGGCTTCGTCACGTAATCGTCGCCGCCGATCTCGAGGCCGAGGATGCGGTCGATCTCCTCGTCGCGCGCCGACAGGAACAGGATAGGCACGTCGGACACCTTGCGCACCTCGCGGCAGACATCGAGCCCGTCAAACTCGGGCATGCCGATGTCGAGCACGATCAGGTCGGGCTTGTCGGCGGCAAAGCGGGCGAGCGCCTCCTTGCCGTCGCGCGCCTCGATCACGTCCATGCCGGCCTTCTTCAAGGCGACGCGGATGACCTCGCGGATGTGGCCCTCGTCGTCGACGATGAGAATGCGATGCGCCAAGAACTTCTCCGCTTCCTCAGCCTGCCTGCTGATCCTTCGCCTGCGCGTCCAGCCTGCGCTGGAGCCGCCAGCTCCGAAAGCCCCAGCTCCGCCAGGCCAGATCCTGGCGCTGCTGTTCTACAAGGCGGTCGCGGCGCGACACAAGGCAGCTCTCGGGGGCGCCGGGCCGGAGCAGAAGCGCCTTGTCGATGGCAGGCAGCGCCTGCGGCCCGAGCGTCAGGAGATAGTTGATGTCGATCTGCACGCCCTTGCCCGATGCTTCCCGGCTGTGGGCGACATTGTAGTCGGCAATGAACGCATCGAAGTTCACGAGCGAGCAGCTATAGAGCACGATCGTCAGCGCGATCAGATTGGCACCGACGAGCCATTGGTTGGACCGGTTGAGCGCGATGCGAGCCACGATCAGGACCAGCCCGAGCGCCACCAGCCCCATCCAGATGAAGGCCGCGATGCGCCAATAGGTCAGCATGTAAATGTCGACATAGAGATCGAGGCGGAGGATGGAGGAGGCGACGAGCAGCACGTTCTGCCCGACCCATAGATAGACCAGCGGCCGGATCACCTTCGATTTCTCGGCCGCCCCGCCCGGGCGCATCGCGACCAGCACGAAGGCGGCGGCGAGCAACGCGGTCGCTATCAGCGGATAGGCGCCGCGATGGGCGTAGGCCGCATAGGTCAAATTGTCGGGCAGCGCCACATGGCCCCAGAGATAGATCCCGTCGAGGATGGACTGCGCCGCGAACAGCAGGTTGAACAGGATCAGCGAGCGCAGAATGGTGGAAGGGTTCAGAAACTCGGCCGAGACCAAGGGCGGGAGCGGGGGCGGCACGGGGCCGTCGGCAATGGCGGTGGTAACAATCGTCCTGCGCCGCCAGCGCACATGAATGAACGGCCAAACCAGCGCCAGCATCATGGCCCAGAACAGCAGGCGCGGGATGCTGATATACTCGAGGATGAGCTTTGGATTGAGCAGGGACACCCACTGCTCGATCACCGGATTGGCTGCAGCGAACAGTGCGACGAAGACGGTGCCGAGCGCTGCCGGGAGCAGCCAGAGCGCAAGGCCGCGGGTGAACGCCGACATGTTGAAGATCTGGAGCGCCTCGAGGAAGAACCTGAAGGGGCCGAACAGGACAAAGTTGCGCAGCGCGCGGACACGCTCGGTGAGCCCGGTCGTTTCCGGATTGGTCGCGAGCAGCAGCGCGATCGTCAGCGATGCGACGAGGATCAGGAAGGACAGCATGTTGAGCTCCTCGACGGCCGGGACGAGACCGGCGACGAGAATGGCCGTGCCGATCATGGTGCGCCGCAGATCCAGGGCCGCATGATTGAAGAGCACCGACACGCAGGCCATCGCGATCGCAAAGAGCGTCAGCGACAGCCCGATCCGCTGGCCGTAGAACAGCCAGTCGGCGAGCGCGGCCAGCACCAGCGCGAGGCCGACCTTGGCCGGGATCGAGGAATGTCTGATCGGCTGGATTTCCGCTGCTATCGTCGAAGCCAGGCTCGTCATGTCCAAATGACCTTTCGTGATGGGTGGCATCACGAAGTCTGAACGGCGCTTGTGCAGAAGGCGGGACCATCGTCTGCACGGTTTCAGGAGTCTTTTGCAGTTTTCGTGCAGGCGCGCGTTTGCCTCTCGCACAGCGTGATTCGCTTTGATAGGTGCGAAGCATTCGCCACTCATAGCGTGTGACGCATCATGCAATTCCTCGGTCGTATTGGTCTCATCCTGCTCTGGCTGGCCGCGCCGCTCGTCGCATTCGTGGCCGCCAACAAGAACGATCCCTATCTGGTCCCGCTGCGCGGCGCTGGAAACCTCGCGCTTGTCGTCGCAAGCCTCGCGATCGTCATCCTCCTGCTCCGCAGAGGACGGTGGCGTACCATTGCAGGCAAGCTGCTCGTCGTGCTCTGGTGCCTGCCGCCGGTCCTGATGTCGGCGGCGCATCTGAAGTTCGAGCTGCGCAAGCACGACGTGCTTGCCGCGAGCGCCACCGAGGCGCGTCAGCTCGGACCTCACTTCATGGTCGGCTATTCCTCCTTTCCCGAGGTTGCGCGCCTTGCCGAGCAGGGCTTGATCGGCGGCATCTACGTGACCCGGCGCAACATCCGCGGCCGGACCGTCGAGACGTTGCGCACCGAGATTGCGGCGCTCCAGGACAAGCGGCGCGTCGCTGGCCTGCCGCCGCTGGTCGTTGCGGCAGACCAGGAGGGCGGCATCGTCGGACATCTCGCGCCGCCGCTGACGAAGGTGCCGGCGCTGGCGACGCTCAGCGGGCTCGCTCCCGACGAACAGCAGGTCAGGGCCGAAGAGTTCGGCCGCATCCACGGCCGCGAGCTCGCCGGGCTCGGCGTCAACCTCAACCTCGCGCCGGTGCTCGACCTCAAGCCGCCGGTCCGGCGCAATCGCCTCGACTTCCATACACTGATCGGCCAGCGCGCGATTGCGACCGACCCTGCCGTCGTCAGCACGATCGCGAGCGCCTATGTGCGCGGGCTGGAAGAGTCAGGCGTCGGTGCTACGCTGAAGCATTTTCCCGGCATTGGCCGTGTCCGCACCGACACGCATCATTTCAGCGCCAAGCTCGATACGCCGGTGAAAGAGCTCGAAGCCACCGACTGGCTGCCGTTCCGCGAGGTGCTGTCGCATTCGCGCAGCGCGCTCATGGTTGGGCATGTGACGCTCACGACCGTCGATCCCGATCGCGCCGCCTCGCATTCGAAACGCGTTATTGATGGCATCATCCGGGACAAGTGGGGTTACCAGGACATGGTGATGACCGACGACCTCGTGATGGGTGCGATCTACCAGCACGACGTCTGCAAAGCCGTGGTCGAGGCGATCAACGCCGGCGTCGATCTGCTGCTGGTTGCCTATGATGGCGCGCAATTCTATCGGGTCTTCGCCTGCGCGCTGGATGGGTCGCGGCAGGGCAAGCTCGACGCCGCGATGCTGCGCACGAGCGCGGCACGGTTGGCGCGGGGCTTCCCGACCGAGCCGGCGCGAGCCGCCTCAGGCGTCGTCCGCGTTGTCGAGCGGCATTAGCCCTTAGCGAACTGGCGGTAGTCGGGTTCGCGGTGAAACCAGAACTCGTAGCCGGTGATGGCCTTCTGCATGGCGACGTCGTGGATCGGCTGGTTGAGCGGAACGACGGGAACGTCGCGCATGCAGAGCGCGATGAAATCCTTCACGCACCGGTCGTATTCCGCCGCATCCGCGGTGAACCGCGCCTTGTCGATCAGCGCGTCCATCTCCTTGTTCTGGTAGGAGGAGATGTTGAAGATCGAATTGTTGCCGTGGAAATTCCAATAGAAATAGTACTCGGGATAATCGAGCCAGCCGCTGAAACGATTGAGCGCGAGCGGCAGCTCCTTCTTGTTCAGCGTCGTGCGCCAGTTCGCGCCGGGGATTTTTTCAATCGATGCCTTGATGCCGATCTTGGCGAGACTTTCCTGGATCAGGATGGCGGTCGGCTCGCCGACGGTCGCAGTGCCTGTGTCGAGCGACAAGGTCGTCTCCAGGCCGGACTCGAAGCCTGCCTCCTTCATCAACGCCTTGGCCTTGTCGAGATCGGTGACATAGGGAAACGGCTGCGGCCAGACCGGCTTTGAGACTTCGGCGGCTCCGCCATACATAGGAACGGCGCGGCCGAAGAACGCGCTGCTCTGGATCTGCTCATAAGGCATCGCCCAGGCGATGGCCTGCCGTAGCTTCACATTGTCGAACGGCGGCTTCGCCGTGTTGAGTGCGATGTACCAGAGCGCATTCGGGATCGGCACCCCCGATACCTTGACCTTGCCCTCCCGAATGATCTGCTCGAAATCGCGCGGCGCAAAGCCGCTGGAAATATCCGCATCGCCTCGCTCCAGCATCGCGCGGCGCGTGCCGGCCGAGGGGACGTCGCGCGCGATCACGCGCTTGATCTTCGGCAGCGGTCCGCTCTTCCAGTCGTCGAAGCGCGCCAGCACGGTCTCGCTGCCGGGCTTCCAGCTTTCGATCCTGTAGGCGCCGCCACCAGCCTCGTTGGTCCTGAGCCAGGCCAGCGCCCAGGGATCTTCCGCCGTCGCGTTCTTCTTGGCGAGTTCGGAATTGATGATGAAGGGGACGACGACGGCGACGTTGAACAGCAGCATCTTGTCCTTGCGGACATAGTCGATGCGGAAGGTGTGATCGTCGACCACCACGAACTGCTCGGGCTTCTCCAGCGATCCCGCCGACATCTGGAAGGTCGGGAAGCCGCCGACCTTCACCGCGCGGTCGTACGACCATTTGACGTCCTTGGCGGTAACAGGCGTGCCGTCGTGGAATTTCGCGTCCTTGCGAAGCCTGAAGGTGCAGGACATGCCGTCGGCGGCGACCTCCCAGCTCTCGGCGAGTTCGGGCGCGAGCTTCTCGCGATCATAGGACACGGTCCCGTCGGGCAGCGTTCTGGAGGCGTAGGTCAGCAGGCGGTCGTAGCAATTCCAGGACAGGCCGTTCACGGTCTGGTTGGAGCCGACGCCCTGCATGTCGAGCGAGTTCGGCCCGAGCTCCTGCACCACCAGCAACGTCTCGCTACGCCCCTGCGCCCTGGCGAAGGAGGGCGTGATCGCCGTCAGTCCGGCCGCGCCAAGGCCGCCGAGCACCAAATCGCGGCGGTTGATGTCGAAAGGTGATGCGCTCATCGGTGCCTCTTTTGCCGGAGATCTGCAATGTAAAGAGGCAAGGCGCATGCCATCAGCGGCGCTTCAAGGCGTCGCATCCGCGCCTATCTCAACTCCTCCGCCAGGAAGTCGACCAGCGCGCGTACCTTGGTCGAGGGGCGCGGACCCGCCGGGAACACGGCGTACACATCGACAGGTGCGAGCTTGTAGCTCTTCAACACCGGCACCAGCGCGCCTGCCTCGATCTCGGGGCCGGCCATCACCGGCGACGTCATCGCGATGCCGAGGCCTGCCAGCACGCTCGCGAAAACGCCGGGTCCGGAGTCGGTGGTGATGCGGCCGCGGACATCGACCGAGGTCTCCGCGCCGTTGCGGGTGAACGACCAGGTGGTACGGCCGAACAGGCCGGGACCGAAGATGCAGTCATGCGAGGCGAGATCGGCCGGCGTCTTCGGGGTCCCGCGCTCGGCAAGATAGGATGGCGCCGCGACGAGAAAGCGCGACACGGTCGCAAGCTTGCGTGCGCCGAAGCCGGAATCGTTGAGGGGGCCGAGGCGAATGGCGACGTCGGTGCCCTCCACAACCAGGTTTTGCCGTTCGTCTGCGACGGACAGCTCGACGCGCAAGAGGGGATGGGCCCTGAGGAATTTCGGCAGGCGCGGAATGATGTTTCGCGTGCCGTAGACGATCGGCATCGTGATGCGCAGCGTTCCACGCAAGGAATCGACGCCGCGCGCGGCGTCCTCGGCGTCCTCGATATCAGCCAGCACTTCGCGCGCACGCGTCAGGAACAGTGCGCCAGCGTCCGTGACCGCGATGCTGCGCGTGGTCCGCAGCAGCAGCTTGACGCCGAGCCGCGTCTCCAATTCGCCAATGATGCGCGACACTGAGGGTTGCGACAGGCCGAGCTCGCGTGCGGCCTTCGAAAAGCTGCCACTCTCGGCCGCGCGGACGAAGACGGCCAATTCCTGGAGCCGGTCACTCATTTGAAATCCAGATAAATGTTCTTCGTATCGACCGTATACTCCTTCATTTTCGAATGATCCAGATAGGACGGGCCAACAGCAAAAGATGGAGCTACCCATGGCCCTGCAAGACAAACTCGACGCCTTCAAAGCTGACTTCGAAGCCGGCCGCTTCCCGCTCAAGCCGAGCAAGGAGGCGCTCGACACCATGCACCGCGCCACTGCCGAATTGATCGCGAGCGGCCAGGCGCAGCGCGCCAGGAAGGCCGGTGACGCCGCGCCGGAATTCATCCTGAAGGACCCCGACGGCAAGCAGGTCGCCTCGCGCGACCTGCTCGCGAAGGGTCCGCTGGTCGTGTCGTTCTATCGCGGCGTCTGGTGCCCGTATTGTAACCTCGAGCTCCAGGCGCTCCAGGAAGCGCTGCCGGAGATCGCCGCGCGTGGTGCGAGCCTTGTTGCGATCTCGCCGCAGACCGCGCCGAACAGCCGCAAGTCGGAGCGCGAAAACAAGCTGTCGTTCCCGATCCTGAGCGATGTTGCGAGCGGCCTCGCGGACGTCTTCGGCATCCGCTTCGCGCTGCCGGCCGATCTCGTCTCGCTCTACAAGTCCTTCAAGAACGACCTGCCGACGTTCAACGACAATCCGGCCTGGGTGCTGCCGATGCCCGCGCGCTACGTCATCGGCCGCGACGGCATCATCGCCTATGCGGAGGTGAACCCGGACTACACGCATCGCCCCGATCCGTCCGAACTGTTGCCGGTGCTCGACCGGTTGCGGGCCGGCAAGGCGGCCTGATCGCTACGGCGTGACCGCTCCGCGCGAAACCGCGCGCGGGGCGGTCAGTTGTTTCCATGTCGAGTTGGCGACGTGCACCGGCGAGAACGCCGGCCGCTCGATGTAGTGACCGTCGCCGGCCTCGGCGCGGAGATCGCCAGCCTTCCAGACGACGCGGCCACGCGACAGCGTCGCGGCCGGTCCGCCGGTGCAGGCAAAGCCTTCGAACACGTTGTAATCGATCCGGCTCATCTGTCGCTGCGCGCTGATGGTCTTGCTCGCCCTGGGGTCCCACACCACGAGGTCCGCATCCGAGCCGACGGCGACGGCGCCCTTGCGCGGGTAGATGTTGAGGATGCGCGCGATGTTCGCCGAGGTCACCGCGACGAATTCTTCATTCGTGAGCCGTCCCGTGGCGACGCCCGCGGTCCACAACAGTGCGAGCCGATCTTCGAGGCCGCCGGTGCCGTTCGGGATCTTCCTGAAATCGCCGAGCCCGAACCGCTTCTGCTCCGTGGTGAAGGCGCAATGGTCGGTGGCGACTACCTGGAGCGAGCCTGATTGCAGGCCGGCCCAAAGACTGTCCTGATGCGACTTGTCGCGGAACGGCGGCGACATCACGCGCTGCGCGGAATGATCCCAATCCCTGTTCTGGTACTCGCCGGCATCCAGCAGCAGATGCTGGATCAGCGGCTCGCCATAGACGCGTTTCCCAGCAGCCCGTGCGCGGGCAATCGCTTCATGCGCTTCGCGGCAGCTCGTGTGCACGATGTAGACGGGCGTGCCCGTCATGTCGGCGATCATGATGGCGCGGTTGGTGGCCTCGCCCTCGACCTCCGGCGGCCGTGAATAGGCGTGGCCCTCGGGGCCGGTGACGCCGCGCGCGATCAGCGCTTCCTGCATCAAGGCGACGACGTCGCCGTTTTCCGCATGGACCACAGGCATGGCGCCGAGATGGGCGCAGCGCGCGAACGAGTTGTAGAGCTCGTCGTCGTTCACCATCAGCGCGCCCTTGTAGGCCATGAAATGCTTGAAGGTGTTGATGCCGTAGGTTTTGACCACGGTCTCCATCTCGTCATAGATCTGCTTCGACCACGATGTGACCGCCATGTGGAAGCCGTAGTCGGTCGCCGCCTTCTCGGATTTGTGCCGCCACTCCTGATAGGCTGCGAGCATCGACTGGCCGGGATCGGGCAGGCAGAAATCCACCACCATGGTGGTGCCGCCGGTCAACGCCGCCTTCGTTCCGGATTCGAAATCGTCGGCGGTCACCGTGCCCATGAACGGCATTTCGAGATGGGTGTGCGGATCGATCCCGCCCGGGATGATGTAGGCGCCGCCGGCATCGACGATCTCCGCGCCCGTCGGTGCATCGAGCGATGTTCCGATCGCGACGATGGTCTCGCCGTCGATCAGCACGTCCGCACGGCGCGAATGATCATGATTGACGACGGTGCCGCCGCGGATGAGGAGGGGCATGGGAGACTCCGGAGAGAGGACGAGACGCGGCGAAAGCTAAGCGTGCTGCCAGCGATGCGACAGGCGAAATTTTAATCAGGCGTCGCCGCCAGTCTTGCTGCGCTCTCTCGGCTTCTACGCCGCTCGCGCGATCAAGCCGTCGATCATCGCCCGCACCAGGCCCGCGATTTCCTTCCGCAGCGCCGGCAGCGGCACGGCGACCAGCCTCTGCTCGAGCCCCAGCGCCACCATGCCATGCACGGCCGAGAACAGGCTGCGTGCGGTGATGCCGAGCTCCTCGGTCCCTCTGTCCGGAAACAACGCCGCCAGTGGCGCGTAGATGTGGCGGAACAGCTGCAACTGGTCGTCGACGGACCAGTCGGGGACTTCCTTGCCGGGCTCCATGCGATGCTCGAACATTGCGCGCCAGAGCTCGAGATTTTCTGCGGCGAAATCGCAATAGGCGATCGCGATGCGGACCAGCGTCTCCTGCGGCGATGGATTGCCCGCGCTCACCGCCGCGCTGAGCACCTTGTCGAGCCGGAGGAGCGTGCGCGAGCCGACGCGCAGGACCAACTCGTCCACGTCGGCGACGAGATTGTAGACCGCGCCATTGGCGCAGCCGATCTCGCGGGCGAGATCGCGGGTTTTTAGACCCGCCAACCCACGCTCAGCGATCATCCGCTCGGCCGCCTGGATCAGGTCGGCCCGCATTTTCTCTCGACGTTCCAAGGCTTTAGTCATTTGTTAATCAAATTCTTGAGCGACGCTCAAATATTTATTGAACGATGTTCAAGGTCTCTGCTACAAACCATCTGTGAGCAACGCTCATAACAGGGAGCAGCAAATGTTCAAGACCTTAGTGACACTTTTCCGCGGCGGCGTGGCGGCCGCGGGCGAGGAACTGGAAGACCGTACGGCCCTCCTGATCCTCGACCAGCAGATGCGCGACGCGGCCGCCGCCGTCGAGCGCAGCAAGCGGACGCTGGCGCTGGCAATCGCCCAGGACCAGCAGGAAGGCCGCAAGCTCGAGGCGACCGTCGCCCGCATCGCCGATCTAGAGACCCGTGCGGTTGCCGCGCTCGACGGTGGCCGCGAGGACCTCGCCAAGGACGCGGCCGAAGCCATCGCGGACCTGGAGGCCGATCGCGATGCGGCGATGACCGCACGCGCATTGTTCGCGACCGAGATCATCAGGTTGAAGCGCCATGTCGCAAGCGCGCAGGCCCGCATCACCGAGCTTGATCGCGGCCGTCGTGTCGCCCGTGCCTCGGAAGCGGTGCGCTCGCTTCGCCGCAGTGGCATCGAGGCGGCACGCCCTTACGAGTCCACGCTGCCGGAAGCGGAGAGCACCTTGAGGCGACTGCGTGACCGACAGATGGAAGCCCAGGCCGCTGACGACGCGCTGGTCGAGCTCGATGCTGCCTCCGGCCCGCTCGCTACTGCGGAACGGCTCGCCGAGCAGGGCTTTGGCCCCCGGCTCAAGACGACCGCGGACGACGTGCTGGCGCGGTTGAAGTCCAAGCGCATGCCGACTGCCTGACCCCAAACCCCATCATCATTCGAACCGACAGGAGACCATCATGAACCAGAACGGCCAGCCCCACAGCAGCGCCTGGGTGACCTTCACTTACGCGTCCTTCGCAGCCTCCGCGTTCCTCGTCGCCATCGGCATCTTCTTCCTGCCGATTGATCTCTGGATGAAGGGCTATCTCACGATGGGCATCGTGATGCTGATCCAGACCTGCATCACCCTGACCAAGACGGTGCGCGACAATCACGAGAGCAGCCGGCTGGTGAACCGGATCGAGGATGCCAAGGCCGAGCGCCTGCTGATGGAAGTGTCCAAGGCGGCTTGAGGCGAGAGCGCATATAAGCGCAAAGCTACCTGCAATATGGAGCGGCGGATGCCCTGGCATCCACCGCTCGCGCCGTGAGACCATACACCATCGAGCAGTCGCCGCGTGCAACGATCGCGGACCTTCATATCGCGCCTGCGAAATGCAACCGAGCCATGACGGATCGCGCGGGCGGGCGACCTTGCGCGCCAGCGCGGGCAGGGGCACTCTGCGCAAGCGGCGCACAAGAACGCCGCCAATAAGATTGCGCGAGGAAGCTTCATGGCGGTGACGCGGATCGACTGCGATATCCACCCGGCGGTTGGTGGCACGCGTACGACGCTGCTTCCCTATCTCAGCGATCACTGGAAAGAGCAGGTCGTGAGCCGCGCCATCGACGGGCTCGATCTCACCTCCTATCCACCAAGCATGCCGCTCACCGGCCGCGCCGACTGGCGGCCGGCTAATGGCGCCAAGCCCGGCTCCGACCTCGCCATGGTGCAGAAGGGTGCGTTCGAGCAGCTGGGTGCGAGCCACGCGATCCTCAACGTGCTCTACGGCGCGCAGGCCGTATTCGACGCCTATATGGCCGCGGACTTCTGCAAGGCGATCAACGACTGGATCGCCGCCGAATGGCTGTCGCGCGATCCGCGCCTGCGGGCCTCCATCGTGGTGCCGATGCAGGACCCGGATCTCGCGATCGAGGAGATCGAGCGCCGCGCCGGCGACAACCGTTTCGTCTCCATCCTGGTGCTAGCGCAGGGCGAGACGCTGCTGGGACGGCGGCATTTCTGGCCGGTCTACCGTCTCGCCGAAAAGTACAAGCTGCCGCTGGCGATCCATGCCGGCACGCAATATCGCCAGGCACCGAGCTCGGCCGGCTGGCCGTCGCATCGCTACGAATATTACTTCGTCGAGGCGCAGGCGATGCAGGCGCAGATTTTGAGCCTGATCTATGAGGGCGTGTTCGGCAAATTTCCTGATCTCAAGGTCGTGCTGATGGAATCCGGCGTGAGCTGGCTGCCGGCCTTCATGTGGCGCGCCAACAAGACCTGGCGCGGCGTCCGCGTCGAGGTTCCCTGGGTCGAGCGCGAGCCGGCCGCGATCATCCGCGATAATTTTCGCGTCACCATGCAGCCGTTCGACGCGCCCGGCGACGCCAAGAGCGTCGAGGAGATCATCGACCAGATCGGCTCGGAAAAGATGTTCCTGTTCGCGTCCGACTATCCGCACTGGCAGTTCGACGGCGACGATCCGATCCCGCCGAACCTGCCGAAGAACATCATCGCAAAAATGTGCGTCGACAATCCGCTGGAGACGTTCCCGCGGCTGTCGCTGAACTGATCATTGGAGGTTTGCATGAGTGACGTCATCGACCGCCCGTTGCGCGACGACGAGAAGCCCGCCGCCTCAAGGCTGCGCATCGTCGATTGCGATGTGCATCCCAGCCTGCGTTCCACGGACGACCTCAACGAGTTTCTGCCAAAGCGCTGGCAGCAGCATCTTAAGGAATATGGCAGCCATCTGCGCACGCCCTATCTCTTCACCACGCCCTATCCGCGCTCATCGCCGCTGATCGCACGGCGCGACGCCTGGCCGCCGACGGGTGGGGTGCCGGGCTCGGATCTCGCCTTCATGCAGAAGCAGCATCTCGATCCGCTCGATGTCGAGTTCGGCATCCTGCAGGTGCTCGACCTCTTCATCTTTTCGCAGCAGAACCTGGAATTCGGCGCGGCGATCCAGCGGGCCATCAACGATTGGCAACTGGCGTTCTGGTCGCACCGCGATCCGCGCCTGAAGGCGTCGATCCTGGTCGGGCAGGACGGCGTGGATCTCGCCATCGCCGAGATCGAGCGCTGCGCCAAAATCGGTGAATACATCCAGATCAACGTCTCGCCGCGCGCCAACGAGCCGCTCGGCCGCCGCCGCTACTGGCCGATCTACGAGCGCGCCGAGGCGCTGGACCTGCCGCTCGGCATCCATGTCGGCGGCTATGGCGGCCATGCGCCGACCGGTGGCGGCTGGCCGTCTTATTATGTCGAGGAGCATCAGTCCAACGCGCACACCATCGCGGCGCAGCTTGCGAGCCTCGTCATCGAAGGCGTGCCGGAGCGCTTTCCGAAGCTGAAGATCGTCTTCATCGAGGGCGGGTTCGGCTGGATCCCGTCGGCGGTGTGGCGGATGGACCAGCATTTCGAGCGGTTCCGCAGCGAGGTGCCGCATCTCAGGCGCAAGCCGTCGGAATATGTGCGCGAAAATTTCTGGTTCACAACGCAGCCGATCGACGAGCCCGACGAGGCGCGGCATCTGCGTTCGCTGATCGAATGGGTCGGCATCGATCGTCTGTTGTTCTCGTCGGACTATCCGCACTGGGATTTCGACGATCCGCGCTTCGCCTTCAAGACGCCGCTGACGGAGGCCGAGCGGAAGAAGATCTTCAGCACCAATGCCCGCGCGGTCTACAAGTTCTGAGCAAAGAGATTCTGAAGGAATATGGCCCGTCACATCGTCGCGCGCACCTCGGAGATCCCGCCCGGCGGCAACAAGGTCGTCGATATCGCGGGCCGCGACATCGTCGTGTTCCACGTTAACGGCGAGTTCTTCGCGCTGCTGAACCGCTGCCCGCATGAGGGCGCCCCGCTGGAGAAGGCGGCGTGCGTGGCGCGGCTGACCTCGCCCGAGCCCGGAATCTATGAGCGCTCGCGCGTCGGCGAGATGCTGCGCTGTCCCTGGCACGGCTGGGAATTCGACATGCGCAACGGCCAGTCCTGGTTCGATCCGAAACGGGTCAAGATCCGGTCCTATCCGGTCGCGGTGGAACGTGGCGAAGAGTTGCAGAAGGGCCCGTATGTCGCCGAGACGTTTCCGGTGCATGTCGAAGACAGCTACGTGATTGTCGAGGTCTGAGCCGGCATTGCCGATTGAGATTCCAACGCAGGTGCGTTATGGCTCTCGCGCTTTCCAGAGGCGGAGATGAGCTTTGTCGAAACAATCCCTGCGTGAGGAGGCCGAGCGCCTGATCCGCGAATCGATGGAAAAGAAGACCATCGTCGTCAAGCAGGGCTCGACCCGCATCGAGGCCGTCTGCGGCAAGTGCGGCGCCCCGAACCGGGTGCAGGCGGAAAAGGGCCAGAGCCGGGTCAAGTTCGCCTGCAAGAATTGCGGGCATCAGCAGGAGACGCTGTAGCTTTCTTACCCTCTCCCCTTGTGGGCCTGTTGCGTTATGGGCTCTTGAGGCTGAAGACGTCAGGAGCGAATGCCCTGGTCCCGGCAATTGCCTACCAAGATCTGTA
>NZ_JBEPQI010000040.1:0-56564 GCF_040547725.1 Bradyrhizobium sp. LA2.1
CCCACGGCCTGCAACGACCTGGGGGTTTGCGGGCTCCCGTCCGTCACCGCAACGTCTACAATAGCAGACCTGCGGCGCTTCGACTTACAAGGGGGAGTCTCCGCGAGCGAGGTGAGAGTTGGATTCGCGGAGGCTCCCCCTCACCCGGAATCCGCGCTGCGCGCGCATTCCGACCTCTCCCCGCAAGCGGGGAGAGGTGAAGAATCAGGCTGCGACGCGCTCGCTTCGGTCAACCAGCGCCGACAGCTGCCTCGTGTCCGCAACCACGCGCACGGCCAGGGGCTCGTCGCGGCCGCGGATCGCGACCTCCTGCTGCGGCAGCGCATCGTCGGCAAGGCCCGCGGTACGGCGGACCTCCTCCGAGACGATTGCTTCGCAGGCCAGTGTCTTGGTCATGTCCTGGAGCCGGGCGGCGACGTTGACGGCATCGCCGAGCGCGGTGAAGACGATGTGATCGCGATAGCCGATGTCGCCGATGATGACCTCGCCGCCGTGAATGCCGATGCCGAAGCGGATCGGCTGGCGGAGATCGTGGCTCAGGAGCTCGTTGAGCTCGTCGATATGCATGGCGATGCCGGCGGCAGCCTTCAGCGCTTGCCGGCAGGCGGTCTCCGGATCGGCTGACAGCCCGAACAGCGCCAGCATGCCGTCGCCGACGAACTGGTTCGGCTGGCCGCCGTTCTCGATCACGGCTCGCGAGACGGCGCCGAGGAAACGGTTGACGATGAAAACGGTGTCGAACGGCAGCCGCTTCTCGGCAAGCTGCGTCGAACCGCGCATGTCCACGAACAGGCTGACGAGGTAGCGCTCCTGGCCGATTCTGGCTGATGTCGAGGCCTGCCCGTCCGCCGAATGTGTGTGGGGCGTGAACAGCTGGAAGAAGGAGAGGTCGGAGTCCGGCCGCAGCTGGCAGGCAAGCCGGATCGAGGGATCGGCAGTGCCGACGCGCGCGAGCACGAAGGCCTCGCGCTGCGACGGCTCGGGCAGGGCGGCATGGTCACCGATGATGCGGATGCGGCAGGTCGAGCAGCGGGCGCGGCCGCCGCAGACGCTGGCATGCGGCACATTGTGGCGCAGGCTCGCCTCCAGCACGGAGAGACCCTTCGGCACGCGCACCGTCTTGCCGTTGCCGTAGGACAGCGCGATCATGCCGCGGCGCCGCTCGCGCAAGGCGCGCACGCCGCGTGCCGCCAGCGCCAGTCCGAGCAGGCCGACATAGCCGATGGTGAGGCCGCCGGTGATGCGGTCGAGCGTCGCCGCTTCCGCGGTCGAGCCGAGCTGGCGGCGGGTGAGATTGTGCGTGCGCCATTCGCCGTCGTCGACCTCGACCTGGACGCTGCGTCCGCCCTGGTAGACGCCGAGCAGCGACAGCGTCGGGATCAGCACGGCGGCGGCGAGCAGATAAGGCGCGGCGCGCGCGAAGAACGGTTTCAGGCGCAGCCAGAAATAGATGCCGATGCAGCCATGGACCCAGGCGATGATCAGCAGGACCGTCATGGTCCAGATCCGGTTCGAGGTGACGAAGAACAGATAGAGTTCCTGCGGATAGAGTTTCTGGTGCCCGTACAGCGTGTAGCCGAGCCGGACGCCGATCACATGGGCCATGACGAGGGCGGGGATGCTCAGGCCCAGCACGAGCTGGAGCGGCTCGATCGTCCGCCAGCGGAACTGGCGGCGCTGATAGAGCGCGTAGATGCCGAGCCCCATATGCGTGAGCGCGGCCGTATAGAACACGATCGCGATGGGGAGGAACCGCCAGAACGCCGTGTGATAGTAGACCCCGATCTCCATGGCATCGACCGAGATGTTGCCGAGCGCATGGTTGAGGAAATGGCTCACCACGTAGGAGAACAGGATGACGCCGCAGACCAGCCGAACCTGCCGCATGCTGGTCGCGCGGGAAAGTTCGGACAATCGTGAGGATGCAGTGGCCATGATTCGGTTGTATCAGTTCATGAAGGAGAACAGCCAGCGTAGCGTTTAATTCCAGGGGCGGACAGCTGGCCTGATCACATGCGCGGCAAGGTTACCGAACCGTAGGGTGGGCAAAGGCGCGCGCCACACCCACCGCTGTCGTCCCGGACAAGCGCCGCGAAGCGGCGCGCCGATCCGGGATCCATAGCCACAGGATCGGATTTGACGAAGACTCGTGGTTACCAGTTCGCGCCAAGACTTCTCCCTGTGGCTATGGGTCCCGGGCTCGCGACTTCGTCGCGCCCCGGGACGACATCGGTGTTTGCGGCACCACCCCCCGCATTGACTCCCCCTCCCAGGTTGGCGAAAAGCGCGGCCGTGACGACAGCCCCTGATATCACCGTGTCCCCAGCCGGCGCCGCGCGCCGGCCCCTCGTCGTGGCCGTGCTCGTCATCGCCGCGATGACGCTGCTGCGGATCGTCTACGCCTCCGCCGTCGAGCTGCGCACCGACGAGGCCTATTACTGGACCTGGTCGAAGGAGGGGGCGCTCAGCTTCCTCGATCATCCCCCCATGATTGCCTGGTTCATCCGTTTTGGCACCGCGATCTTCGGCGACACTCTGCTCGGTGTTCGTTTCGGCGGCATCGTCGCGATGCTGGTGACGCAGCTGCTGCTCGCCGATATCGTCCGCCGCCTCACGCATGATGCGCGCGCCATCATGTTCGCGGTGCTGATGCCGGAGGCTGCGCTCTATTACGGCCTGCTGATGGCCAAGGTCGCGCCGGACGTTGCCATGATCCCGTTCGCGGTGGCGATGATGTGGTCCCTGGTGCGGCTCGCGCAGGGCGGCGATGGACGCTGGTGGCTGGCGGCGGGCCTGTTCGCCGGACTGTCGATGCTGTCGAAATTCACCGCGATCATGTTCGCGCCGGCGGTCGCCGCGTTTCTGCTGGTGCCGGATTGGCGCTGGCGCTGGCTGCGCAGCCCTTACCCCTATCTCGCGGTGCTGATCGCGATTGCCGTGTTCTCGCCGGTGCTGATCTGGAACGCGCAGCACGACTGGGCCTCGTTCCGTTTCCAGGGTGTGCGGGCCACCGCCAATTACGGCATCTCGCTGCGCACGATCGGCGACTACATCGGCCTGCAATTCGGCCTGGTCGGCTTCGTCATGCTGCCGGTCGTGCTGTCAGGCCTCGTGATGACGGCGTGGCGCGGCTATCGCACGCGCGAGCCGATCGCGATCCTGCTGTCCACCGCGGTGCTGGTGCCGTTCCTCTATTTCTTGTTCAAGTCGACGACGCTCAGGGTCGGCGACACCTGGCCGATGTTCATGTGGCCGGTCGGCTTTGCTGCCGCTGCGGTCAACCTCGTCATGCTGTCGCGCGAGCACTGGTCGGCGCGGATGATCCGCTCGAGCATTTTCTGGCTCAACACGGCGGTCGTCTCCGGGATCGCCTTCGTCGTCATCGTATTCCTGTACTACGTCGCCGCGCCCTGGAATCTGCTCGGCAAGATCGACCCGATCGGCGCTGAAGCCGGCTACGAGCAGGTAGCTGTGCGTGCGCAGGCCGCGCTCGATGAGACCGGCGCGACCTGGATCGCGACCACGGACTATCGCACCTACGCGATGATGCGCTGGCTGTTCAGGGGCCGCGTGCCCGTCATCGAGATCAACGAACGCGGCCGCTTCCAGGATTTTCGCGATCCCGGCATGGATCGGATCAGCGGGCATGCGGGTATCTATGTGGGCCGAGAGCCGGACAATCGCGCACCGGTGTGGGGATCGATCCCTGCGAAGCGCGAGCAGCTCGGCCAGGTCGAACGTCGCTGGCGCGGCGTTCTGACGGACACCTATGTGGTTGAGAAGCTCACCGGTTGGACGCCGGAACTCTCGCCGCCAACGGATTCACCGCTGTTTCAATGGCGGGTGCTGGCGGGGGAATTCGAGAAGCGTACGCTCGCCTAGCGAGGCACCCTTCTTCCCTTGCGGGAGAAGGGGTTGACCACCACCGTAGCCAAGCATTGCAGATGTCCCAAATGCAATCGAGGCCACGCGTTGAAGCGGCTTGGCGTGGCATGATAACAACATAGAGCAGAAATCTGAGCTGATCGCTTAGCTGCAACCAGCATTTTTCCCGACATTCACAGGCCGCCATCCCAGATTACCACCCGCTCAAGCAATTAAGCCACTAAGCTGGAGCTATCGTGACGAAACATATTTTCTCTTATTGATATTATCTACGGGGATAGGACATGTTTGATGTCTATCGCAATGGCAAGCGGGACTTCCTCGTCGTCAGCAACGGCTCTCCGATGCCCGCGCTCTACTCTTCCAACAAATGGCGCAAGAGCAGAGCGAGAGTTCTCAAGGTCAGCGACGAGATCAAGGCAGCCGTCCAGGAGCGAGGTTATTATCTTGGCAGCGTGCGAGTGACCAAGAAGGACCTGATCCACACCGAGTGCAGCGTTGCCGATACGACACCGGGCAATCTCTGAACATCCGGCCGACTAGGCCGCCAACCGCACCAGCCCGGCCTCAGTCACGACGATGTCTTCCTCGATTTGCCGGATCGTACTCCTGCAGTCGATCCCGGTACATGCATCGAGATCTGCGATAAGTTTGCGACGCTGTGTTCGAAGCTCATCAAGAGCTGCTTGGTCCCTGAGGGAAATGTAGCCCTCCACGATCAGCTCAATTGCACCTGCCGCCATCAAACTCCCCACGCCTTGTTAGCCCCGTCAAGGCACTCCCGACCAGGCGAGGATCGAGCGTGCCAATTGGTTACGCGGCTCAATCCCGCGCACTGAGTTCTTCCAGAACAACGCGCCTCCGCAGCTCGTGTGCAGCAGCGGTCAATTGAGACCCTGCGATCAGCCCGAGCCGCTTCAATCTTGAGAGAGCGACGGGGTCACACAGCTCGATGGAGAGCCCGGCTCCCAATATCGCAATGGCGCGTTGCTCCTCCGCGTCGAGATCAGTCCATGGGATGCCCTTCATCACCGGCCTCAAATCGTCCAGTGCACCTCAAAATCCAAACGCGCGCCTGATTTGCCGCAGCATATCCATGGCCGCGTCGGTGTACCGACCGTTGGTCAGGTATCGATCCAGTTGCAGTGTGCTGATCAGCGCCACAAGCGCTGCCATTAAGCCCTTAAACATTGGGCCTCTCCTGAAAGAGACCGCCAACCGGGCGTGTCGAAATATTGAGCCGTTCTCAGAATGCGCGCCGCATATGGCGGCCTAATATGCAAATGGTGACATCGACTGGTAACCAGTTTCTTAACGGGTTGATGCGCCGTGGTATGGGGCGGCCAGAGGCTGACTTAAAAGCGACGACTTGAATTGCCGCCTCCTTGTGCTCAGTTGCCATTAACCGCGGCACATAATCCTCCAATACTCGAAAGGGCTAACTCGATAGTTCGCTTGCGAGGCGCGGCTTGACTGAGCAAGGTCATTTTACCGGACAATTGCCCTTTAACCCCGTCCGGGTCTGCCTCAGATCAGCCGGCGAGGGATGATATTCCTCTCGTTGGCTCGATTGGGTGGCATCAGCTGCTCGGAGCCTTTCGTGTGGTCCTTTGCTGTTGCGGCACTGTTCCTGGCGCTGTTGGTGTTTGGTGCGGTCGGGTTTATCATTGTCAGCTTCGACTTTCCCGATGAACCGCGAGCTTAAGCTTCGCTCATTCAGACGGCGCGCCATGTGTCGGTCCGGCGAATGGCGCGAACGATGGCGCGAATAGCGCCGCTACTCCTCGTCCTTCTTCCGCAGCAGATCCGTCGCGAGGTCCGACAGTTTTGGCGGCGGCAGCGCCGCGAACGGCAGCGGCCGCGTCACGTCGATCGCGGCCAGACCCAGCCGCGCGGTCAGCAATCCGTTCAGCACACCTTCGCCGAGCCGCTGCGACAGCTTTGCCGCGATCCCATGGCCGAGCATCTGCTGCACCAGGCTGTCGCTCGCGGCCATGCCGCCGGTGATGGCGAGATGGGCGATCACGTGGCGGAGCAGGCGGATCATGCCAAGCGCGCCGGGGCGGCCGCCATAGAGAAAAGCGAGCTGACGGATCAGGCGCAACGCGGCTACGAACACGAACAATACGTCGATCGCCGCGCGCGGCGAAACTGCGGTCACGATCGAGACCTTTTGCGCGGCCGACGACACCAGCCGCCGCGCTTCCGCATCCAGCGGCGACATCAGTTCGCGCTCGGCAAGCCGGATCATGTCGGCGCCGTCGATGATCTCGCCGGTGTGGCTTTCCAGCGTCGCGCGTGCGCGGGCGAGCTGCGGGTTCTGGTGCGCGATCTTCAGCAGGTCCTGCACGATCACGCGGCTCTCCTTGCGATCGTCGCTGGCAAGGACCGCGGCCGCGCGCGCATGCAGCTTCTCGATGGTTGCAAGGCGCGCCAGACCAAAGGCCTCGCGCCCGATCACCACCGCGAGCGCCAGTGCGGTGACGAAGGCGAATGCGAGGCCGACGAAGCCGAGCGTTTCGCTGCGCGCAAACAGATCCTCGATCAGACGGACCACGCCGAGCCCGGTGCCGAGCAGCGTCAGCCCGCCGAGCCCGGACCAGAACAGCGTGCCCCAGGGAAAGCCGCGACGCACCGGGAGCGCGGCCTCGATCGGCACCGGCAATGCCTGCGGATCGTGCTCGGGCGTGATCTGGATCGTGGTGCGGCCAAGCCGCGCCGCTTCGTCGGCTTCGGTGACGACGACGCCGGGATCGTCGAGCCGGAACGTCGCCGGCCGCCGCGGCTTGGATCGGTCGTTCATGACAGCTTGTCTCCGATCAGGAACTGCAGGGCACGGTCGAGGCGGATGTGTGGCAGCGCCGGCTCGTCATTGCCCTCGCGTTCGAGCTTTGGCGGACGGAAGCGCAGGAAGCGAAAATCGCTCTTCTCGGCGGCCTCGGTCGCGAGGCCCCGGAATGCGTCGGTGCCGTTGAACAGCGCCTCGGGGTCCGGCGGCAGGTCACCCGGAAAGGTCGCAACCTCCGTGTTGCCGTCAAAAAACTCGCCGCCTGCGCTTTCGCCGGCCGCCGGCGTTCCCAGGATCGACGGCAATTTGTCGCGGCCATGCGCGACCTGGGCCTCGCGCGTGGCGCGAACGGCGGCGAGCGCCACCACGTCGATCTCCGCGCCGGTATCTTCCGCGCGCACCACCGCGCGGGTGACCGCGCGGCGCAGCACCGCCTCGAGCCGGTCGTGACTGGAATGATGCAGATGGTCCGCCTTGGTCGCCGCGAACAGGATGCGATCGATACGCGGCCGGAACAGGTTGGAGAGGAACGTGCTGCGGCCGATGCGGAAGCAGTCGAGAATTCCGGCAAGCGCGGCTTCGAGATCGTGCAGCGCTTCGGGGCCGGAGTTGAATGCGGCGAGCGCATCGGCCAGCACGATCTGGCGATCGAGCCGGGCAAAATGATCATGGAAGAACGGCCGCACCACGACGTCCTTGTAGGCCTCGAAGCGGCGGACCATCATCGCCCACAGCGAGCCGTCCGGTGCTTGGCCGCCCACGGGCACGTCGAGCGGTGCAAAAGTCAGCGCCGGCGTGTCGGCGAGATTGCCGGGCATCAGGAAGCGGCCGGGCGGCAGCAGGCTCATCGCGAACCGCTCGTCGCGGCAGGCGCGCAAATAGCCGGTGAAGAGCTTTGCCGCGGTGAGCGTCGCCTGCTCGTCCTCGCGCGCCTCGGGCTTGAGCGTCGCGAGATGCGCGTGCCAATCCCCCGCAAGATGCGCGCGCGGCGCCTCGCGCGACAGCGCGAGGCTTTCGGCCGACCATTGCTCATAGCTCTTCTGGAGCAGCGGCAGGTCGAGCAACCATTCGCCGGGATAATCGACGATGTCGAGCGTCAATGTGCGATCGGCGCCGTTCTGGCGCTGATAGTCGATGACGAGCCTGAGTTCGCTGATGTCGACGGTCGAGTTCGGCCAGCGCCGCTCCTCGAGCAGCGCGCGCAAATGGTTCTCATAGGCGAAGCGCGGCACGGCGTCGTCCGGCTGCGGCGCCAGATGCGCCCGCGCGATCCGGCCCGAGGCATAGGCCTCGAACACCGGAAAGCGGCCGCCACGGGTGAGGCCGTGGATCAGCGCGGTGATGAATACGGTCTTACCGGCCCGTGACAGGCCGGTGACCCCGAGACGCACCGTCGGGTTGAAGAAGTGCTCGCCATAGTCGATCAGCGCCCTGGCCGACAGCCGCGCTTCTTCGACCATATCCTGGAAACTGAATGCCATATGAACGTGATTGATCTCGGGGCGGGCGGAACAGTGAAGCCGTTCACAAAAGTGGCAATTGCGTAGGGAAAATCAAGCTTCATACTTCCACCGCCTTTGTCGGCAAATCAGCCGTTTGAACGATGCGCCGATCGCGAAAGACCCTACAAGAGGGCATTGTCTGAGCCTTGCGGATTGCCATGACCGTCTTCCAGCTGAAACAGCTCGCATCCACCTCCGTCCACGCCGCGGCCGACGCGATCGGCTGGAACTACGACCGTGCCGAATTGATCGCGGACGGCGTGATCCACGCGATCGGCGTGTTCTGCGGCATCGTCGCCGCCACGGTCCTGGTGGTGCTGACGGCGGTTTATGCAGACGCCACCAACATCGTCGGGGTCTCGATCTATGTCGCCGGCCTGCTCTCGATGCTGGTGCTGTCGGCGACCTATAATCTCTGGCCGGTCTCGCCGGCCAAATGGCTGCTGCGGCGGTTCGACCATTGCGCGATCTATCTGCTGATCGCGGCGACCTACACGCCGTTCATCCTCGAGGTGAGGGACAGTGTGTTCGCGCTGGTGCTGCTCGGCGGCGTCTGGTGCGTCGCGATCCTCGGTATCGTGCTGAAACTTCTCTACCCCGGCCGGTTCGACCGCGTCGCAGTCGGAATCTATCTCGCGATGGGCTGGAGCGGCGTGATGGTCTACGACGCCGTGGTCAAGGCGCTGCCTGCGCTGGTGCTGGGCTTCATCCTTGCGGGCGGCCTGCTCTACAGCTTTGGCGTGATCTTCCATGCCTGGCGGCGGCTGCGCTTCCAGAATGCGATCTGGCACGGCTTTGTCTTGGCCGGCGCGGCGTGCCATTATACCGCGGTGCTCGACCTCGTGTTGAGCTGAGCGAGATCCGCGAAGCGGAATAAGCGAAGCGGTATAAGATAGCGAAGCGCTATCCGAAAAGAGAAGCGCTACAAGACAAAGAGGAGACGTCGCATGCAGGTGACCGGCAAGGTCGTGGTCGTCACGGGCGGCGCAAACGGCATCGGCAAGGCGCTGTGCGAGGCCTTCCACAAGGCGGGTGCCGCCAAGGTCGTCGTCGCGGACATGGATGCCGCCAATGCAAGAGCCGTCGCCGCCACGGTGGATGGCGCGGCCTTCCGATGCGACGTCGCGCAGGAAAAGGAGGTCGCCCACGTCATCGAGGAGACCGAACGGCAGTTCGGCCCGATCGAGCTGTTCTGCTCCAATGCCGGCATCGGCGGGGGCTTCGATCCGATGTCGGTCAATGCCGGCGGCGCCTCCGACGAGCCCTGGCAGCGGAGCTGGGCGATCCATGTCATGGCCCATGTCTATGCGGCGCGGCATCTCATTCCCCGCATGAAGGCGCGCGGCGGCGGCTATTTCCTCAACACCATCTCGGCCGCGGGCTTGCTGTCGCAGGTCGGAAGCCCCGCCTATTCCACCACGAAGCACGCCGCGGTCGGCTTTGCCGAAAATCTTGCGATCTCGCACAAGGCGGACAATATCAAGGTCTCGATCCTCTGCCCGCAGGGCGTCGACACCAACATGCTGCGCTCGATCCCGAAGGGTCCGCAATCCGGCGATGGCGATCTCACGCCGGAGCAGGTCGCGAAAGACGTGCTCGCCGGCCTCGAGCAGGAGACGTTCCTGATCCTGCCGCACCCCCAGGTGCTCGGCTACATGCGCAAGAAGACCGAGAACTACGACCGCTGGATCGGCGGCATGGCCAAGATCCAGGCGAAGATGCGGGAGGAGTTCGGGAAGTAGGGTAGGCTGGTGCCACCCGCACCGCTGTCATTCCCCGCGGAAGCGGGGAATCCAGTACGCCGCGGCCTATCGAGGAATCACGGCCGTTTCTGGAATACTGGATCGCCCGCCTTCGCGGGCGATGACACCGAGAGCGGGGCTACGCTGCCGGCTCCCCCTCATCCTCCATCCGGCTCTGCCGCAGCGCCCGCGCATAGAGCATCATGCCCTCGCGCACCGTGCGCTGCTCGGCCTCTGTCAGCGCGGCCAGCGCGCCGCGCACCTGTTGGCGGCCGAACGCGTGCAGCGCCTCCAGCGTGCGCCGGCCCTTCGCCGTGAGCGACAACAGCTTGCTGCGCGCATCGGCTTCGTCAGGCGTCTCCCGCAGCTCGCCGCAATCGACCAGCTTGCGCACCATGCGGCTGACGCTGGATTTCTCCAGGCGCAGGAAATCGCCCAGCTCGCCTGAATTCATCGGTCCGCGGATCCCGATCTCCAAAATGGTGTGCACCGCCGAGGGCGGATAGTCCGAGGCTGCCACCGTCGCGTCCATGAAGCCGAGCTCCCGCACCATCAACCGCGAGGCGGCGCGGATGTCGTCGATCAGCGAAGGCTCGGTCATGCTTGACTCACCGCATATAGTTGTATCATACAACTATATAACTATATGCGCGCAACGTCGCGCGCAAGCGTTTTGGAGTGACCCATGAGCGGAACTTTGCCGGCCGGGATGCGGATGAGAGGCAAGGTCTGCCTCGTCACGGGCGGCGGCAGCGGCATCGGCCGCGCCACGGCGCTGCGGATGGCCTCGGAAGGCGCCGAGGCGATTGTCGTCGCGGGACGGCGGGAGGCCGAAATCGAAGCCACCGCAGTCACGTGCCGGGAGCTCGGCGCTGACGCGATCGCGATCCAAACCGACATCACGCAAGAGGATGACGTCGAACGTCTGGTTCGCACGGCGGTCGAGCGCTGCCGCCGGCTCGATGTCGCCTTCAACAATGCCGGATTCCAGGAGCGCCGCGCGCCGCTGGAAGAGCAGGGCACGGAGATCTACGACACGGTGTTCGACACCAATGTCCGTGCGCTGTTCTTGTGCCTGCGCCATCAACTGCCGGCGATGCTGGCGCAGGGCCGCGGCAGCATCGTCGTCAACGCCTCCGTCAGCGGCGTGCGCAATCCCAATCCCGGCTTCTCGCTCTACTCGGCCTCGAAGGCCGCCGCGATCTCGCTGACACGCTCGGCCGCGATGGAGAATGCCCCGCGCGGCATCCGCATCAACGCCATCGCGCCCGGCCGCGTCGTCACCGACATGATGCTGCGCGCCGGCGTCGGCGATGTCGCAACCGTCAGTGCGGGCCTGCCGCTGCGGCGGATGGGGAGCCCGGAGGAAGTGGCGGAGGCCGTGGTGTGGCTGTCGTCCGACGCGTCATCCTATGTCGTCGGGCACGTGCTGGCGGCGGACGGGGGATTTTTGGCGTCCTGAGCCGAGTATGGCTCCAGTCTAGTTAGGTGCCGACTTTTAGCCAGCCGTTGTCGCGAACATCCAATCACCTTTACCCGTCAATATCCGAGTTGTGTTGGTGATACCACCTGGGGTAGTTATCGAGTAAGACAAAAATCCGGGGGGAAGAGGTGAGCATCCAGGTTCGTGACGGAATCGCAAAGCAAATTTCAGAACTAGCTAAGGAATATCCAGGCCTAGCCAAGGCGCGGGACAACCTTTTTGTTCTTTGGTTTCTCCAGGCGTACGTGCTGGGCGAGGAGACTAGCGATATAGATCAATATGTTTGCGGCTTTCGCGGCGACGGTGGAATCGACGCTATCTTCGTAGATGGTCAGGCTCGAATGGTTCATCTCGTACAAGGAAAGCTGCGGCAGACTTTTGGCAAAGTCGAACCTAGTCACGACATAGATAGGTTTGTGAGGGACTGCGCAATCGTATGTTCCGCCGACAAAGAAAAGCTGAATGTCTTACTGTCGCAGGTAAATGCACTCAGCAAAGAAAAAATAAAGCAGGCGGCGAAACGTATTGCTTCTGACGGTTATGAGCCGCGGCTCTATTACGTCACGACTGGTAAGGTCTCAAGGCAAAAAGGCGATCGATTTAGATCGGATGCGCGAGTGCATATCAGGAATGGTATTCTCGATATAGTAGGCTCGGATGAGCTTGAATATGTCTATCCTGACTTCCGAGATGGTATTGCGCCGCCTGTGCCGTTGACAGCTC
The DNA here is from genome assembly GCF_040547725.1 of Bradyrhizobium sp. LA2.1. Taxonomy (NCBI): domain Bacteria; kingdom Pseudomonadati; phylum Pseudomonadota; class Alphaproteobacteria; order Hyphomicrobiales; family Nitrobacteraceae; genus Bradyrhizobium; species Bradyrhizobium sp. LA2.1. The sequence continues at coordinate 12,124 of NZ_JBEPQI010000040.1, forward strand.
TGGATGTCGAAGCCGGATCGACAGTAATTGATCGTGTTGATCCTGCATCTAAAATACGTTCTTGGATATTCCCGGCGGAGGTCCGATCCGTCTCGGCGCTCTACGAATTGTGCGGGACGCGCCTCTTCGCCAAAAATATTCGTGGTTATCTTGGCGAAAGCACCAGCATTAACAAAGCAATGGCTCAAACGCTGCATGGGAAGCCAGATGAGTTCTTCTATTTAAAACAACGGAATCACAATTATTTGCAGTCGAGCTGAATACATCAGGAGCGATGCTAACAAGATTCAATTGTCCAACGCCCAGGTCATTAATGGGCAGCAAACTGTCAGAACTATCTTTGAGCAAAGCAGCAAGCCGAAGGCAACGGTTCTCGTCAAAGTCATGCAAGTACCGCAAGACAACTACTCCAATTTCGTCTCGAGGGTGGTGCAGGCGACTAACTGGCAGAACGCCATTAAGCACTCGGACTTGATAGCTAACGACGAGCGCCAAATTCATATACAAAAAGAGTTTCGTAAATTGCGGTATCAATACATCCGCAAGCGACAATCAAAATCGGAGGCGCGTCGGGAGGCCGGGCGCACAACGAAGCAGGTAAAGAGAGATGAACTCGCCCAGGCTGTTGCTGCCTGTGAACTAGATCCGCGCGAGATTAGATCCGGTGTCGAACACCTATTCGAGATGCACTACAAGACCCTTTTCAGTCACTCGGACCCGTATTTTTATCTAGTGCGTTGGTGGCTGCGGCGGGCTGCAACTATTCGGGCTAGAGGGGATTCTGATAGAGGCTATGCAAAATGGCTTGTGATGTCGGCGATGTGGGGGCATCTCGCTCCCACGCTGTCGACGCGTGCGAATAGGCAGGCATTTGTCTCGGAATGTCAGCTAGAGAGCGGTAGGCTTTGGGATGCTTTGTGTAAATCGCTCGACAAGATGTATATCGTGACCCACCAATTCTATGTTGCGACCAACAAGAAGAGACAAGAGGGAGAACGACTAGACATTTCTCGATTCTATAGAGACGTCAAAGATTTGCTTACGACCTTTGCGCCCTATTGGCGATCGTCGGCTAACAAGCAGAAGAGGCAATTTACCAAGCAGCTCAGGATCATCGGAAGGGAACTAGATAACGCTTTGGCTGGATAAATGGAATTGTGTTTCGTCTAGGCCACTAACTCTTCGCGTACAGCACCGGCACCGCCGAATCCACGACGACCTCGACGAGGCTCGTCCCGTCGAACGCCATTCCGCGCTTGAGCGCCTCGCCGAGCTCCGCGGCCTTGCTCACCCGCACCGCATGGCACCCCATGCCTTCGGCGAGCCTGACGAAATCGATCCCCGGCAGCTCCAGCCCCGGCACGTTCCTCACCTGCATCACCTGGCTGAACGAGCGCATCGCGCCGTAGCCGGAATTGTTAATGACGACGATGGTCAGCGGCAGCTTTCGTTGCGCGGCGGTCCACAGCGCCTGGATCGAATACATCGCCGAGCCGTCGCCGATCAGGCACACGGTGCGCTGCTTCGGCTTGCCGAGCGCCATGCCGACCGCGGCGGGCAGGGAGTAACCGAGGCCGCCGCTCGCCATGGTGTAGAAACTGTCCTGGCCGCGCATCGGCATGAACTTCTGCATCGCCGGCCGGTGCGAGGGCACTTCCTCGACCAGTGAGGTGCCATCCGGCATCGCCTGCGACAGCGAATGCAGCAAAAATTCGACCGGCAGCGGATCGGCGGCCTGCGGCGCCGGCGGCAGCGTGCGGCCCTTTGGCGCTGCGCGTTTGCTCTCCGGCAGCAAGTCGAGCAGCAGGCTGAGCGCCGGCTTCATGGTCGCGATGATGCTGGTGCCGACGGGCGTTACCGCGGCCGCGTCCGGATCGTCGGTGATCTGAAAAATCGTCGCGCCGCCATCGAAGATCGCGGCATGGCCCTCGACATGGAAGGTGAACACCGGCGCGCCGACGACGACGACGAGATCGTGCTCGCGCAGCGCGTCGGACAGTTGCGCGGGCGAGGCGTGCAGGAAGCCTGCGAACTGCGGATGACGCTCGGGGAACGAGCAGCGCGCGGAGAACGGGCTGACCCAGACGCTGGCCCTGGCCTTCTCGGCCACGCGCACCATCAAATCGACCGCGCCGGCGCGGTCGACGCCGGGGCCGACCACGAGGGCGGGATTCTTGGCTGAGCCGAGCGCGGCGACCAGCGCCTTGATCGCGTCAGGCTCGGGCCCGATCTCGCGGCTGACCTTGCGCGCATCGACCGGTGCGGTCGCATGGGCCCAGTCGTCGATCGGGATCGACACGAAGGTCGGCCCGCAGGGCGGCTGCATCGCGGTGTAATAGGCCCGCGCGATCGCGGCCGGCACGTCCTCTGGCCGGGCCGGCTCGACGCTGTACTTGACGTAAGGCCGCGGGAATTCCGAGGCGCGCTCGGCATAGAGGAACGCCTGCAAGGGCAGGATCGAGCGCGCCTGCTGGCCCGCGGTGATCACGAGCGGCGTCTGGTTGCGATGCGCGGTGTAGATATTGCCAAGCGCGTTGCCGACGCCGGCGGCCGAATGCAGATTGACGAAGCCCGCATTGCGCGTCGCCTGCGCGTAACCATCGGCCATGCCGACGGCGGAGGCTTCCTGCAGCGCCAGCACGTAGTCGATGTCATCAGGCCAGTCGCTCAGGAACGGCAGCTCGGTCGAGCCGGGATTGCCGAACACCCTGTCGATGCCCAGCGAGCGCAGCAGGTCGAGCGTCGCCTGCTTCACGGTGACGGACTTGCTGCCGCTCTTGCCGTTCTTGGCCATGGTTTCCGTCCCCTGTAAATTCCTCATCCTGAGGAGCGCGGAACGCGCGTCTCGAAGGATGAAGGCCCGGCTGGTGGCCTCGCCCTTCGAGACGCGCGCGAAGGGGCGCGCTCCTCAGGGTGAGGGTCTAATAGCGGTGCCTACCACACCGCCGTGCCCTTCATCGTCGGCTGTCCCTCCGCATTCGCGGTCCACAGCTCCAGGCCCGCCTCGGTCTCGTTGGCGTTGATGGAGAACTCCGTGCCCTCGAACAGCGGCTGCACGCCGCGATAGGTGAATTTCTTCGGCGCCTTGCCGTCGTGCAGCTTCGCCGCCATCTCGACGATGAGCGCCGCCTGCAGCGGCCCATGGAAGATCAGGCCCGGGTAACCCTCGACCTTGGTAACGTAGTCGCGGTCGTAATGGATGCGGTGGCCGTTGAAGGTCAGCGCGGAATAGCGAAACAGCAGCACGGGATCGGACACATGCGTCTCGCGGTGCTGCGCCTTGGGCGGCGGGGGCGGGGCCTTGGCACCGGCGGGCGTGCTGCTCGTCATCTCGCGATAGACGATGTCCTGCCGCTCGCGGATAGCAACGCCCCGCGGCGAGGAGATGCTGTGCTCGACCGAGACGAAACACAGCGTGCCGGTCGAGCCGGATTTCACCTGCACATCGGCGATGCGCGAGGTCCGCGTTGATTCATCGCCGACGCGCAAGGGCTGCAGGAACTCGATCTCGCCGCCGGCCCACATCCGGCGCGGCAGCGGCACCGGCGGCAGGAAACCGCCGCGGGTCGGATGGCCGTCGGGGCCGAGCATCGACATCGGAAACACCGGCTGCGCCAGGCACCAATGCACCGTGAACGGCGCGGCATCGCCCGCTTTGGGCTCGCCGACTTCCTGGAACAGCGTCGCGCGCAAGCCCTTGGCGAGCTGCGCGGTGACGATGTCGGTGGCCTCCGTGCTGCGGCCGATCCATTGCCTGAGATGGTCGATGTCGAGCTTCTCGGTCATGACGCCTCGCTCTTGTTATGACTTCCTGGTCGGCCGCTCGCCGATGCCCGGCACAGCGCCGTAAGCGCGGGTCTCGCCGACGATGATCGGCGCCGGCGCGGGATAGCTGACACGTCCCTGCGGCGTATCGACCTCGATGCGGCGCAGATGCGGATGATTGGTGAGGTCGGCCATGGTGTTGACCTCGGCAAACGCGATGTCGGCGTCCGACAGCCGCTTCAACAGCTCGTCGCGCGTCATCTTGCCGAAAATGTTCGCGACCGTCGTGTCGGTGAAATCGCGGTTGCGCACGCGCTCGACCATGTTGGCGACGCGCGGATCGGCCGGCAGGTCGGGCTGGTCGAGCACCTTGACGCACAGCGTCTTCCACTCGCGCTCGCTCTGGATCGAGATCAGGATGTCCTTGCCGTCCTTCGAGGTGAACACGCCGTAGGGCGCGATCGAGGGATGGCGCAGGCCCATCCGCTTCGGCGGATTGCCGGCTTCGGAATTGAGCAGCGGCACGGTGCACCAGTCGGCCATCACGTCGAACATGGAGATGCGGATGTCACAGCCCTTGCCGGTGCGCCCGCGCGCGATCAGCGCTTCCAGGATCGCCGCATGCGCGGTGGCGCCGGTCGCGACGTCGACGATCGACATGCCGACGCGCGAGGCGCCGTCAGGGTTGCCGGTGATCGAGGCGAGGCCGCTCTCGGCCTGGATCAGCAGGTCATAGGCCTTGCGGTGGGCGTAGGGGCCATCGTCGCCATAGCCGGTGATCGTGCACGAGATCAGCTTCGGATAGTCCTTCAGCAGCCGTTCGCGTGAAAAGCCGAGCTTGTCCATCGAGCCCGGCTTGAGGTTCTGGATCAGCACGTCCGCGCTTGCGATCAGCTTCTCGAGCTCGGCGCAGCCTTCTTTCGTTGCGAGATCGACCACCGCCGATTGCTTGCCGCGGTTGAGCCACACGAAATAGCTGCTCTGGCCCTTGGCCGCCGCGTCATAGCCGCGAGCGAAATCGCCTTCGGGCCGCTCGATCTTGATCACCTCCGCGCCGGCGTCTGCCAGCCGCGACGAGCAGAACGGCGCCGCGACCGCCTGCTCGACCGCAATCACCCTGATCCCGTCCAATGCTCCCATGATGCGACCTCAGTACGAGCGGGGCATGCCGAGCACGTGCTCGGCGACGTAGGACAGCACCAGGTTGGTCGAGATCGGCGCTACCTGATAAAGCCGCGTCTCGCGGAATTTGCGCTCGACGTCGTACTCCTCGGCGAAGCCGAAGCCGCCATGGGTCTGGATGCAGGCGTTTGCCGCTTCCCACGACGCATCGGCCGCCAGCATCTTGGCCATGTTGGCCTCCGCGCCGCAGTCGAGCCGGGCCTCGTATTTGCGCGTCGCTTCCTTCACCATCAATTCGGCCGCGCGCATCGAGGCGTAGGCCTTGGCGATCGGAAACTGAATGCCCTGGTTCTGGCCGATCGGCCGGCCGAACACCGCGCGCTCCTTGGCGTAGTTCGTGGCCTTCGCAATGAACCATTTGGCATCGCCGACGCATTCGGCCGCGATCAGGATGCGCTCGGCATTCATGCCGGAGAGGATGTAGCGGAACCCCTTGCCTTCCTCGCCGATCAGATTCTCCGCCGGCACCTTCATGTCGGTAAAGAACACTTCGGTGGTGGCGTGGTTCATCATGGTGCGGATCGGTCGGATCTCGAGGCCGTTGTTCTTGGCCTCGCGCATGTCGACGATGAACACCGAAAGACCATCGGTGCGCTTCTTGCTCTGCTCTTTCGGCGTGGTGCGCGCCAGCAGCACCATCAGGTCGGAATGCTCGGCCCGGCTGGTCCAGATCTTCTGGCCGTTGACGATGTAGCTGTCGTTGCCTTCCTTGCGCGCAAACGTCTTCAGCGAGGAGGTGTCGGTGCCGCTGGTCGGCTCGGTGACGCCGAAGGCTTGCAGGCGCAATTCGCCGCTGGCGATCTTCGGCAGGTACTTCGCCTTCTGCTCGTCACTGCCGTGCCGCAGCACGGTGCCCATCGTGTACATCTGGGCGTGACAGCCGCCGCCGTTGCAGCCGGCACGCTGGATCTCTTCGAGGATCGCAGCCGCGGCGGAAAGCTTCAGGCCCGCGCCGCCATATTCCTCGGGGATCAGCACCGAGAGATAGCCGGCCTGCGTCAGTGCATCGACGAAGGCCTTGGGATAGGCCATCTCGCGATCGAGCTTGCGCCAGTACTCGCCGGGAAACTGCGCGCAGAGCTTTGCGACGGCTTCGCGGATGTCGGCGTGATCTTCGGTGTGGTGTTCTTCACTCATGGCGTTTCCCGTATCTAGCGGCAGTCAAGATAACGCCGGCCGATCCTCTGGCGTTGTGAAAACATCGCCAGCCCCCTATGCTCATTTGCTATAGCGTATGAAGTAGCCTTCCAGGATTGGCAAGCATGGATTTCCGGCAGCTCAGGACCTTCAGTTGCGTGGCGGAGCTCGGCAGCCTCTCCAAGGCGTCCGACACGTTGCGTGTGGCGCAGCCGGCGCTGAGCCGGCAGATCAAGCTGCTGGAACACGAGCTGCGCACCGAATTGTTCACGCGCAACGGACGCGGCATGGTGCTGACGGAAGCCGGCCGTCTCCTGCTGGCACGTACCTCCGGCATCGTGCGGCAGATCGACCAGATCCGCGACGATATCCAGTCGACCAAGGGGCCGCCGTCCGGCCAGGTTGTGCTCGGCCTGGTTCCGACCGTGAGCTGTGTGCTGTCGGCGCGCTTCGCGCGGCGCTGCGTCGAAAAATTTCCCGGCATTTCGCTGCGCATCGTCGAGAGCTACAGCGGCCATCTCGTCGAATGGCTGCATCGCGGCGAGATGGATCTGGCCATTCTCTACGGCCGCTCCGCCGATCTGCATCTCAACGTGGAGAGCCTCGGCCGCGACAACATCGTCGCGGTTGGTCCGCGCGGCTGCGGCCTCGGGCGCAAGAAGAGCGTCGATGTCGGCTGGCTGCTGCGGCAGCGGCTGGTGCTGCCCAGTCATTCCCACGGTCTCCGCGCGCTGATCGAGCACGCCGCCGCCCAGCGCAAGATCAAGCTGAACGTCCAGCTCGAGGCGGATTCGTTCCGCGTGCTGACGAGCCTGGTCGAGGAAGGCCTTGGCTTCGCGCTGCTGCCGCCCTCGTCGGTCCACGGCGAGGTCGCCGACGGACGGCTGGAGACCGCGCCCGTATCCAAGCCGATGACGCGCGAGCTCATTTTCGCCTCTCCGATCGACCGCCCGGCCTCGACGGCGTCGCTCGCCATCACGACGCTTTTGCGCGAGGAAGTCGCGGCCTGCCGCAAGGAAGGCCTGTGGGACATCAAGTTGAGTTAGATGCACGCGTGTCCTAGAACAGCCGCGCGCCAACTTGCCTTCGCATCTGGCGCGACCTGTCATGCCGGAATTTTATAGCTGGACCGGATGAAGAGTGAGGAGCGTGCGCTCCCAGCCTCACCCTCAGTGTCATCGCCCGCGAAGGCGGGCGATCCAGTATTCCAGAGCCGGCGCGGCTCGAGCCGAGAGGCCGCGGCGTACTGGATGCCCCGCCTTCGCGGGGCATGACAGTGGGGCCTACCCCGGAATCCTCACCGGCAACGACTCATAGCCCTTGATGAAGCTCGAATAGATCCGCTTGGGTTCGCCGACCACCTCGATGCGGTCGAAGCGCTTCAGCATCTCCTCCCAGACGATCCGCAGCTGCAGCTCGGCCAGCCGCATGCCGACGCAGCGGTGGATGCCGAAGCCGAACGAGAGGTGGGTCCTCGGGCGGGGGCGGTCGATGATGAAGTCGTTCGGCTTCTCGAACATCTCCTCGTCGCGGTTGCCCGAGACGTACCACATCACGACGCGGTCGCCCTTCTTGATGTGCTTGCCGCCGATCTCGGTGTCGGCAAGCGCGGTGCGCCGCATATGCGCCAGCGGCGTCTGCCAGCGGATCACCTCGGGTACCATGGAATCGATCAGCTCCGGATTGGCGCGCAGCTTGTCGAACTGGTCCGGGTTCTCGCTCAGCGCCAGCACCGAGCCGCTCATGGTGTTGCGCGTGGTGTCGTTGCCGCCGACGATGAGCAGGATGATGTTGCCCATGAGATTGTCGGGGTCCATGAAGCGCGTCGCATCATTATGTGCCATCAGCGACAGCAAATCGTTGCGCGGCGCGGAATTGACGCGCTCGTTCCAGAGCTTGGACATGTAGGCGTAGCATTCGTCCATCTCGCGGCGGCGCTCTTCGGCGGAGGCGACGATGCCGCTCTTGGGCAGCGCGGTCGCGACGTCGGACCAGCGCGTCAGCTTGCGGCGTTCTTCCCAGGGGAAGTCGAACAGGGTCGCCAGCATCTGCGTCGTCAGCTCGATCGAGACGCGCTCGACGAAATTGAAGGTCTCGTTGCGCGGCAGGTTGTCGAGCACGGTCTGCGAGCGCTGGCGGATCAGTTTTGCCAGCTCGTCCAGATGCGTCGGCGTGAACATCGGCGACACCGTCTTGCGCTGCGCCGAATGCTGCGGCTGGTCCATGGCAATGAAGCTCGGCCAGTCATAGCCCTGCGGCACGTCGCGGATCCCGATGCCGCCGAGCGTCGAGTCCGAGGAGAAGATGCCGTGACTGGTGTCGACATGCATGATGTCGTTGTACTTCACCACCGACCAGTACGGCTCGATCGGCGCATTGGTGCAGTAATGCACCGGCTCTTCCTTGCGCAACCGCTCGAACCACGGCCACAAGGTGTCGTCCTGGAACAGCCGGGGTGCGCCGGGGTGGAATTGCGCCAGCGGCGTCGCATAGGCCTCCTCGCGGGCCCTGCGCATGCGTTCGACGTTGTCGGTCTTGACCGGAGTCTGGATGTTCATGGTCGTAGCTCCAGTGTTTCTCTTTCTCCCCGCAAGCGGGGAGAGGGAGTGATCTCACGCCGTGATCTTCACCGGCAAGGTTTCAAGTCCCTTTACGAAACTCGAATAGACCCGTTTGGGTTCGCCGACCACGTCGATATGGTCGAAGCGCTTGAGGATCTCTTCCCAGATAATCTTGAGCTGAAGTTCGGCAAGCCGCAAGCCGACGCAACGGTGAATGCCGAAGCCGAAGGACAGATGCGTGCGCGGGCGGGCGCGGTCGATGATGAAATCGTAGGGCTTTTCGATCGCTTCCTCGTCGCGGTTGCCCGAGACGTACCACATCACGACCTTGTCACCTTGCTTGATCTGCTTGCCGCGGAACTCGAAGTCGGCAAGCGCGGTGCGCCGCATATGCGCCAGCGGCGTCTGCCAGCGGATCACCTCCGGCACGAAACTGTCGAGCAGGCCGGGGTTCTCGCGCAGCTTGCGATACTGCTCCGGATGCTGGCTCAGTGCGTAGATCGATCCCGACATCGTGTTGCGGGTGGTGTCGTTGCCGCCGACGATCAAAAGGATGAGATTGCCGAGGAAGTTTTTCGCATCCATGTCGCGCGTCGCGGCGCCATGCGCCATCATCGAGAGCAGGTCGCTCTTCGGCGGCTGCTCGATGCGTTCCTTCCACAGCCGCGCGAAATAGCCCGCGCATTCGGTCAGCTCGGCCTGCCGCTCGTCTTCGGTCGCGACGAGGCCGTCGGGGCCGGGAATGGTGGTCGCGATATCAGACCAGCGCGTCAGCTTGCGGCGGTCCTCCCAGGGAAAGTCGAATAGCACCGCGAGCATCTGCGTGGTGAGCTCGATCGAGACACGATCGACCCAGTCGAACACCTCACCGCGCGGCAGATTGTCCAGGCACTCGGCCGAACGCTCGCGGATGCTGAGCGCGAGATTGTCCAGATGCGTCGGCGTGAACATCGGCGCCACGGTCTTGCGCTGCGCCGCGTGGCGCGGCGGATCCATCGAGATGAAACTCTCGCGGCGCAGGTCCGGGTCGATGTCGCGGATGGTGATGCCGCCGAGCGCGGAAGCCGAGGAGAACACCGAATGGTTGGTCTCGATCTCCATGATGTCGTTGTAGCGCGTCACCGACCAGTACGGCCCGAACATCGAGTCCTTGCAATAGTGCACGGGATCCTCGCGGCGCAGCCGATCGAAATAGGGCCAGAACGTATCGGTCCTGAACAACTCGGGATCGCCCGGATCGAACTGCTCCAGCGGCAGTGACGTGGCGCGCGCGCGTAGCTCGTCGAGCTTCGCCGCGCTCTCGATGGTCCCATGCATGACCGCTCTCCCTGACATGAACCGCGCGTTCTCGTTGAATTCTGCGCTGCGGTATTTGATTTGCAATTACAGCCGGTTGTCTGCGTCGGAGCAAGGGAGACTTTTGCCACATCCAACCTTTGCGAGAGGTGGCTAGATGCGTAGCCCGGATGGAGCGGCGCGAAATCCGGGATTCCGGCCGCCATTGGCGCTGTCCCGGATTACGCTCCGCTCCATCCGGGCTACGGATCAGCAACCGTCACGCAGATGTGTCAACGTGATCTCCCGCACCCCCGCGCCTGCGGAATCATGCGAGAAATCGAGGTAAATCGAACCCAGCCATCTTGGGGATCGACCAAATCTCTGATCTATAGTTTGACCGTATCAGGTCCGCACCCCGAGGTTGCCGCCGTGAACGACATGCAATGGGCCCCCATCGGGTCCGAACCCTTACCCCCGCCGCTGCCGCCCACGCGGGTCGATTTCACCGGCAACCGCTCCGAGTTCCGCAAAATGGTCACCAAGGGTGCCATGCTTGAGCTCGTCACCTTCGGCTTCTACCGGTTCTGGCTGGTCACCGACATCCGCCGTCATTTGTGGACGAACACCGCGGTCGACGGCGATGCGGCCGAATACACCGGCCGGGCCAAGGAGCTGCTGATCGGCTTCCTGTTCGCGCTCGCGATCCTGGTGCCGATCTACCTCGCTTATTTTCTCATCGGCATCGAGTTCGAGCGCTGGCAGGGCTTTGCCTCGACGCCGCTGTTCATCAGCTTCTATGCCTTCGGCCAGTTCGCGATTTTTCGCGCGCGGCGCTATCGCCTGACGCGCACGGTCTGGCGCGGCGTCCGGTTCTGGATGGACGGCTCGGGCTGGGCCTATTCGTTCCGGGCCATGGCGTGGGGCCTGCTGGTGTTTCTCACCCTCGGCCTGGCGCTGCCCTGGCGCGAGGCGTCGCTCGAACGCTACAAGATGCGGCACACCCATTACGGCGATCTCTCCGGCGATTTCGAAGGCGACGGCTGGACCTTCTTCAAGCGCGGCTGGTGGCTGTGGCTCTTGAGCCCGATCGCAATCGTGATCTTCCCGCTCGCCCCGTTCTTCTATGCCGAGTTCAAGGCGCGTGAATGGCGCTGGTGGCTCGACGGCATCCGCATCGGCGGTGTCAGTCTGTCCTCGGAGTTGCCGCACAACGCGTTCTACGGCCTGTACTGGAAAGTGATCGGCTGGTGGATGCTGCTTTCGACCATTTTCGCCGCCTATATGGGCGGCGGTGCCTTGCTCGTCGTCCAGCTGAGTGGCGTTCCGGCTGATCAGGTCTTCGGCCCCGGAAATGCCGGCAAGAGCATCCCGATGCTGGTCATGATGGTGATCGGCTATTTCGCCGTGGCGCTAGCGATCAACATCGTCATGCGGGTCTATCTGCAGCGCGATCTCTGGGCCAAGGTGCTGGAAACCGTCGAGGTGCATAACATCGGGGCCGCGGCGGATGTACGCGGCAGCGGTGAGCTTGCCAGCGCGCTCGGCGAAGGCTTTGCCGATGGGCTCGATGTCGCGGGATTCTGATCTGTGAGTGAGTTGTCCACCGAGGTTCCGGCGCAGTCCGCCAAGCCGACGATCTTCTTCGACGGCGTGTCGAGCCGCAGGCGGGAGGTGTCGCTGGCGCTCGGTGACGCGCTCGACATCGTCGAGGAGGGCGGAGCGCCGGTTCGCTGGACCTATGCCGACATTCGCCGCGCCGACAGTCCGGCCGGGATATTGCGCCTGGCCTCGACATCCGCGCCGCCGCTGGCGCGGCTTGAAATTCGCGACGCCGCGCTCGCCGCCGACGTGACCGCACGCTGCATGCGTATCGACGAGCACCAGACGTCGCGCCGCGGTGTCGCAAAAATCGTCGGCTGGTCGGTGGCCGCCGCCGTCTCCATCGTTTGCGTCGTGCTGTTCGGTGTGCCGCTCGCTGCCGACCGGCTCGCGCCGCTGGTGCCCAAGCCGATCGAACGGCGCATCGGCGACGCCTCCGAAGTCCAGGTGAAAACCATCTTCGGCCGCAAAGCGTGCGAGGACCCCGCGGGCAAGGCCGCGTTCACAAAACTGGTCAATCGTCTGCGCGATGCCGCCGGCCTCGACGACGATTCCATGACGGCCGGTGTACTGCCGACCTCGGTGCCGAATGCATTCGCGCTGCCCGGCGGCAAGGTGTACGTGCTGAGGGGTCTGGTCGACAAGGCCGAAAACCCCGACGAGCTCGCCGGCATCCTTGCCCACGAACTCGGCCATCTCAAGCATTACGACAACATGCGCGGGCTGATCTACAACGGCGGCACATCGTTCCTGATCGGCCTGCTGTTCGGCGACGTCACCGGCTCGAGCGCCGTGATCTTCGCCTCGCGCAGCGTGGTCGAAGCCTCCTATTCGCGCGAGGCCGAGACCGCTGCGGATACGTTCGCGATCGAGATCATGCACAAGCTCGGCCGCTCGCCGAAGCCCGCGGCCGAATTGATGTTCCGCATCACCGGCAAGGAAGGCGGCTCCGGCCTCACCACGATCCTGGCGAGCCACCCGCTCACCGAAGACCGCCTCGCGCGCATGACGAAGGAAGATCGTCCCGCCAGCGGCCCGCCGCTGCTGACGGACAAGGAATGGCAGTCGCTCAAGCTGATTTGCGGCAGCGGGAAGATCTAGAGCGTTTTCGAGCGAAGTGGCGACCGGTTCGCGTGAAGAAAACGCGGCAAAAAAAGAGCTCCGCGCCTACCGCGTCCCGTAAGCGCGGTCGCCGGCATCGCCGAGGCCCGGCAGGATAAAGCCGTTCTCGTCGAGACCCTCGTCCACTGCAGCCGTCCAGATCGGAACGTCGGGATGCAGTCCGCGCAGCCGTTCGAGCCCCTCAGGGGCCGCGATCAGGCAGGCGAGGCGGATATCCCTGGCGCCGCGCTCCTTCAGCCGGTCGATCGCGGCGACGGCCGTGTTGGCGGTGGCGACCACCGGGGTCACCACGATCGCCAGGCGCTCGCTGAGGTCGGACGGCGATTTGAAGAAATACTCGACCGCGGCAAAACTGTGCGGCTCGCGGTAGAGGCCGATATGGGCGACGCGCGCGGTCGGCACCAGATCCATCATGCCGTCGACGAAGGTGGTGCCGGCGCGCAGCATCGGCACGAACACCAGCTTCTTGCCGGCGATCTTGGCCGAATGCATCGTCGCCAGCGGCGTCTCGATGACGGTATCGGCGAGCGGCAGATCCCGCGTGATCTCGTAGCACAGCAGCATGCCGATCTCCTTGATCAGCTCGCGGAAGGACTTGGTCGAGATGGACTTGTCCCGCACCAGCGTCAGCTTGTGCTGCACCAGCGGATGATCGACGATCGTGACGCCTTCCATGAAACGCTCCTAACGAAATGCACTTGGGTGAAACGCGACGGGCCGTTGCTTCTTCCCTTCTCCCCCTGTGGGAGAAGGTGGCATAGGCGGCCCTTGGGCCGCCGTTCTTAAGAACGCCGATGCCCCGCATCGGCTACGGCGCCGGATGAGGGGTCTCTCTCCACGAACTCCAATGAGAGATGCCCTCGCGGAGACAACCCCTCACCCGGCTTCGCTTTCGCGAAGCCACCCTCTCCCACAGGGGGAGAGGGTTTAAAAAACCGTGCCGTCGCTGATCACCTTGAGCGGCGGTGCGCCATCCGGCCGGCGCGCGAAGGCGATGGCGCGGCCGGCAGCCCAGCTGCCACCTTCGAGAATGCTCGCGAGGGGCAAGGTCTCGGGCGTGCGGCCGAGCCTGGCGCGGACGCTGCCCGCAAGCCGGTCGAGCAGCGCGACGGTGAGCGCGCGCCACTCTACGACGAGCAGGGAATCCACCGCATGCGCGCGCTCGGCATCGCCGGGATCGCGCAGGCGCAGTACCTCGTGATCGACGAACAGGCCGCCATTGCGGTATTCGGCGAGCCCGGTGAGGCCATCGATGTCGGTGACGTCAAAGCCGGCGCGCTGCAGCGGTTCGATCAGCGAATAGCTCAGCCATTGCGACAGCTTGTGCAGGGGTACGAGGCCTGCCGTTGCGTCGTCAGCCTTGATGGCCGGGTGACGCCAGCAATCGCCGAGCGGAATCCCGGCGAGCTCGAGCCGTGACGGCCAGATCGCTCCAAGCTGGTTCAGCACTGCGGACAGGATGGCGGGCGCGGCGACCGCGCCGCCCGCAGCCTGTGCCGCGATGTGATCGAACAGGCCGCCTGGCCGCGGCGTATCGTGCAGGCCGAAAATGTCCGCGCGCTCGGCAACCAGCTTGCCCAGACGTCGCAGCAGATCAGTGCGTCCGTCGAGACCGAGCAGCGGATTGGCATCGCTCGCCTGAAAGGCCGAGATGAGGGAGGCCAGCGGTAGTTTCGCCAGCACGTCTGCATCGGCCCTGAGCGGCGCACGCGCATCGCCGGAGAACAGGCCGGCTGCAAACATGTCGAGGCTTGCGATGGCAAGCCCCTCCGATCGGCCGATACTTTCGCCGGTCACGGCATCGCGATAGCGCCACGTGGCTCCCGCACCTGCGTCGAGCAGCACGCTGACGATGGCGAGGTCGAACTCCGCGCGCGCACGTGCCGCGCGATCCGGCCACGATACTTTGTCGGCAAGGCCCGCCCAGCGATCGACGCCGCCGAGCACGAAATGCCGCCAGCGGGCATGGAAGGGGATATCCAGCGTCGGATAGGCTTTGCGCGTGACCGCGACCACGGCATCCGCAACGCCATCCATCCGATCGAGATCGATCGTGAAATGATTGAGCCCGCCGGCAAGGCCGATCTCGAGCATTTTGCCGGCACGCGCACGAACAGCTCCAGCGCTGAGCAGGGAGCGGGCCTGTTGTTCCAAAGCCTCCGCCATCGCGCGATCAGTACTTTTCCAGCGAGCGCCCGACCACGCCGTTCACGTCCTTCTCCGGCGCGATGTCGGTCGAGTAATAGCCGGCAGCCTTTTTCGCGGCGATCTCGACATGGGCGTCGGCCGGAATGAGCTCCAGCGGGATCGGCACGCGCTCCACGATGTCGATGCCCTGCGAGGTCAGCGCGTCATGCTTCATGTCGCTCATCGACAGGAAGCGGTCGATGCGCTTCAGGCCGAGCCAGTGAATGGTATCCGGCATCAATTGCTGGAAGCGCGCGTCCTGGACGCCGGCAACGCATTCGGTGCGCTCGAAATAGGCGGCCGCCGCGTCGCCGTCTTCCTGGCGCTTGCGCGCATTGTAGACCAGGAACTTGGTGACCTCGCCGAGCGCGCGGCCTTCCTTGCGGTTGTAGATGACGAGCCCGAGCCCGCCCTCCTGCGCGCCGCGCGCGGATTCCTCGATGCCGTGGATGAGATAGGGGCGGCAGGTGCAGATGTCGGAGCCGAACACGTCGGAGCCGTTGCACTCGTCATGCACGCGGCAGGTGATCTTGGTGCGGTGGTCCGGCAGCTTTGTCACATCGCCGAACATGTAGACGGTGGTGCCGCCGATCGGCGGCAGGAACACCTTCATGTCCGGCCGGGTGACCAACTCGGGGAACATGCCGGCGGTCTGCTCGAACAGCGTGCGCCGCAGCTCGGTCTCGCCGGTGCCGAAGCGCGTCGCAAGGCCCGGCAGGTACCAGACCGGATCGATCGCGATCTTCACCACCGACACGCTGCCATTGGCGTGCACGACCTCGCCGTCGGCGCGCAGCCGTTTTGCGGCGAGCGCCTCGCGGATCTCCGGCAGGTCGAGCCGCGCGCGCGTCACCGCGATGCTCGGCCTGATGTCGACGCCCTCGGCGATGTCCTTGCCGAAATTCTCCGCGACGAGATGCCCCCAGGGATCGAGCGCGACGATCTTGTCGGGATCGCGCCATTGCTCGAACGGCCCGATGGTCGCGGCCGGAAAGGTGTTGGTGAGGTCGGGCCGGCGGATCGGATCGAGCGCGCCGGCGGACACCGCGAGCGCCCGGTACATGGCGTAGGAGCCGCCATGGCTGCCGATCACGTTGCGATCCCCAGCGCGCGATACCGTGCCGATGATCGGCCCCCGGGCGCGTGCGTCGGCTGCGCCCCAGTGAATCGGAAACGCGGCCTTTTTGCCCGGCTCCGGATGGGAGGTCAGGCGGATGTGATCGGTACGGTTCGCGCGGCTCATGTCCAGGCTCCCAAAAAGCCGACGGCCCGCCGCTCGGACGGGCCTGGCTCACTTGCGTTGCCGGTGCCGAACACCGGCGACGCGAGCTCAATCCAACATATTGTAGCGGCTGGCGACGACAGACAAGTTAATGGTTCCCCGCCGGGCAGGCGACCCTGGCCAAATTCCCGTCACTGACGGGCAGGTCCGGCTCGCCTGGATGCCGCTCCTTCGCCCCGGCCGAACCTTGCTATTCGATCCGCGCGATAGGTCTAAGGATTTGAAGTAGTTATATTTTTTATGTTTTCAAGAGGGCGGCGCGGCGGTTGCGCCACCGCGGTGCCGTGGACTGGACCAGACCCACATAATCGGACAAATCGTATAGATCGCCTCTCGCCTGGAGACTGCCATGCCCACCGCCAGCTACATCGACCCCCGTAACGGACGGCTCTATCCGCTGGACCAGCCGCGCTGGTGCTCGGACGAGCGGACGCCGCTGCTGGTGACGCCGGGACCTGGCATATCGCGCGCGGACATCGACGGCGCCACGCGCTCGCTGTGGCGCTACCGGGCGGCGCTGCCGGTCGAGATCAAGAAGCCGATCACGCTTGGCGAAGGCTGCACGCCGCTGGTCCAGCAGGACTGGGGCGATTTGCGTCCGTTCTTCAAGCTCGAATGGTTCAACCCGACCGGCAGCTTCAAGGACAGGGGCTCTTCGGTGATGCTGTCGTTCCTGCGGCAGATCGGCGTCGACGCGATCCTTGAGGACTCCTCAGGCAATGGCGGCTCATCGATGGCGGGGTTAGGTGCCGCCGGCGGCATGCGCGTGAAGATCCTGGCGCCGGCCTCGACCTCGCCGGCCAAGATCGCGCAGGTGCGTGCCTATGGCGCGACAGTTCAACTCGTCGAGGGCCCGCGCGAGGAGTCTGAAGCCGAAGCCATCCGCCAGTCGAGCCAGACCTTCTATGCCAGCCACAACTGGCAACCGTTTTTCCTCGAGGGCACCAAGTCGCTCGCCTATGAAATCTGGGAAGACCTCGGTTTTCGCGCGCCGGACAATGTCATCGTTCCCGTTGGCGCCGGCAGCAGCCTGCTCGGTTGCGCCTTCGGCTTCCGCGAGCTGCTGAAAGCCGGGCAGATCGCGAAGCTGCCGCGCCTGTTCGCGGCGCAGCCGCTAAACTGCTCGCCGATCGATGCCAGCTTCAAGGCGGGTGTCGACACGCCGGTCGCCCGCGAGGTGAACAAGACCGTCGCCGAAGGCACCGCCATCAAGAATCCGCTGCGCCTGCGCGAGATCATCGGGAGCTTGCGCGAGAGCGGCGGCGGCACCGTTGCGCTGACCGAGGACGAGATCGTCGCCGCGTTGCGGCGTCTTGCGCGGCAGGGATTGTTTGCCGAACCGACCAGCGCCAGCGCGGCCGCTGCGCTTGAGAAACTCTCCGGCGCCGGATCGATCAAGGCGAACGAGACCACGGTCGCGGTCCTCACCGGCACCGGCCTGAAGGCCGCGACCACCGTCGCCGATCTCGTGCAGTAGGGGCGGAGGAGGCGTTCCGCTTACCCTCCCCCTCAGGTGGAGGGTAAGAAGTATCTACTCCTTCAGATCATTCACGCGCCTCACCCAGGCGCGCACATCGGCGAGCACCTGGGGCAGCACCGCCCTGACCTCCTGCACGGTCATGCCGGGCTTGATGCGGGGATCGTAAAGCAGGTTGAGGATGTACTGGTCGTAGACGTCGAAATAGCCCATCGACACATTGTCGTTGAACATGGTCCACGGCACGCTCGCGGTGTCGTTGATCGGACCGAGCGATTGCAGCAGTTCCTCATAGGCGCAATCGAGGAAGGTGAAATCGCCGTTGTCGACGGTGAGGATCACGTCGGAATGCTCGATCTCGAAATTGTCGTTCTTGCGGAAGCCGGACAGGCATTGCGGATCGAGCGAGGTGCGGATCTCGCGCGCCTTCTCCGCGCCGTAGAAGCTGGAAATCGTCCGAAACAGGTCGCGGTCGCGAACCAGCTTCACCCGCACGTTCGCGGCTTCGCTGGTGTCGATCATGGCGATGTCGAGATGCTGCACGCGCCTGCCGATGTCGGCCACGACCTTGGCGAGCTGCGTCTTGCGGTCGGCGCGCTCGCTCTCGGCGTAGACGCGCACCGGCCCGTCGAATTTCCGGATGCGGTCGACGCGGCCGGCGAGGTGGTATTCGGCGCCGAACGCCGTCTTCAGAAAGCCTTCGACGATCTCGCCGTCGGTAAAGCTCTTCTTCTCGGCGCGCTGGCGCGAGGCGATCGCGGGCAATTCGCCCGCGACGGCGATGGTAGCGGTGTCAGGGGCGAACGCGAAAGTGGCGAGCGCCAGCAGGGCGATGCGAAAGCCTGACGAAGGCGGGGCCAATGCGCTCATTACGTCCCGACGCTGCCGTATTCGGCAGCGACGCACAAGACCGCATATTCACGCGCCCTGCGGGTTCCCGCAGTTCGCCGACGGCTAGTTGTTGAGCACGACCACCTTGGTACCGACCGAGACGCGGCTGTAGAGATCGCTGACGTCCTCGTTGGTCATGCGGAAGCAGCCCGAGGACACGGCCTGGCCGATCGTCTCCGGCTCGTTGGAGCCGTGGATGCGGTAGAGCGTCGAGCCCAGATACATCGCGCGCGCGCCGAGCGGATTCTCGATGCCGCCCTTCATGTGGCGCGGCAGGTCGGGCCGGCGGGCCAGCATCTGCGACGGCGGCGTCCAGTCCGGCCATTCCTTCTTGGCGGTGATCCTGTGCACTCCGCCCCAGCGGAAGCCGTCGCGGCCGACGCCGATGCCGTAGCGCAGCGCCTGGCCGTTCTGGAGCACCAGATACAGGCGGCGCTCGCTCGTGTTCACCACGATCGTGCCGGGGGCGTAATTGCCGTTGTACATAATGGTGGTGCGGGGGATCGGGCTAGAGCCGCCGCGGAAGAAGCTCGGGCCGAAGCCCATGATCTCGCGCGAGTCGAACCCCTCGGCGAATGCGCCGCCGGCGGTGGCCGACAGCAGTGCGATGGCGGCAATCGGCGCGGCAAAAAATCGGATCATTGTTTCCCCCAGTAAAAAAATCGGATTCAACTGAAGTCACAGGCCATATTTGCGGGCATTTCGCAAGCCACGGGCCCGTGAGGGAGATCATCCTTAACGTCTGGCGTTACCAAACCGGCAACCATGCTAATTTGCCTGAAAGCATTAGCCAAACAAGCGGATCGTCGCGCGGGGCAGGCCGGCGATGCCGGCTATTGCTTTGACGGAGGCGGCGAACAATGATTGATCGAGCGGACATTTGAATATTGCCGGTTGCAGGGAGCTTTGGGATGAACGGTGCGGAAAGCCTGGTGCGGACGATGGTCAAGGGTGGGGTGGATGTCTGCTTCACCAACCCAGGCACCTCCGAGATGCATTTTGTCGCGGCGCTCGACCGCGTGCCGGGCATGCGCTGCGTGCTCGGCCTGTTCGAAGGCGTGGTGACCGGCGCCGCTGACGGCTATTTCCGCATGAAGGGCACGCCGGCTTCGACGCTGCTCCATCTCGGCCCTGGCCTGGCCAATGGCCTGGCCAATCTGCACAACGCCAAGAAGGCGAATTCCGGCATCGTCAACATCGTCGGCCAGCATGCGGTCTACCACATCGACTACAACGCGCCGCTGACCTCCGACATCGAGGGCCTGGCCCGGCCGATGTCGTCCTGGGTCCGCACCTCGCCGGACTCCAAATCGGTTGCAGCTGACGGCGCCGCGGCGATCGCCGCCGCCAAGAGCGCACCGCCACAGATCGCGACCCTGATCCTGCCCGCCGACACCGCCTGGAACGAGGCCGATGGCATCGCCGAGGTACCGGCCGAGCAGCAGCGCGCCAGCTATTCGCCGCAGGCGGTCGAGCGGGCCGCGAAGATCCTGCACGGCGACGGCGAGGGTACGCTGCTGCTGATGACCGGCAGCGCGCTGAGCGAACAGGGCCTGGCGCTGGCCGAGCGTATCGCCGGCAAGACCGGCTGCACGGTGATGGGCCCGACCTTCCGTCCCAAGATGGCGCGCGGCCGCGGCCGCTATTCGATCGACCGCATTCATTACGTGATCGAGAACGCGCTGCCGATGCTGGCGAAGTTCCGGCACATCGTGCTGGTCGAGTCCGACGATCCCGTGGCGTTCTTCGCCTATCCGAACAAGCCGAGCATGCTCAAGCCCGAGGGCTGCGAGGTGCATCGCATGACCTCCTGGGGCGAGAATTCGGTCGCGGCGCTCGAAGCACTGGCCGGCGCGGTGAAGGCGAGCGCGAAGGACGTCAAGCCGCAGGCCTTGGCTGAGCTGGTGAAGCCGACCGGCGCGCTGACCTTCGCCTCGATTGCGCAGGCGATCGCATGCGCCATCCCCGAGAACGCGATCATGGTCGACGAATCCCTGACCACCGGCCGCGGCTTCTTCCCGCCGACGGCGGCGGCCGCTCCGCACGACTGGCTCCAGAACATGGGCGGCTCGATCGGCTTCTCCACGCCGCTGTCGATCGGCGCCGCGATCGCATGTCCGGACCGCAAGGTGATCACCATGGTCGGCGACGGCAGCGCGATGTACACGATCCAGTCGCTGTGGACGCAGGCCCGCGAGAACCTCAACATCGTCACCATCGTGTTCGCCAACCGCATCTACCAGATCCTGCGCGGCGAGTTCGACAATGTCGGCGCCGGCGAGCCCGGCCAGCGTGCCAACGACATGCTGCGGCTCGACCGTCCGACGCTGGACTTCGTCGCGCTGGCGAAGGGCATGGGCGTCCCCGGCCGCGCCGTCACCAATGCCGAAGAGTTCAACAAGGCTCTGGCCGAAGCCGTCGCCGAGCCCGGGCCACGGCTGATCGAAGTCCAGATGTAGGGCGCAGCATCAGGGAGCGCCGAGGGCCGGGGGGCAAGATGCAGACCGAGCTGAACAAGGTGATCGCGGCGCTCCGGGACTTCTACGCCCACGAAGGATTCTTGTTCGAGAAGGACGTCGGCGAGCGGGCGGTGACGCACCGCTTCGCCGTCTATCTGGAGCGGCAATTCTCCGGCTGGTCAGTCGATTGCAACTACGACCGCCTCGGCGAGCGCACGCTGCATCTGCCGCACGGCACGATCGTCTCCACCGACGATCATCTGGGAAAGTCGATCTACCCCGATGTCGTCGTGCATCAGCGCGAGATCCCGAACAATCTGCTCGCCGTCGAGATCCGCAAGGCGAGCAATCACACCTCGCTCGACCACGACCAGCACAAGTTGATGGCGCTGACCGACGCGCATGTCTGGTTCGCGTACTGGATCGGCGTGCTGCTGGTGCTGGACAGGCAGCATGTCACGATTTCGGAAGTCTATGTCAGCGGCGTTGTGGATCAACCGCTGTCGCTATGGTTTGCGGCGCGGCTGGAGGAGAGCGGTCTGGGGGCTGCGCATTAGACCGTCTCCACAGCGTCATGGCCGGGCTTGTCCCGGCCATCCACGCCTTGTCACGCAGCAAAAAGAACGGGTCTCATCGCATCAAGCTCAGTGCAGCGGATCGCCCTGGCCGAGCGCGTAGGCGACGAAGTCCTTCAGCGCGAAGCTGGAGCCGGTCACCGGCGTCCATTGCGGGTCGAGCGACAGCACGGAGGAATGGTCGCCGAACATCATGCCGACGAAGACCTCGGCGACGATGCGACCGCCGACGGGGCCGAGCTGCGGCGTGTTGATTCCGGTCGCCGGCGCGCCGGTGGCCGGGATCGTCACGGCGGTCTGGAATTGCCGCGCCTCGGCCAGGATGTAGGTCCAGAGCGGGCAATTGCCGGCAAACGCGCCGTTCGCGATGGTCGCGATCCCAGTTTGCGGATCGCCTTCGCCGGGTTCATCGACGGCCTTGCCGATGATGATCTGATCGTCCGTCAGCGGCGTCAGGTTCATCGCTTTTGCGACGGCCTGGCCTGAGGGCAGGCCGAGCCGCCAGCTGCGCTCGAGATTGCGCAGCGCCAGCGACGACGGATTGGACGCGACCTCCGGCGGCAGCTTGCGCAGCGGATCGACCAGCGAGGCGTCGATGCGATAGGCGAACTGCAGCCGCCGCTTGTTGTCGGGATTGGTGTCGTCGTCCTCGACACCATAGGGGCGCGTGTCCAGATCGATGAAGCGGCCCCAGTCCATGGCGCGTCCCGGGCCCATGGCGCGGAAGCCGGTCAGTGCGTTCTTGTCGGGATTGTGGGGGTCGGGGAAGATCTGCAACAGCATGTTGTCCGCATCGTTCAGCCGATAGCCGGGGCGGATCATGGAATGGCCGAGACGGTAGGCCGCAACCGAGAACTCGACCGGCATGAACGGATAAGTCTTCCAGTGATAGTGGGCGAGCTTGCTGCGGTCGTATTGGCCCGCGGTCCTCAACTCGTCCAGCACGCTGGCGTGGACGATGCGCGGCAGGAAGTCGTTCAGCACGACGTATTGATAATGGAATCGGACGCGCTGCTGCACCTCCTCGAACGACAGGCTGTCATTGTCGTCGACCATGCGGTTGTGAAAGCGCAGCATCAAGGCCTGGAACTGCGAGACGATGCTGTTCTCGTCGTTGCGGGGGTCGCCGATCAGGGCGCGGCCCTTGAAGCGCGGCAGGTCGCTGGCATCGGGTACGCCCGCGCCGGTCAGCTTCTCGCCGAGCCGGAACTTGATGCCGTCATACATGTAGGGCTGATCGTTCGGACCACGGCCGTAGAGATTGTCCAGATCGAGCGACGGCGTGCGGAAGTCGACGAGCCCGTCGGGGTCCTGCTGCTTGGTCAGCGAGCTGACCGGATCGAAGGTGATGTCGTGGTCGATGAACTGGCCGAAATAGGTGTAGAGCGCGGGAATGCCGCTCTCCTCCGCGTCCGGCCCGTCCTTCGGACCATCGAAGTCGGCGACCATCTTGTCGGCCAGCGCCGAAAGGTTCGCGACATTGTCGGCGTCGTTCGGACCGAATTTCGCCGGCGTGAGCTTGCGGAACATGCGTCCGAAGCGGCCCTGGGAAAGCGGCGAACGCGTTGCGTTCAGACCGCGCGGAACAATGCTGTGGCGGCTGCTCATTGAAAACACCTCCCTGAAAAGTCACGACGTGCAACGAATAAAGCTAAAGTTGTTCGCAACAGAATATGCATGTCACGCTAGATCAGGCGATTGGGTGCCACAAGCGATCTGCTTCACACACTGCGCGACATCGATGATGTTCCGAAAGGGAGCGTTGCGAACAAGCTGCGGTCGCGCTTTGCAAATTCTTCCCGGAGCGATGACGGATAACATTCTCGTCATCGGCAGGTGCAAGCGGCTTCGCGCAAGTGAGTCCGCCGGACTGTCGGCGAAGTGGATCGTCTTCACGCAATAAGTGTGGCGGCGTGCGCGTCATGCGCGCACGCCGTGATGTCGTCAGTAGGCATGCTGCTGCGAGAACGCGTAGCGCGGATTGATGCCGCAAGAGGCCGACGTGCCGGAGGCGGTGGCGAGGCACTGCTGATAGCTCGCGAACTGGCAGTTGCCGGGATAGCCCCACATGCGTCCCTGCAGGCAATATCGATCGTTTGCAGGATGTGCCTGGGCGGCCGGGGATGCTACGGCGACCAGGGCGGCGAACGATGCGAGAGTGAGGATGATGCGACGCATTTCAATCTCCTTCGAGAGCGGGTGGACGGGAACGTCAGCGAGCTGGGCTCGTCTGAGGCATGTCATGCCTATCTTGGTGTCGGCGGAATGCCGTGCGTTCGCGACGTGGCACATCATGACGCAGCCGGCGGCCAGCAATGTGATCTACGCCACAGTTCGCGGTGGGGGTCCGGGCCTATCGTGAGCAGACTTGCGCGCGTCGATCCCGGAGAACCAGGCTTGTCTCATTCGGATCAGGTATTTTGGAGGTTCTAATGCAAAGGTCATATTTGCTGGCTGCGACAGCAGCGCTGGCGCTTTTCATGCAAATACCGCTCGCGCTGGCCCAGAGCGCGCCGGCCGCCGGTGGAACCGCAGCGCCTGCCGCGACAACCACTGCGCCGGCAGCGACGACGACAACGCCGGCCGCGACCAGCGACACCTCCAGCCAGCCGGCCGACTCCAAGAAGAGCGCATCGAAGAAGCCGGCGAAGAAGAAGATGACGCGGCAGCAGGAAATCGATCATTCGGTCGACACCGGCACCGTGCCCGCACGCTACCGCAGCTCTGTGCCCAAGCAGTACCAGCAGTACATTCCGTTCGATAAGCGGTGACGGGTCTCACGCCGGGCGACGTGACCGGACGTCGGGCCGCCGGTGCCATCGTGTGACGGCCTTGGCGTGACGGCGGGTCTTGGCGTGAGGCCTTAACCAAGCGGAATCCGGCCATACATCCCCAGTGGCGGTCTGCGAGAGCGGTGCTAGAGTAGGCCGAAGCCCCGGGGGGAGAAATGAGCGACGACGTGAAGGATGCTGGCCTTGTGGCCATGATCAGCAGCATCCTGGGAGGCAACAAGCGCGCAGACAGCAGTGCTCCGCCGCCGCTCACCGAGGTTCCGCCGACAGCGCCGACGAACGGGTTCGAGCCGATCGAGCCGTCCACCCCCGATCCTGCACCGGCCGAACCCGACGCTGCGCCCGATGCCGTGCCGGCTGCCGCGAAGCCGGTCGAGCGGCCAGCGAAAATCACGACGACGCCTGATGGCAAGAAGCTGCTTCCCGCCGAGGCGATTGCCGATCTCGTGCTTGGCGAGCTGCGCAAGCTGGAGAATTTTCCGGCGACCGGCGCCTCCGTCACGGTCTACGGTTACAAGCACTGGAACGCGATGATCACCTTCGCGCCGTTCTCGACCACGTTCCAGAACGCGACGCGGTTCCGCCAGGCCGTACCGGACCTGGTCTTCAAGCTGCGCCGTTTCGTCGAACTTGAGATATAGTCCGGGACAATCACCGGCTGCTGTTCGGCCCGATTCCCCGCTCTGGGGCGCGGGACGAGGCGCGAGCGGGTGCCCGAAACAGTTCGACAGGATCTTGAATTGAGCGTCGCCTTTACCAAGGAAGAAAGCGCCGAAACCGCGTCCGAGACGCTGCTGCCGGATCGCCCGGTCTCGCCGCATCCAAACCTCGTGACGGAAGCCGGCTTGCAGGCGCTGCAGGCGCAGCTTCGCGAGGCGCGCGGGGCCTATGAAGCCGCGCAAGCCATCGAGGACGTCAACGAAAAGCGCCGGCAGTCGGCGGTGCCCTTGCGCGACGCTCGTTATCTGACCGAACGGCTGCGCACGGCGCAGGTCATTCCCGATCCGGCGTCGACCGATGTCGTCGCCTTCGGCAGCACCGTGACCTTCAGCCGCACCGACGGCCGCGTGCAGACCTATCGCATCGTCGGCGAGGACGAAGCGGATCCAAAGGCCGGATCGATCTCGTTCGTGGCGCCGGTCGCGAAGTCGCTGATCGGGAAGGCGGTCGGAGATGTCGTGGGTTCGGGCGCGCAAGAGATCGAGATTCTGTCGATCGCGTAGCGATGCGATCCGAGGCCAGAATGATGCGCGCGTGAGGATCCAACTCCGACGGCTCTGGCTTCGGATTGGTTTCGCCAACTTCGAGGCGCCGCTGGGTCAGTTGCGCTGCCGCGATTCACTTCGCTGTTCAAAAGCCGCGAAGGTCATATAGTGAGGGGGTATCAAGACCAATTCATTGCGTGTCAGGCCAAGGGAGCGATCCATGCGGAAGTCCCTATACTTCGTCATCGCAGCCGGTCTCGGCCTATCAGGACCACAAGCTCTGGTCGCGCAAGACGATGTAGATCAGCAGCTCGGCAGCGTTCATTTCCAGACCTCTTGCAACGATGTGGCCCAGCGTCGTTTCGATCGCGGGATGCGCTATCAGCATTCCTACTGGTACGCCAACGCCAAGGAGATCTTCGAGGAAGCCATCAAGGCTGACCCGACATGCAGCATGGCCTATTGGGGCATTGCGCTCACCTACATGGACAATCCGCACAATGCTATTCCAAAGCCGAACCTGGCGCCGGGCCTCGCCGCGATCATGAAGGCCAAGGAGATCGGCGCCGCGACCGAGCGCGAGCGCGACTACATCGATGCGCTGATGGTGATGTATGCCGATTACGACAAGATTCCTCACGCCCAGCGGATGCGCATGCTGCGTGACGCGCAGGCGCGCGTCGCGGCAAAATATCCAGACGACGACGAAGCCCAGATCGCCTACGCCATTACGCTCAATACGTCGGCGGATCTGAACGACAAGACCTATGCGCAGCAAATTAAAGGCGCGGCGATCCTCGAGCCGATCTCCAGGCGGCTGCCGCTGCATCCAGGCGTGACGCATTATCTGATCCATCTCTACGACTACCCGGCGCTGGCGCAGAAAGGGCTCGATGCCGCCAATCGTTACGCCAAGATCGCACCGGCCGCGCCGCACGCCCAGCACATGCCCTCCCACATCTACACGCGCGTCGGCTATTGGAAGGAATCGATCGACTCCAACACCGCTTCCGTGAAAGCCGCGATGGCCGAAAAGTCGGTCGGCAACTACCTGCATGCGCAGGACTACATGGTCTATGCTTACCTGCAGCTCGGCCAGGACAAGCAGGCGCGTGCCGTCATCGACGACATGATCAAGGAGACCGACATCAAGGCGACGGTCGCGGCGGCAGACTACGCGCTGGCGGCTTCGCCGGCGCGTTATGCGATCGACCGTGGCGATTGGGAGGGGGCCTCGCAGCTGCCGGTCAGGCCGAGCAACCTCAACTTTGCGATGGCGGTAACGCATTTCGCCCGGGCCCTCGGCGCGGCGCGCTCCGGCAAACCGGAGGCCGCCAAGGCCGACATCCAGAAGCTGGCAGAATTGCGCGACAAGCTGCAGGACGCCAAGGACAATTATTGGTCCGGAATCGTCGACATCCAGCGTCAGGTCGCCGTCGCCTGGGTGCTTTACGCCGAGGGCAAGTACGACGAGGCACTCAATGCGATGAGTGCCGCGGCGGATGCAGAGGACAAGACGGAAAAGCACGTGATCACGCCCGGACCGCTGGCGCCGGCGCGCGAGCTTTACGGCTTCATGCTGCTCGATCGCGGCATGGCCAAGGAGGCGCTTGCTGCATTCGAGGCAACCAAGGCGAAGGAGCCGAACCGCTTGCACGCTTTCGCGGGAGCGGCCAAGGCGGCCGAAGCCCTTGGTGACAGGGAAGCGGCACGACAGAACTGTCAGCAGCTCGTCACGCTGACGGCCAGTGCCGATTCGGAACGCCCCGAGGTCGCGGCGGCGAAGCAATACCTCGCCAGCAACTGAGCCGGAACGAGAACGGTGGAATGATGAGAAAGGCAGCCGCCATCGCCGTCGCAGCAATCTCGCTGGGAAGCGCGCTGGCGGCGTCGCTCGTGTGGCTCCATGTGCCACGGCATGCCGCCGCGAATTCCGCCACGCCGGTGTGGCGCGAGGTGACTTGGCCGTTCTCGATCGACCAATGGGGCAAGGGAAAGGCGTTCCGCTGCAGGGCTTCCGACTGCGGTGTCGAGGTGACGCTGTACCTGCGTGCCAAGATAGGTTTTTGCAACTGCTCGACGGGCGTCGCCGATGATGATGACCTCGATCGTATGGGCGATACCGTTCTCCTGGGCGAAGTCTCTCCACGCGGTTCCGGCCATCCCATCAGGATTGCGTCGATGAACGGTCGCAGCCGCGCCTACACGCTCAACTCACGTGGCGCTCCCGGCAAAACGCTGGTGTCAGTCGTCTACAACGAGCGTTGCGACATGATCGCAGCGACCGCTGTCATTGGCCACGACCGGCCGGAGACCATCGAGCCCCGCGTGATCGAGTTTCTGGGCGGCAGCACCGCGATGCACTGGGCTGAGGTCACACTGGGTCTGTGATCGACTGCACCTTCCCGATCGGCGGGCATTTCAATGCGGCGATTGGCCCGCGCAGCCGGGGCGAGGATTGCTATCGACAGGGGCAATCTCATTCGCCTAAACATGAGCCATGCGTTTCCGTCGTCTTGTCCCGATATCGAAGGTCTCCGCCCTGTCCGCGAAACAAAGCGCGGCGGCTGGATGAGACGGTTTCTGTCGGGGGCGTTGCCGTTCTACGCGCTGGCCGGATTGGCCATGTGCATGTACCTCGTCCTGTACAAGACGAACCTGTTCGACTTGAACGCCATCGTCCAGGATGCGACCGGTTCGGCATGGTTTCCGGTCTTCATGTTTGCTTGCGTGCTCCTGGAGTCGGTCTTCCCGTATTTCGGCTATTTTCCCGGAACCGCCCTCATCCTGATGTCCGTGGCGCTCAATCCGAAGCCTGCGGATGTCTCCGTTTTCATCGTGGCGTGGGCGGCCATCATCGTGGGCGCCATTCTGAGTTACGGACAGGCTCGGTTTTTCAGACCGATGTTGCAGCGGGTTGCCTCAAAAGCGGCACTGAGCCGATGTGAGTCCCTTCTCGACTCCTATGGTCCGTACGCGCGCGTTGCCTTGTTCGTTCATCCCAACGCTTGCGCGATGTATTTCACGGCACTCGGACTTCTCGGCCGAAACCTGACGCGAGAGCTTGCCCATCTTTGCGTAGGCGCGGCGGCTTCCGTGGGCATTCTGTTCGTCGTCGTGACCAGACTGGTGTCGTCCGCAGGCGCCACCGATGACGGGGAATTGCAGGTGCTGCTGGCGGCAGGCCTGGTCGCCATCGGAACCCTCGTCGGTCTCTACGCGGCCTTACGTCCGGATCGGGCTGCTTGAGGATTGATCCAGAAGAGCGCGAAGCGGTTTTCCGACCAGAGAGCGCGCTTTGAGCTTGGTCGGTCATGATCCATGTGCGGAAGCACCCAAGTCAGACCCTAAACCAAGGCAGGGTGAGATAGACGCAAGCGATCATCGAGAGGATGGGAATGACCCACACCCATCCCGACCAGAAGTTTCGCACTGAACGTCCGGGTAACGACGCAGCAACGAGGGCGACGATCAGTGCCCCGAGCGCGGCCGTCGCGGCCCACCCGTACCAGTACATCGCTGGAGCTAGAAATCCCATCGCAGGGTCAGCAACGTCTCGCGAATGATGCGTGCCCGCCAGCACGATGCCGAGCGACGGGAAAACGGTGAAAAGAGCAAGGTCCTTTGCGAGCGCAACCACGTAGAGGAAGCCAAATGTCGTCCCGAACGCGAATGCAAAGCGGCGGAACGCAGCCGATAACGTCATGCGCCGAACCCCCTGATGTTGTTTACGACGTGGCCAGTTAGGAAGCCCCACCAGATGACAAAGGCGAGGATCGAGGTGAGCATCGTGCGCGTCTGAGCAGGCTCGTCGGCACGCGGCCGTCGCCAGCAAACCCAGTAGGCTGGTAGCAACGCAAAACCGATAGCGGCGAAGTGCTCCTTGAGGTCGAAGAAGCCCAGGGCTGGCCAATGACCGGCGCGCTCTAACTCTGGCCTGATGTCGACGCGAAAATACAGATAGATGATCCCACCGAGCAGGATGGAGATGGCATACAAGACGACGACGGCGTCGGCGAACCGGGCCGATGGCACGGAGCGAAAGCGGCCGAAAAACGAACTGGGGCGCGTTCCCACAGTCGCCCACGTCGCCAAGGTCTGGTGCGTAATCGCGCCAAGCAGTGCAACGGCGACCAAGCCGTGAATAATCAGGAGTACTGTCGCCAGAACCTCACTCCCGGCCTATTGCCCGCTTGCTGTCACGTGAAGAGTTCCTCAGTCCCGAATGGCTCCGCCGACCACGGCCGGAAGCGATTGAGGGTGAACTTCGTCTTCTGGCCGGGTTCAACGTCCACCAGCACGTAGTTGTACTCCTCTTGCGGAGGCTGGCCCTTCCAGTAAAGGTCCCGCGGATAGTCGGCGGGCACCTTGATGCTGGTTCGCCCCGGCAGGATTGGGTCTTGTTCTGCGCCCCCGCCGCCCAACATCAGATACTTTACCCCATCTACATCGTAGATTTCCGTGGTGTGGACGTGCCCGTTCAACACGACCACCTCCATGTCCTTGGCATACGACGCAATCACCTTGTGCGGGTTATCGGGAGCCGGGATCGGGCCTAAGCCTGACCGCGCAAAGACGGGATAGTGGAAGACGATAAACGCCTTCCGAATGCCATTGGCCTTCGCCTCGTCCATCCACTTTTGAAGCTGCGTCATTTGTTCGGCATATTTTGGCCGATCAGCGTCCCACAGCGACGGCGAGCGGTAATCGTACTTGCCACTCCAGAGATAGATGAAGCGGGTGCCCTTGAAGTCAAATTTGTAGATGAGGTTTTCCGGCGTGACGCCGAATTTTTTCAGATACGGCACAGCCGAAAGTACGCCCTCAATCTTTGGGTCGGCCCACACCTCATGATTACCCACACTCATGAAAAAGCGCCCATCCAGACCGGCTGCGCGCATCTCGTCATCCGGCGCGGGTAGCTTCTTCAACATTGTTTCGTTCACGCGCTTCCAGTATGGGCTGTCACTTACGGTCAAGCCCTGATTGCCCCACCACACAGCGTCACCGCTATTGACCACGAATTTGGCGCGACCGGATTGAACGTCCTTGACAATTTCGCGCGTCACCCATTCGCCGCCCTGAAGCCGGAACATGGTTCGATGCACTCCGGGAAGCAGTTTCACGTCTTCAACGGATGCCTCAGTGACCCAACCCTTATCTACCGTCAGGGTCATCACTTCCGTCTTGGATGCGAACGGCATGACGACCTTGACCAGGTCCTTTGTGACCGGATCGAAGATCATCTTCACATCCTTCGCTACGACGGCCTCGGCGACCTTTTCCGGCATGACCAATCCGAACATCTCGACGAAGAACTTGCTGAGGTCCGGTTGTCCCTCTTTCAACGGGAGGTACATCATCGGTCGGGTATCGCCGACCGCAGCGAATGAAAAGCCGGCTGCGGGAAGCGGTGCTTGCGCGGGCGTTGTTTGTGTCTGGGCACCGGCAACGAGTGGCACGGAGAATGCGGGCACTGCTGCGAGTGCGCCTAGAACCAGGCGACGACTGGGCTCGTTAGGCCAAGAGGATTGCATGATGATCACCCCTGATCGAGGAGAGGGAATGAGCCGCCGCATAGGGCGCGCAAACAGCCCGATTTGCCGGCCGTTTCCCGTAGACCTTCAGCGGTGGGTAAGCTTGATATAGATCAACGTCCTCATCTGCCGTAGCAGCGAGCACGTAGAGCGGCGGCTGGCAGCTATTCTGGCCGCGGACGTTTGCGGGCATCGCAGGTGTGCAGAAATACAGCGGCAGGGGCGTGGCGAACCCACACAGGTGGCGAGCATGATGTCGATGAAATTGCCGCTGTGGCTTCGCTTTTTCCTGCTCGTCGGCGTCGTCGCCTTTGCAGCAGGCGCAAGTCTCCTTGCCTATCGGTACTACAGCCGCCCGGTAACGCTGACTGTGGCGGTCGGGTCGCTCGACGGCGAGGCAGCGAAGGCAATGTCAGCGATAGCAGGCGAGTTCGTTTCAGCGAACGCGCCGGTCCGGCTCAAGGTCATCGACAGCGGCACCGCGCTCGAGGCCGCTGCGGCTTTCTCCGCGGGCAAGGTCGATCTCGCTGTGGTTCGCGGCGATGTCGGCGACTTGTCGCAGGCGCAAGCCGTCGTCGTCGTCAGCCATATGGCCGTACTGATCATCGCGCCGCCGGGATCGTCCATCGACAGCATTGCCAACCTGAAGGGACGCACGGTCGGCGTGGTCGGCGGAGCAGTGAACGCCAAAATTGTCGATGTGTTGACCAAGGGATACGATCTGGCGGGCGCAAAAGTTGTCTTCAAGAACCTTGCCTTGACGGATGTCCGGCAAGCCATTCAGTCAAAACAAGTCAGCGCCCTGCTTGTCGTGATCCCGCTCGCCGAAAAATACCTCTCGCTCGTTCGTGGATTTTTTCAGCTCGACCGTAAAAAGACCCCGGTACTGATCCCAATCGAGTCCGCAGGGGCAATTGCAGAGAATGAGCGCGCTTTTGAAAGCTTCGACGTCCCGAAGGGCACGCTGCGGGGATCGCCGCCGGTCCCGGAAGATGACCTGACGACCCTGAGGACCTCGCTATACCTGGTTGCGCAAAGGAAGCTTGGCTCTGATCTGGTAACCGACCTCACGGAGGCGATCATGAGCGCGCGCAGGAATCTGCTGCGCGAGCAGCCGATTTTCGCGCAGATCACCGCGCCCAGCACCGACCAGGATGCCTACCTTCCGCTGCATCCTGGCGCGGCAGCCGTCTACAACAGCACCACGCAAAGCTTCATGGATGAATACGGCAACTGGATCTATTTGACGCCGATGGTACTGGGTGGCGCTGCCACCATGCTTGCGGCGGCGTGGAAATTCCTGGGCCTCGGCAGCCGCGCAGCCGAAGGCCCGCTCGATTCTCTCTACGCCCTGGCGCGCCGGATTCGGAAAGTCGATACAGAGGCTGAACTTTCGGATATCGAAGACGAAATCGACCGCATTCTAAAGGCGGAGCTCGCCAAATCCGCTGCTGGAGACGAGAGCGCGGTGGATGATGCCACATTGAACGTGGCAGCCCACCGGCTGGAGAGCTTGATTCACGACCGACGCACATTGATCGCCAAGGGACCCGCAGTTGCCTCCGCGGCGAAGGCGACACAGCGCTAAGTCACGACACGCCTCGCAACACAGTGGTGAATCATGAATGCAATCGCGCTATCGTGCATCACGTTTCTATGCATCTCAGGCGGTGCCCTGCTTGGTATGTTCCTTCCTGGGCATCACCTGAGCACGGATGACAAGGATGTCGTCAGGCTGGGCACGGGCCTCATCGGGACGATAGCCGCGCTTGTCCTCGGCCTGCTGATCGCCTCGGCGAAGGGCTCCTACGACACGCAGAGCACTCAAGTCACGCAGATGACGAGCAATGTTGTCCTGCTCGATAATCTGCTGGCGCAGTACGGACCGGAGACGAATGACGAACGCAATCTGTTACGGCGCGCCATCGTTGTTTTAGCCGATCGAATGTGGCGCGAGAAAAGTTCCGAGGTTGCCAAGGCGAACCCCTTCGAGGCGAGCGCCGTAAGCGAAACATTCTATGCGAAGCTTCAGCAGCTTTCGCCGCAGAACGATTCCCAGCGCTCCCTGCAAGCCAGGGCCATACAGATCGCCACCGACATTGCGCAAACCCGCCTGTCGCTGTTCGCACAGACGAACAACTCGATCCCCATGCCGTTCCTGGTGGTGCTGATTTTCTGGCTCACCATCATCTTTGGAAGCTTCGGCCTGTTTGCCAAACCCAGCGCAACCGTTTTCGGCTCGCTGTTCGTTTTTGCACTGTCGGCCGCCGGGGCGATCTACCTGGTCCTGGAGCTGGGGCAGCCATTTGCGGGTTTGATGCAGATTTCCAGCGCGCCACTGCGCAGCGCCCTCACGCCGCTCGGTCCCTAACGTTCGCATGATCGAGGTTGCCGGCCAGAGCGAGCCCCGACTGCTATCGTGGTCGTCGCGACCTGCTGCGGCGGCTGTTCGAGTTGATCAAGATGCGCATTGTGCTGCGATGTCCGAATCTGGCCCATGTCGGTCGGCTGCCTGATTTCCGCTTGCGAGGGCAAAGCGGACATTTGGGAAATTAGCGAGGTCGGCTAAGGGCCCACAAGCAGACTCTGGCGTCTGGTCGATCACTTCGAAACAGTCGTCATAATGGACAGGCCGGTAATCCGCACCGGACGATGCGTCGAGTGCGACAAGGCGCCTAGACGTTGATCTCGGCCGCTGCCCGCACAATCGCTGCTACGGTTGCCTTGGCTGCCGGCGACGAGGTTCTCCCTCGCAAACACACGATGCCCGTGCTTGACGGCGGCGACTGCCAGCCATGTACGACAAGCCGGACAAGTGCGCCGGATTCCAGCTCCCCCCGTACCGCCGCGTTCGTCGCACCCAGAACGGTATCCGTGGTGAGCGCGACCGTCTTGAGCAGGCCGTAGTTGTCGCACTCGAGCGCAATGGCGGCCTCCTGGCCCGCAGGCAGGCCCAGCAGGGCGGCGAGCTCCACCTTTGAGGGGCTCAGCAACTTCGGTGCGGCGAGACCGTACGCCCAGACGTCCTGCAGCATGTGCTCGCGCCCGGCCAGCGGATGTCCTGCCCGCACATACAGGCCGGCCTGCTGCCCCCCGATCAACTGGATGTCCAGCGCGGCATCCCCAGGCATGTCACGGACATCGGCGGCAAAGAACTCGATGCTTTCGGTGCGCAAGCTCTCCAGCAACTGCACCCAGTTGCCGACCTCCATGCGCAGCGCCACCTGCGGGTGCTGGCGGCGCAACGCCACAAGCGCGCGTGGCATCAGGGTGGCCGTTAGCAGCGGCCCGACGCCGAAGGCCGTGTCGCCGAGCTGGCTGTCGCGGTAAAGATCCACGTCGCGCTGCAGGCAACGCGCCTCGAACAGCAG
Organism: Bradyrhizobium sp. LA2.1; assembly: GCF_040547725.1. Lineage (NCBI taxonomy): Bacteria > Pseudomonadati > Pseudomonadota > Alphaproteobacteria > Hyphomicrobiales > Nitrobacteraceae > Bradyrhizobium > Bradyrhizobium sp. LA2.1. The sequence continues at coordinate 46,544 of NZ_JBEPQI010000040.1, forward strand.
CTTGCGCGCCCGCTCAATGACGAATTCCCCGGCACGGGTGGGGCGGACATCACCAACGTCGCGGTCGAACAGGCGGATACCCAGGTCGTTCTCGATGGCCTGGATGCTGCGGCTGAAGGCCGGCTGGCTCAGGTGGGCGGCTGCGGCGGCGCGGGCGAAGTGCAGAGTGTCGGCAAGGGCGACAACGTGATTCAGGCGGCGCAGATTCATGGCATTGCTCTCCATGCATCAAGACGATGAATATTATGCATTGGACGCAATATGGCGACACCCCTTAGACCGTTCCACAATTCAAAACATGAGAGCGGCAGGAGACGTCCCATATGAGCTCGCAATTGCAGTACCTTTTAATTGGCGCCTGCATCCTAGGCTTTGCCGCCATGGAGTTCGTCACCCGGCGGTATCAAGCCACCGTGCGCGGCAACGCGACAGCCAACGACGCCTGGCTTGAAGTGCTGATGTTCGTCAGCCTGATCGCCATCACTCAGCCTATCGCACTGCTGGGCAGCAACGCGTTGTGCAGCTGGCTCATGCCGACGCAGCACGACGCCTGGGCCAACCTGCCATGGTGGGCGATGGCCGGACTGCTGCTCATCGGCGATGACCTCACGCAGTACCTCTGGCACCGCGCCTCGCACACGCCCTTGCTGTGGCCGCTGCACCGCGCGCATCACAGCGCGGCCTACATGAGCGTGCGCATTACCTACCGCAACAACTTCTTTTACTACCTGATGATGCCGGGCCTGTGGATCGGCGGCGTGGCGGTGTACCTGGGTTTCGGCCCAGTCTATGCGGCGTACCTGGTGATCAAGTTGGCGGTCATCCTGGGCGCGCACTGCGCTTGGGCGTGGGATGCGCCGCTGTACCGCATCCGCGCGCTGCATCCGCTGATGTGGGTGCTGGAGCGCACCATCTCCACGCCGGCCACGCACCAGGCGCACCATGCGCTCACCAACGAAGATGGCATTGGCCACTACAAGGGCAACTTCGGCAACCTGCTGTTCTTCTGGGACGTGCTGTTCGGCACGGCGCATATCACACGCAAGTATCCCGCCAAGGTCGGCCTGCAGGACGACATCCTGTTTGGCCCGGAGCGCTGGACGACGCAGATGTTCTACCCGCTCGTCCACTCAAAGCGCGAACATTCGGCGCTCCGCCCCGGCGGCCGTGGCTTCACCGAAGCAGACCTGCAGACCGAAGCTAAGCAGAAGGCCACCTGAACGCGGGTAGCGTCGAGGCGCCGCAGCAAGCGTTCGCGATGCCTCGGAAGGAGCTGGAATGGGTAACCATCTGGTCCGCGAGCGGCCTCTTGGCCACACCGAGATGAGCCGAGCGGAAACCATCGTGCTTGCGGCTGGAGCACCGCGCTTGTGGCGATCTTCATCCGACTCATTGGTCTTGGTTAGGAGAAGTCGATGATCGTCTGTTCTTGCAATGTGTTCAGCGACCACCAGGTGCGGTCAGTGGTCATAAAAGAAGCGCGACGGCCCCGCATGAGCGAGGTGTATGCCTGCCTCGGATGCTGCGCCCAGTGCGGCTGCTGCGCTCGCGCCATCAAGCGGATCATGGATGAGAGGCCGGGCTCCGTCCATGCGAGCGCAAGCATGCACTGACTTGGAGTTGACACGGTCACGGTCAGCACGTGCCCTGGTTATCCACCTGGAGGACACGCGAAACCCAGAGAAAGCGAACATCATGAACGTGCCTGTCAATTTCCGTTCCGTCGACATTCCCGCCGAACTGCAGTCCTGCTTCGCCGCGCAGCGGGCGGCCTATTTGGCGGCGCCCGAGCCATCCTACGATCAGCGCATTGCTGACCTGAAGGCCCTCGGGCAACTCCTGAAGGACAACAAGGACGGGCTGGTCGCAGCGATCAACGCCGACTACGGCAACCGGTCTGAATTCGAGACCCTGTTCGCCGAATATTTCGTTGTCCTGGAAACAATCGCCGACGCCAGAAAGAACCTGAAAAAGTGGATGAAACCGCAGCGCAGGCACGTCGACTTCATGACCTACCCGCTCGCGCGCAACCGCGTCATCCCACAGCCGCTCGGCGTCGTCGGAGTCATCGTTCCCTGGAATTTCCCGCTTAACCTCAGCTTCTGCCCGCTCGCCGCAATTCTGGCCGCCGGCAATCGTGCGATGGTCAAGATGTCGCAAAACTCAAGAGCGCTCGCCGAGGTCCTGATCCGTGTCTCGCCGAAGTATTTCCCGCTCGAGAAGCTTGCCTTTTTCGAGGATGGCGGCGGACGAGGACCCGCATTCTCGTCATTGCCCTTCGACCATCTGCTGTTCACGGGATCCGGCGCGACCGGTCGCGCAGTCATGGCAAACGCGGCCCGCAACCTCACCCCTGTCACGCTTGAATTGGGCGGCAAGGCACCAGCAATTGTTGGGCCTGACTTCCCGGTCAAGACAGCGGCAGAGCGCATTCTCTGGGTGAAGATGTTCAATGCCGGTCAGATCTGTACGAATGTCGACTACATGTTTCTGCCCAAAGGGAGTGAGGACGAGTTCGTCCATCATTGCCGCAAGCTGTTTGCCGAGCGCTTCCCGGACATCAACGGTCAAGACTACACGTCGATCATCGATGAACCGTCGTTCACGCGGCTGCAGGCGACCCTGGAGGATGCCCGTACAAAGGGTGCAGTCCTGGTCAATCTTGCGGAACGGCAGATTCCGGACACGAAGCAGCGCAAATTTCCACCGCATCTCGTGCTAAATCCGACGGACGACATGATTGTCATGCAGCGCGAGATCTTTGGCCCGATCCTGCCGATCAAGACCTATACAGATCGGCAGGAGGTCGCCGACTATATCAATAGTCACGACCGACCGTTGGCAATCTATCCATTCACCTCCGGTGCCGAGCTGCGCGACTTCTACATCTCGCGGGTGATGTCGGGTGGCGTATCGGTCAATGAAGCTCTCCTGCACGTCGGCCAGCACGACCTGCCATTCGGTGGGATCGGTGCGAGCGGTATGGGCCATTACCACGCGCGCGAGGGGTTCAACACCTTTTCAAAATTGCGCCCGGTCTTCTATCAAGGTCCTCTCTCGCCGATCCAAATGCTATTTCAGCCGCCCTACGCCGGCCGCCCAATGAGCATCCTGCGGACGATGATCAAGTGGAAGACGTGATGCGTGACTGTGGCAGATCGGCGCCAATGATATGCGCCGCAAGCCTGGGCGGATGCCGGGCGTCGTCGGCATTTTATCCCGGTATCGTCGCGGTCGATCTCAGCCAGGGCGGCGCACATTTTGAAGCTCTGCTGACTATAGTGACTGCGGCGTCGATTCATTCTCATTCGCACGGAGACCGCCATGAAGGGTAACGTCTTTATCATCACCGGCGCGCTGGGCGCGCTTGGCAAGGTGGTCGCCGAGGAAGCCCTTTCGCGCGGCGCGCGAGTCGCCGGTATCGATCATGCTGAGTCGCAGTTCGCCGCAACAGCCCAGCGGATCGAATTTGGCCGCATCGACCTGACCGATGCGGCACAGGCGAAAGAGGCGATCGATGCCGCCGCCGCGCATTTTGGCGCGATCGACGCGCTAATCAATATTGCTGGCGGATTTGCCTTCGAGACCATTGCCGACGGCGATCCCAAGGTTTGGCAGCGCATGCATGCTCTCAATGTCGAGACCGCGCTGAATGCTTCGCGCGCAGCGATCCCGCATCTTCTCAACTCGCGGGCGGCCCGCATCGACAATATCGGTGCGACGGGCGCACTGCAGGCCGGCCCCGGCATGGGTCCTTATGCGGCGTCGAAGGCCGGCGTGCATAAGCTGACGGAGTCACTAGCTGCCGAGTTGAAAGGCAAGATCACCGTCAATGCGGTGCTGCCCTCGATCATCGATACCGCGGCAAACCGCGCCAGCATGCCGAAGGCCGATTCTTCCGAATGGGTCGCGCCAAAGGAACTCGCCGATGTCATCCTCTTCCTGGCGAGTGACGCCGCCAGCGCCGTTACCGGCGCGCTGCTGCCGGTCAACGGGCGGGTCTGAAGCGCGGTTGCGCCGCTACCAGCTTCCGAAGCACAGCTCAGCTACCGGATGCCCCTGCGCCGATATCGATGTACGTCCCAGTCGCCTGTCCCGCAAAGACCACCGAAAGATGATAGTCCTCGAGGTTCTGTGAATAGGATAGCTCCAACCCAGCTTACTGCGATGACCGAGGTCGGCGTGTCCGCTTCGGGTCCAAAAGCCGACCTCGGGTGAATGACCGCTTTTGGCAAAGCGGACGTTCGCACGCCTCGCAAGGGAGCTTTCAGCGGCTCTTGAAATCTAGGATCTATGGTGAGCGCACATGGGGTCGAACCATGGACCTCTCGCGTGTCAAGGCGGGCTAGTCGCTCGGTGGTGCGGGCCTCTCCTTGGATGATGCCATCATGCCCCTGTGTTGCCCGACGGAGCAAGCGGATTTCGGAAAAGTCGTAAGTTATTGATCCAACTGACGTCGGCTACTGTGCATGGGGTTGTTTTCGACATTTTTGTTCAGACGGTCCCCGACAGCCGCAAGGCTTGGGTGATCGTTCGCAACCGGCGGAGGGTTCAGGAGGATGGATGGATGGTGGGCGCACAAGGGATCGAACCTTGGACCTCTCCCGTGTGAAGGGAACGCTCTCCCGCTGAGCTATGCGCCCGGGACCATCATGCCGACGGCCGGACTTTCGGCCGGCCGGCACATCGGAGCCCGCGATTTAGAAGTGCGGGCCAAAGGTGTCAAGTTTCCAGGCGCCTCGAGGCCGGAAAACCTTCCGTCAATCACGCAATCGCAGGCGAAACCGTGGTTTGGGCCGCTTATGCGCCCTGCTGGCGGGCGCGGGAGGCGTGGGCCTGGAGCGCGCGGATGCGCTCGGCGAGCGTTCCGCCGCCTTCGGGCAGGGTGATTGCGGCCGCGCCATTGCCGGCGGCGTCATTGGCCGGGCGCGGCGCCGGTTTCGGGGGCTGGCAGGCCTCGGCCGCCAGCAGGGCCTCGATCGGCGAGTTTGGGCCTTCGAGCTGCATCGCGAGCTTGGCGACCTCGGCGGCGATGTCGTTGATGCGTTCGCGCAGCAGCGCATTCTCCATGCGCTCGGTCGCCCAGGAACTCTCCGCCTGCTGCTGGATTGCGTTGATGTCGCGCTGGAGCTTGGCGCGCTCGTCGCGCGCGGTGCGCAGCTGCTCCTCCAGCGCGGTCTTTTCCGCGCGGAGCGATTCGAACGCCGCCGACGACTTGCCGCCGCTCAAGCCGGCGATCTCGACGCGCAGCTCCTTGATGATGCGATCATTGCCCTCGTTGGCCTGGCGGAGCTGGTTGTTCTCGTAGTCGCGCTCGGCGAGCAGCTTGCCCTGCGTGGCGAGGCGGCCTTCGAGATCGGCGACGCGGCCCGACAGCATCTCGGCCTCTTTCACCTGCACGATCAGCTGGCGATCGAGCTCGGTGACGCGCTGGCTCAGATTCTCGACACGGCCGCGCGCATCGCCGAGCTCGCGGGAGGCGGTCTCGGATTCGGTCCGCTCCTGCGTCAGCCGCGCCTGCGTGGCGGCAAATTCCTTCTCGGCGTCGCCGACGCGATTTTTCAAGTTCTCGATCTGCGCGCGCACCGCGACCAGCTCGACCTGCCGGCTCTCCGCCATCATCGAGCGGTCGGACAGCTCGGAATTAATTTTTGCGAGTTCGCCCTGCTTGTCGGTCAGCGCGTTCTCGGCGGCGCGCAGGGCCTCGGTCTTGGCGCTGAATTCCTCTTCGGTGGCGCGGAGCTGCTCCTTCACCGCCTTCTCGCGCGCCTCCAGCGCGAAGATCGTGGCGTTCTTCTCGCCGAGTTCGATCTTCATGCGGTTGATGGCGTCGCTCTTCTTGCCGAGCTCGGCGAGCTGGCTCGTGGTCTTGTTCTTGAGCTGGTCGACGCTCATCTCGAGCCGCCGCGCCGACATGGCGAATTCGGCGCGGAGCTGGTCCTTGTCGGCCTGGATCTCGGCCATCGAGAGCGGCGTGGCGGCCTCGAGCCGGCGCGTGGTCAGGCGGACCGCGCGGTTATGCACCAGCGGCACGATGGCAAGCCCGCACAGCATCGAGAGCAGGAAGCCGATCGCCAGGTACATGATCGGTTCGACCATGGGGCCAGAACTCCGAAAGCAAGGAAAAATTTACCAAAGACAATGCATGGCGGGCCGGCAAAAAGCCAGCCCCGCCCTGTTGTTAACGTGAATCCGGAATCGGACCCGAGGAGGGAGCCCTAGAGCATGATCCGGGTCCGAAGCGCCGCGTCAGCGCAAAGTGCGCAGCGGCTTTCCGGAAAGATCATGCTCGAACAACAATCTAAAGCGCGATCGCGCCTTAGAACGGGTTCCAGGTCGCGCGCGGGGTGAATTTCAGATAGCCGATATTGGCGCCCAGCCGTAGCCCGAGGCCCGAGCGGATCGGCACCAGCACGATGTTGTTGGCGGTGAGCGCCGTCATGCCGAAGCCGCCGATGATATAGGCCGAGCCGTCGATGCCGGCGAAGCGCTGGTAGATCGCGTTGGTGGCGGGCAGGTTATAGACGAGCGTCATGGTGCGCGCGCCGTCGCCGCCCCAGTCGAAGCCGAGCGAGGGGCCCTGCCAATAGACGCGCAGGTCGCCGGCGTTCTTGGTGTAGAGCGTGCCTTCGCCGTAGCGCAGGCCGGCAACGAAGGCGCCGGACCCTTCCTCACCCAGGATATAGCCGTTGGGCAGGCCCCACTGGCTGACGGCCTTCTCGATGATCGAGGCGAGCCCGCGCGAGACGTTGCCGAAGAAGCGGTGGCCGGCGGTTACGAGTTCGTCCGGCCCATAGGTGCTGGGTGACGGGCTCCGCTGCGGCGGCGGCAAATTGGGCGGCGGCGGCTGCTGGGCGGAGGCCGGGACGATCCAGCCGACCAGCGCGGCAAGCGCGACCGCAGCAAGGCGTGATGCGAAAGTCATAAAAGAACCCCTGGTATCGAATCCCGCCGCTTCCTTAACCTGACGCCAACAGGCACGGCTCTAGGTTGCGCCGGATGTCCCCTCGACTCGGATGTTATCCGCAGCAACTATGACGGCACAACGGCAGGAAGATAGCCCTTTGCGCCCCGGAATCGCCTTGATCCGCTTTCTGGTCTGCCTGCTGGCCGGCATTTGGATCGCTTGCGCAGGTTTGCCGGCCGAGGCTGCCACCACCGAGCGGATCGTCGTCAACCGCTTCAGCGGCGTGGCGATCGAGGGGTTCGACCCCGTCGCCTATTTCGTCGATGGCGCGGCCGTGCAGGGGACGGCCGAGTTCGAGGCGAACCTCTGGGGCGCGGTCTGGCGTTTCCGCAACGAGGGCAACCGGGCGTCCTTCCTGGCCCATCCCGAGATCTATGGACCGCAGTTCGGCGGCTACGATCCCGCCGACATCGCCCGCGGCGTGGCCGTCGCTGCCAATCCCCGCTTCTACGTGATTTCGGCGCAGCGGCTCTATCTGTTCAGTCGGGAGGCCAATCGCGATGCCTTCGCCGCCGACCCGGAGCGCTTCCTCTATGAGGTGCGCAAGCGCTGGCCGGCGCTCCAGGAGCAGCTTAGTCAATAACAGCTCAGTCAGTAGCTGCCTGCCGCCCGCGGATCGCCCCAGGCGATGAACTCCGGGATGATGAAGCCGGTGTCGCCGCGCTGGCCGAATCGGAGCTCGCCACCCTTGCCGTCGGTGACCTTGCCGCCAGCCGCCGTCACGACCGCGCAGCCCGCCCCGACATCCCATTCGCAAGTGGGTCCGAAGCGGGGATAGATGTCGGCGCTGCCCTCCGCGATCCGGCCGAATTTCACCGCTGAGCCGACCGTCTTCCTGACTGCATTGGGCCGGCCGTCGATGAACGCTTCGCTTCTGAGGTCGCCATGGGAACGGCTCACCGCCGCGATCCAGGGCTCGCCCTGCGTCGGCAGCGTGCGGGTGCGGACCGGTTCGGCAGCACCGATGCTCGTGCCGTCGAACCTGACGCGCTCGGCGCCGCGGCCGACGATGCCGCGCCAGAGCAGGCCGAGCGCAGGCGCGGCTACGATGCCCAGCAACGGCACGCCTTCGGTCACGAGGGCGAGGTTGACGGTGAACTCGTCGCGGCCGGCGACGAACTCCTTGGTGCCGTCGAGCGGGTCGATCAGGAAGAAGCTGTCGCGGAATGGCGGCGAGGCGAGCTGGGTCCGCTCTTCCGACAGCGTCGGCACGTCGCCCGCAAGCTGCGCCAGGCCGTCGGCGATGATGCGGTCGGCGGCGAGATCGGCCTCGGTGACCGGCGAGCCGTCCTGCTTGCCGTCGACCCGCATCGCTGCCCGGTTGACCGCGAGGATCGCTTCGCCCGCCTTCACCACCAGCGCGGTAAGCGGCTCCATCAGGTGGGAGGCGGCCGGGCCGTCAATGATCCGCTTCACCTGCATGCCTCATTCATCGGCAATTCCATCCCTACTCGACTGATTCGCCGCGGCTTTAGGGCCGCTTCGAACCGATCGCAAGCTAGCTGCCACGGGCTTGCGAATGTTAGAACCTGCGGCATTCGTCAAGCATGCGTGATTCGCCGCGTCCGCGCCGTGCAATTCCAGGAACCCTTTATGTCTGACGCTTCGTCACCCGGTACCGCTACCGCTCCAGATGCGCTCGAACTCGCCGCGCTCCTGTGCTCGCGGGTCTGCCACGATCTCATCAGCCCTGTCGGCGCCATCGTCAATGGGCTCGAAGTGCTCGACGACGATCCCAAGCCCGAGGATCGCGAGTTCGCGCTCGATTTGATCCGCAAGAGCGCGAAAACCGCCTCCGCCCGCCTCCAGTTCTGTCGCCTGGCCTTCGGCGCGGCCGGCTCGTCCGGCGCGCAGATCGACCTCGGCGATGCCCAGACCATGGCGCGCGGCCATATCGAGGACGGCAAGTGCTCGATCACGTGGAATCTGCCGCGGCTCCTGCTGCCGAAGAATCGCGTCAAGCTGCTGCTCAATATGCTGGTTGTTTCCCAGCACACGATCCCGCGCGGCGGCATGCTGACGATCGACCCGATCGGTGACGGCGAGACCATGAGCTTCCGCGTCACCGCGACCGGTCATAATGCGCGCCTGCCGCAGAACATCTCCGAGCTCCTGAGCGGGGAGCGCGGCCCGGCCGCGGATGCGCACGCGATCCAGCCTTATTATACGCGGCTGTTGGCAGAGGCTTGCGGGCTCACCGTGAGGCTCGCGCACGAGGGCGAAGCCATCACCATCACCGCGTCGTAGGCGCGTCGCCGCCCTCAAACGTTAATCGAATCTTTACGAGGCGCTTCGGCTTGTCCGGAGCGCCTTATCTCTTTGTTGGTTCCGTTCTTTTGCACATACTCAACCATTATTAAACGCTTTGCGGTGAAGCTGGCCCCATTCCGAAATGGCGCATCACAAGTCGTGCGCGCCCTCCCTGTATGAAGGCCTGTTTTCATGGATGATCTGTTGCGGGAGTTTTTGACGGAGACCAGCGAGAGCCTGGACACCGTCGACAATCAGCTGGTGAAGTTCGAGCAGGAGCCGAACAACGCCAAGATCCTGGATAACATCTTCCGCCTGGTCCACACCATCAAGGGCACGTGCGGCTTCCTCGGACTGCCGCGGCTTGAAGCGCTGGCACATGCCGGCGAGACCTTGATGGGCAAATTCCGCGACGGCATGCCGGTGACGGGGCAGGCCGTGACGGTGATCCTGTCCTCGATCGACCGCATCAAGGAGATCCTCGCCGGGCTGGAGGCGACCGAAGCCGAGCCCGAGGGCACCGACCGCGATCTCATCGACAAGCTGGAAGCGATGGTCGAGCAGGGCATGGAGGCTATGGCCGCAGGGGCCGCTGCTCCTGTCGCTGAAGCGCCGCCGCTGGTGCCGGAAGCTCCGGCCGAAGCCAAGGCTGCACCTGCCAAAGAGATGACGCAGGGCTCGCTGATCGACCAGACCCTGGAGCGTCCGCTGCGTCCGGGCGAAGTCTCGCTCGACGAGCTCGAGCGCGCCTTCCGCGAGACCGCGATCGAAGCGCCGGCCCCCGTCGTCAAGGCCGAGCCCGCG
>NZ_JBEPQI010000041.1:0-55121 GCF_040547725.1 Bradyrhizobium sp. LA2.1
CGCCTCTCGAATCATCTCAAAGTCGTTCTCGCAAAACAACTTTCGCTGATTCGGCGCCTCGATGCGCTCGATCCGTGTGAGATATCCGGGCTAGCGCTCCAGCACTTCCACCTCCATTGTCGCGATCTGGTCCGCGTCGGCCACCGCCTCGATCCCCGCGATCCGGTCGCCGTTGAACATCACGCGCAGCGCGATGCGCAGACGTCCGCCGAAGATGACGGCGACGCCGATCTCTCCATCGACCAGCGCCGTCCGCGCGGCCTGGGCACGGCCCTTGTAGAGCTGTGCGACCGCATCCGCGCCGCGGATCTCCGGCAGCGTGCCGAGCCGCACCGCAGCCTGGTCGGCACGGAACACGACGTCGGGATCGAGCAGGGCCAGCAGGCCCTCGAAATTGCCCTCGCGCGAAGCCCTGAGGAAGGCATCGACGATCGCGCGCTGGTGCGAGATGTCCGCCTCGGGCACCGGCGCACCCTGGACGCGCCGCCGCGCACGGCTCGCCAGCTGCCGCGAGGCGTCGACCGAGCGTCCCACGATCGGCGCGATCTCCTCGAACGGGACTGCGAACATGTCGTGCAGCACGAAGGCGAGCCGCTCTGCCGGCTGCAATGTCTCGAGCACGACGAGGAGGGCCGCGCCGACGGAATCGGCCATCTCGGCCTCGCGCTCCCGCGTCTCGTCGACCGGCTCGGGCACATGCGGGCCCATCGGGTCCTCGCGGCGCGATTTGCGCGCGCGCAGCATGTCGAGGCAGATGCGCGCGACCACGGTGGTCAGCCAGCCGCGCAGGTTCGCGACATCGGACGTGTCGTAGCGGCTGACCCGCAGCCAGGCCTCCTGCACGGCATCGTCGACCTCGGCACTGGAACCCAGCATCCGGTAGGCGACCGCGCGCAGATGGTCCCTGCTGGCCTCGAACTGGCGGCTGAGAAAATTTTCTTCGAAGTTTTTCTGGGTCATCGGTCACATTCCCTCATCGCAATCCGTCATGCCCATGACGAAGCCAATCCGGCCGATGTGACCGGAACCGTCGAAATTTTCAAACGGAGACGCAAGATGATGCACGCCCGCATGAACCACCCGGTCATGGTCCTGCCGGAGGCCATGAATGTCCTTCAGTCCCTTGGCAATTTGACCAAGCAGGGCCTGCCGGAAAAACTCCTCGAACTGGTGCACCTGCGCGCCAGCCAGATCAATGGTTGCAGTGTCTGTGTCGACATGCATCCGAAGATCGCCCGCAAGGCTGGCGAGACCGACGAGCGCCTGTTCGCCGTCTCGGCCTGGCGCGATGCGCCCTATTTCAGCGACGCCGAACGCGCCGCGCTGGCGCTGACCGAAGCCGTCACGCGCCTTGCCGATCGCGAGGACCCGGTGCCGGATGCGATCTGGAACGAGGCCGCCAAGCATTTTGACGAGCGCGAGCTCGCAACCCTGATCCTCTCGATCGCGACCATCAACGTCTGGAACCGGCTGAATGCGACGATCAAGATGCCGGTCGGCGTGTGGAAGGTGTGAGTTTCTGTGCCCTCTCCCCTTGCGGGAGAGGGCAGCGCCGCTGGGAGACACGAACTCACTTGGGTGAGGGGTATTTCTCCGCAGACTCATTTGCTGATGTGATCCTTCTCCCACATCCGCCTTCGCCTGGAGGCCTCGGCGGACAAGAGGGGAGAAGGAAGGAAAAGATCTACTCCGCCAAAAACCTATTCACCACCTCGCCGAACTCAAGCGGCGCCTGCTCGAACATCCAGTGGCCGGCATTCTCGATCACCGCCGTCTTGCTGCCCGCGATCTGCTCGGCCAGCACGCGCCACATCACCGACAGGCTGCCGGTGGTCGCACCGCCGCCGATCAGCAGTGTCGGCGTCCTGATCGCCTGCGCATCAGCGAGCGTGTAGGGCCGGCGCTGCTCGTTGATCTGGCCGAGGAAGGTGAGCGTGTTGTCGCGCAGCTGTTGTTTCGCCGCGGCCGGCACGCGCCGCCACGAGCCGTCGCCTTCGATGCCCTCGTAGAAATTCTGCAGCGCGCCGTCGATGTCGCCGGCACGGATCATCTCGACCGAGCGTATCGTCTTCGCGGCGAGCGGCGGATGCGCGGGCGTGCCTTCGGGCACCGGCAGGCTGGCATCGAGATCGCCGCCCGGCTCGGCCAGCACCAGCTTTCGCAACAGATCAGGCCGCGCCTGTGCCACGCGAAACGCGATATGGCCGCCGCGCGAATGGCCCATCAGGTCGACTGGGCCGGGCTTGACCTGCTCGATGAAGGCGATCATGTCCGCCACGTGCTGCGCCATCTTGTAGTCGTCGCCGACGGCGTCCCAATGCTCGGGGAAGAAGTGCCGCAGGCTGACCGAGATGACGCGATGGGACTTCGACAGCGGGCCGAGCACTGAATACCAGGTGCGGAAATCACCCAACGTGCCATGCACGCAGACCAGCGGCGGGCCGTCGCCGACTTCGAGATAGGCCATGTCGTAACCGTTGACGCGAAAGCTCTGCATGATCAGCTCGCCAGGAAATCCAGAACCAGTTCGGAGTATTTTTGCGGCGCCTGCTCGAACATCGGATGCGTTGCGTTCGGGATGATCGCCGTCTTCGAATAGGGCACGTGCGCAGCCAGCGCATGCAGCACCTTTGGCAGCAGGCCTTTGGTCCGCGCACCCAGGATGAACAGCGTCGGCATCCTGATCGATTCCGCATCCGCCTTCGAGAAGGGCGGTCGGTTGTCGCGGACCTGCCCGATCAGGGTATAGGCGTTGTCGCGCAGATTCTGCTTCACCATCGCCGGCAGCCGCGGCCAGGTGCCGGCTCCCTCCAGCGTGTCCACGAAGACCGCGAGGCCGCCATCGACATCGCCGGCCGCGATTTTCTCGGCCGAGGCGGTGAACCGCGCCAGCAGCGGCGAGGGGCCACCGACGTAATCGGGATCGAGGCTCGCATCGAGCTCGCCGCCGGGTTCGGCCAGGATCAGCCGCCGCAACAGGTCGGGGCGCGCCTGCGCTACGCGGAAGCAGATGTGCCCGCCGCGGGAATGGCCCATCAGATCGACCGGGCCGACGTCGAGCTTCTCAATGAAGGCGATGACGTCCTGGACATGCTGGGCGATCGAATAGGTGTCGCCGACGCCATCCCAGCGGTCCGGGAAGAAGTGCCGCAAGCTGACGGCGATCACCCGATGCCGCTGCGTCAGCGGTCCGAGCACGCAGCCCCAGACGCGAAAGTCATTGAGCGAGCCATGCACGCAGACCAGCGGCGGCCGGCTCCTGTCTTCGCCCACGTCGAGATAGGGCATGTCGTATCCGTTGACGTGGAGGCTTTGCATTCGGGGCTCGCGGGAAGGGGGCGGGAACTCCTGTGCAAGATTCCCGGAAACCGGGTGGATCGCAACTATTTCCAAGCCTAGATTTAGGCATGGATCACAATGGGGGCATGCGACGAGGGCGCAAGCCAGGAACCAAGCCATGACCGATCAGCATTTTGCCCTGTTCGACACCCGGATCGGCCTCTGTGCCATCGCCTGGGGCCCGCGTGGTATCAACGGCACGCAACTGCCCATGGGCGGCGAGGAGAAGATCCGCACCCGCATCAGCCAGCGCCATGCCGACGCCACCGAGGCCGAGCCAACCGCCGAGGTGCGAGAGGCCATCGACCGCATCACAAAATTGCTCGCGGGCGAGCCGGACGACCTCACCGACATCCCGCTCGATCTCGACGGCGTGCCTGATTTCAACCGCGGCGTCTACGAGATCGCCCGCGCCATCCCGCCGGGAAAGACCATCACCTATGGCGATATCGCCAAGCAGCTCGGCGGCGTCCAGCTGTCGCGCGATGTCGGTCAGGCGCTCGGCCGCAACCCGTGCCCGATCGTCGTGCCCTGCCATCGCGTGCTGGCTGCCGGCAACAAGCCCGGCGGCTTCTCGGCGAATGGTGGCGTGGTGACGAAGCTGAAGATGCTCAAGATCGAAGGCGCGCTGGTGAACCACACGCCGAGTTTGTTTGATTGAGGTACAAGGTTTCCTGCCCCGGACGCAGGAAGCGTAGGGTGGATTAGCCGAAGGCGTAATCCACCACTTTTGGCCCGGCGCGAGAAGAGGTGGATTACGCTTCGCTAATCCACCCTACGAATCGCCCTTAGATCTTCGCCGCCGTCTTCGGCCAGTACCGGTCGCGCAGATGCCGCTTCACCAGCTTGCCCGTCGGCGTGCGTGGCAGCTCGGCTTCGAAATCGATCGAGCGCGGGCACTTGATCGCCGAGAGACGTGTCTTGCAGTAGGCGATCAGGTCGGCCTCGAGCGCCTTGCCGGCGCGGCTCATGTCGTGCGGCTGCACCACCGCCTTCACCTCTTCGCCCATCTCCTCGTTCGGCACGCCGAACACGGCAACGTCGGCGATCTCAGGGTGGGTGATGAGGACGTCCTCGGTCTCCTGCGGATAGATGTTCACCCCGCCGGAGATGATCATGTAGGACTTGCGGTCGGTGAGGAACAGAAAACCGTCCTTGTCGAGGTAGCCGACGTCGCCGAGCGTCGACCATCCCTTGGCGTTGTAGGCCTTCTTCGTCTTCTCGGGATCGTTGTGATAGGTGAAAACAGGCGCATCGGCGAAATAGACCGTGCCGATCTCGCCCACCGGCTGCTCCTCGTCGTTCTCGTCCAGGATCTTGATCTTGCCGACCACGGCGCGGCCGACGCTGCCGCGATGCTCCAGCCATTGCTGCGAATTGCAGACGGTGACGCCGTTGCCTTCGGAGCCGGCGTAATACTCGATCAGGATCGGTCCCCACCATTCGATCATTTTTGCCTTGACGTCGACAGGGCAGGGGGCCGCGGCGTGGATCGCGCCCTTCAGTGTGGAGACGTCGTAACGGTTGCGGACATCGTCAGGCAGCTTCAGCATGCGCACGAACATGGTCGGCACGAGTTGCGACTGCGTGACCTTGTATTTCTCGACCAGCTTGAGAAAATCCTCGGCATCAAAATGCTCCATGATGATGGAGGTGCCGCCCAGCACGATCGCCATCATGTTGAAGCGCAGCGGAGCCGCGTGATAGAGCGGCGCCGGCGAGAGATAGGTGCTCTCCGCATTCATGCCGCACATGTCGGCGCAGAGGACGCGCAGGAAGGCGTTCGGCACGTCGATCTTGTTGCCTTCGAAGGCCCTCTTGATGCCCTTCGGTCGGCCGGTGGTGCCGGACGAATACAGCATGTCGTAGCCGGCGACCTCGTCCGCAATCGGCGTTGTCGGCTGTGCGGACGCTTCCTTGTCGTAGGAGCGGAAGCCGGGCTGGGGCTCGTCGACCATGTAGAAGATCGGCTCGCCCGCGGTCCCCTTGATCAGGGCCTTGATCTGGTCAGCGCATTTCGGCGTCGTGATCACGGCCTTGGCGCCGCAATCGCCGATGATGTAGTCGATCTCGTCCTGCTTCAGATAGCGGCTGATCGCGGTGTAATAGAGCCCGCTGCGTTGCGCCGCCCAGCAGATCTCCATGAACGCGAGACGGTTTTCCATCAAGAGCGCGATGTGGTCGCCGGCCTTCAGGCCGAGCGAGCGGAACAGGTTTGCGCCCTGGTTCGAGAGCTCGTCGAGCTCGCGATAGGTGATCGCCTTGCCGGTCCCGGCCATCTGGTAGGCGATCTTGTCGGGCGTTGTGCGAGCGTAGATGGACGGATGGGTCATAAGCGTAGGTCCCAAGGCACACGAGATGTCGTCCCGGCGAAAGCCGGGACCCATAACCACAGGGCGTCGTTTGGCAGAGGATCGTCGTTCGGTACTGCGACCAACCACAATCGATAGATTTCGCGGTATGGATCCCGGCTTTCGCCGGGACCACACCGTTAGTGTGGCAGCAGCAGCTTACAGCCGCTCCACGATCGTTACATTCGCCATGCCGCCGCCTTCGCACATAGTCTGCAGGCCATAGCGCTTGCCGCGCTGGTGCAGGGCGTGGACCAGGGTCGTCATCAGCTTGGTGCCGGAGCCGCCGAGCGGATGGCCGAGGGCGATGGCGCCGCCATTGACGTTCAGGCGGGACGGATCGGCGCCGGTGGTCTTGAGCCAGCCGGTCGGCACCGAGGCGAAGGCCTCGTTGACCTCGAACAGGTCGATGTCGTCGACCTTCATGCCGGCCTTCTCCAGCGCGCGCTTGGTGGCGTGCAGCGGAGCATCGAGCATGATGACGGGATCGCCGCCGGTCATGGTCATGTGATGGATGCGCGCCAGCGGCGTGAGGCCGAGCTGCTTGAGGCCGCGCTCGTTCACCACCATCACACCGGAGGCGCCGTCGCAGATCTGGCTGGCGCTGGCCGCGGAGAGCTTGCCGTTCTCGGCGATCAGCTTGACGCCCTTGATGCCGTCGAGTGTGGCGTCGAAGCGGATGCCCTCGTCGATGTGGTGGGTGTCCTTGGAGCCGTCGGCGCGGGTGATCTCGAGCGGCACGATCTCCTTCTTGAAGTGGCCGGCTTGGGTCGCCGCGATCGCGCGCTGATGGCTGTTGTAGGAGTACTCATCGAGCTCGTCCTTGGAGAGGCCGTACTTCTCGGCCATCATCTCGGCGCCGGTGAACTGGCTGAACACGATGTTCGGATAACGGTGCTCGATGCCCGGGCTCTTGTAATTGCCAAAGCCGTTCTTGGCGGGAAGCTGCGAGGACAGGCCCATCGGCACGCGCGTCATCGATTCCACGCCGGCGGCGATCACGACGTCCATCGTGCCCGACATCACGGCTTGAGCCGCAAAGTGCAACGCCTGCTGCGAGGAGCCGCACTGCCGATCGATCGAAGTGCCCGGAACGCTCTCCGGCAGCTTCGAGGCCATGATCGCGTTGCGCGCGACGTTGTTGGACTGCTCACCGACCTGCATCACGCAGCCCATGATCACGTCCTCGACCAGGGCGGGATCGATCTTGGTGCGATCGACCAGTTCGTTCAGCACTTTTGCGGCGAGATCGGCCGGATGCCAGCCGGCGAGGCGGCCCCCCTTGCGCCCGCCCGCGGTACGCGCAGCGGCGACGATGTAAGCCTCGGCCATGTCGGTCTCTCCCTGGATTGTTCTCTATCGAGTTGGATTGTCGGCGCGGATTTAATGGGCGCGATATCGTTTAGTCAATCGATCAATTAACTCTTGTGATGAGGCGCTGCTTCGGCTTATCTGCGGCCGCTTCAAGCGGCGAGAACAGGGAACTCCGTGACTACCAGCGTACCGAACAGGCTCCCGAGCGGAAAGAATTCCACGGCAGAGAAATTGCTCGTGGCCGCGAGCGACCTGATGATCGAACGCTCGTCGATCGAGATCTCGCTGTCCGACATCGCCCAGAAGTCGGGCGCCAATGCCGCGCTGGTCAAATATCATTTCGGCAACAAGGACGGCCTCTTGCTGGCGCTGCTCGCGCGCGATGCCGCGACCGAGATGTCCAATCTGGAATATCTGCTGGCGCAACCGATCACATCGACGGCGAAGCTGAAGCTGCACATCGCCGGCATCATCCGCGCCTATTACCGGTTCCCCTACATGAACCGGCTGATTCACTATCTGCTGCATGAGACCAATGCAGGCTCTGCCGACGAAGTCTCAAAGTTCTTCGTGGCGCCGCTGCTGGACTTCCACCGCCGCCTGCTCACTGAGGGCGTCAGCCGCGGCGAGTTCCGCGCCACCGATCCGGTGCTGTTCTACACCAGCCTGATCGGCGCCTGCGATCACCTGTTCTTTGGCCGGCACGCGATGTCTCGCGCGACCGGCGTCGGTCCGGTCACCGATGACGTCTGCCGGCAATACATCAAGCACATGGAAACGCTGATCTGCGGTGGCATCCTCACGCAAGCCGAGGAAGCTACCGCGGCCGGATAATCCGGCCGAGACGTACAAGTCTAGAGAAGAAACGCCCAAGGAAAGGTAGCCTGTCATGGAATTGAAAGACGTAGCCGTTCTCATCACCGGTGGTGGTTCGGGTCTTGGTGAAGCGACCGCGCGCGCCATGGCCGCCAAGGGCGCCAAGATTGGTGTGATCGATCAGAACAAGGACAATGCAGAGAAGGTCGCTGCCGAAGTGAAGGGCGTCGCGCTTCATGCCGACGTCACCAGCGAGGAGCAGATCAAGGCAGCAATCGCGAAGGCGGAAGCCGCGCACGGCGTCGCGCGCGTGCTGATGAACTGCGCCGGCATCGGCGGCTCGCAGCGCATCGTCGGCCGCGACGGCATCTATCCGCTCGAAAAGTTTGCGCGCATCATCAACGTCAATCTGATCGGCACCTTCAACTGCCTGCGTCTGTTCGCCGAGCGCCTCGTCACGATCGAGCCCGTCGGAGAAGAGCGCGGCGTCATTATCAACACTGCCTCGGTGGCTGCCTATGAAGGCCAGATCGGCCAGATCGCCTACTCGGCCTCGAAGGGCGGCGTCGTCGGCCTGACGCTGCCGGCCGCGCGCGACCTCGCGAGCCAGAAGATCCGCGTCAACACCATCGCGCCCGGCCTGTTCTTCACGCCGTTGCTGATGGGCCTGAACGAGGAGGCCCGCAAGAGCCTCGGCGCCCAGGTGCCGCATCCCTCGCGCCTCGGCGATGCCAAGGAATACGGCTCGCTCGCCGTGCACATCGTCGAGAACGCGATGCTCAACGGCGAGACTATCCGTCTCGACGGCGCCATCCGTATGGCGCCGCGGTAAGGCTCTTCTTCCTCCTCCCCGTGTGGGAGAAGGTGGCGCGAAGCGCCGGATGAGGGGTATGCATCCGCGGAGACAGACCCCTCACCCAAGCGAGTATGTGGCTAGCGACATACATGCCCTCTCCCACAAGGGGAGAGGGCGCAGCAATCGGCACCGCAATCGGCGGCAAGCAGGAGCGCCCATGTCCCAACCGCTGCTGATCGAGCACAACGACGGCGTCGATACGGTGACGCTCAATCGGCCCGAAAACCTCAACGCGCTCGATCCGGCGCTGATCGATGCGCTCAACGCCTATTTCCAGGGCCTCCAGCGTAACCGCGACACGCGCGTCGTCGTGCTGAAAGGCGCCGGCAAGAATTTTTGCGCCGGCCTCGACCTCAAAGCGGCGATGGCCCGCCGCGCCGGGCAGCAGGAGCCGCCCGGCGTCACCGAGTCGCTCGACTCGCAGCGTCGCATCGCCGACATCGTGATGCTGATGCGACGTTGTCCGCAGCCGATCATCGCTCTGGTGCAGGGCGCTGCGGCTGGCGGCGGGTTTGCGCTGGCGCTTGCTTCCGACATCCGCATCGCGACGAAGTCGGCGCGGATGAACTGTGCCTTCATCAAGCTGGGCCTTGGCGGCTGCGACATCGGCACCAGCTACTTCCTGCCGCGGCTCGTCGGCGTCTCAGTCGCGTCCGAATTGATCCTGACCGGACGTTTCATCGGCGCCGAGCGCGCGCTCGCGGTTGGGCTCGTGTCCGAGGTCGTCGATGAAGACAATCTCGATGCTGCTGCTGCGCCCTATGTCGATGCGATGATGACGGCGTCGCCCGTGGGACTGCGCCTGTCAAAAGAATGTCTCAACATGAGCGTCGATGCGGGATCGCTGGAAACCGTTATCGCGATAGAGGACCGCAACCAGGTCCTGTGCAGTCGCTCCGAGGAATTTTCGGAAGGCATCAGGGCCTTCCTTGAGAAGCGAAAGCCTGTCTATATCAGGCGCTGAACGAGAACGATCCGCAAAGGACGATAATTCCGGGAGACGCAAAATGAGTGGAAGTGCGGCGGCAGTGATGACGAAGCCCGCCTTTCGCAAGGTCGAGTGGCTCGCGCGCGACATCGACGTCGAGCGCCGCGACGACGGCACGGTGGTGCTGAAGTCGCGCATTCCGCTGCAAGCCTACGAGACGCATCTTCCGGCCTCGCTGGCGAAATGGGCCAGGCAAGCGCCTGAGCGCATCTGGCTCGCGCAGCGCGGCGGAGCGAACCGCGAATGGCGCAAGGTCTCCTACGGCGAGGCTAAGCATACCGTGGATGCGCTGACGCAGGCGCTGCTCAATCTCAGGCTCGAGGGACGCCCGGTCACGATCCTCTCCGGCAATTCGATCGAGCACGCGCTGATGACGCAGGCCGCGATGCAGGCGCGCTCGCCGGCGGCTCCCGTGTCGCCGGCCTACTCGCTGATGAGCCACGATCACGTCAAGCTGAAATATCTGTTCGACCTGATCAAGCCGGCCGTGGTGATGGTGCAGGACGGTCCGACCTTCGAGAAGGCGCTGAACGCGCTCGACCTCACCGGCGTCACCGTCGTTCACGTCGCGCGTCCCTGCGACGGCATCAAGAGCGTCAGCTTTGCCGAGCTCGCGGCAACGTCCGTGACCGCCGATGTCGAAGCATCGATCGCGAAGATCACGCCGCAGACCGTCGGCAAGCTGTTGTTCACCTCCGGCTCGACCGGCATGCCCAAGGCGGTCATCAACACGCAAGAGATGATGTGCGCCAATGCGGCGATGATGATGCAGGTGCGGCCGCGCGATCCCGGCGGTCCGATCTCGACCATGCTGGACTGGATGCCATGGAACCATACCATGGGCGGTAATGCGGCGTTTCACCCGGTGCTGGTCGACGGTGGCACGCTCTATATCGATGACGGCCGGCCGATGCCGGGCCAGTTCGAGGAGACGCTGCGGAATCTGCGCGAGATCTCGCCGACCTATTACGCCAACGTGCCGGCCGGCTATGCCGCGCTCGCGGCGGCCATGGAGAAGGACGATGTGCTGTGCCGCTCGTTCTTCAAGAACCTGTCGATCATGGCCTATGGCGGCGCGCGGCTGCCTGACGATCTCTATGAGCGCATGCAGGCCCTCGCAGTGAAGACGACCGGCGAGCGCATCGTGTTCTATACCGGCTGGGGCTCGACCGAGACGGCGCCGACCTCGACCGGCACTTATTGGGACACCGAGCGCGTCGGCCTGATCGGCCTGCCGTTCCCCGGCGTCGAATTGAAGATGGTGCCGTGCGGCTCGAAATACGAGCTGCGCCTGCGCGGCGTCAACGTCACGCCCGGCTATTTCGGCCAGCCGGATCTGACGAAGATGATGTTCGACGAGGAGGGTTTTTACTGCATCGGCGATGCCGGCATCTTCGTCGACGATGCCGATCCGGTAAAGGGCATCATCTTCGCCGGCCGCGTGGTCGAGGATTTCAAGCTCACCACCGGCACCTTCGTCCATGTCGGATCGCTCCGCACCGACGCGATTGCCGCGGCGACACCCGTTGTGCATGACGCGCTGGTTGCCGGGCAGGATCAATGCTCGATCGGTCTGCTGGCATGGCCGAACCTGCACGCCTGTCGCCAGCTCGTCGGCAATCCCGATTTGAGCTTCGAGGATGCTGTAAGACATCCCGAGGTGATCGCCTGCTTCAAACGCGGCCTCGAAGCACACAATGCGGAGTGTGGGGGCGCGAGCAGCCGCGCTATCGCGCGCGCGATGCTGATGGCCGAGCCGCCCTCCATCGACGGCAACGAGCTCACCGACAAGGGCTACATCAACCAGCGCGCCGGCCTGGAACGCCGCGCGGCGCTGGTGGAGCGGCTTTATGCCGACAAGCCGGATCAGGACGTGATCGTGCTGCGATGAATGCGCAACTCTCTCAACTCGTCATTCCGGGATGGCCCGAAGGGCCAGGCCCGGAATCCATAACCCCGGCTGGTGGATATGGATTCCGGGCTCGCGCGCCGCGCGCCCCGGAATGACGGCGCAGATAAATGACAACGAATAAGCAGAGGTAGCCCGCCATGAACTTCGATTTCTCCGACGACCAGAAACAGCTCCGCGACCAGGCGCGCAAATTCCTCACCGAAAAATGCTCGCCGAAGGCGGTGCGTGTCGTGCTCGACGGCAAGGCGCCCTACGACAAGGACCTCTGGAAAGGCCTCGCCGAGATGGGCTTTCTCGGTGTCGCGATCCCCGAGGAGTTTGGCGGCGCGGGTGCTGGCCATCTCGAGCTTTGCGTGATCGCGGAGGAGATGGGCCGGGCGAATGCACCGGTGCCGTTTTCCTCGACCGTGTATCTTGCCGCCGAAGCGCTGCTGATCGCGGGCAGTGATGCCCAGAAGAAGAAATGGCTGCCGGCGATTGCCTCGGGCGAGGCGATCGGCACGCTGGCGCTGTTCGAGGGCAAGGGCAATCCGTCGCCGAAGAACGTCAAGCTCACGGCTGCGAACGGCGTGCTCAACGGCGTCAAGAAGCCGGTCGCTGACGGTGCGATCGCCGATTTCGCCGTGGTTGCCGCGCGCGCGGGATCGAGCGGTCGCGACGGCGACATCTCGCTGTTCCTCGTCGACCTCAAGGCCGGTGGCGTCGAGGTGAAGAGCCTCACCAATCTCGATCCGACCCGCGGACAGGCCGAGATCACGTTTAAGGATTGCAAGGCCGAGCCGCTGGGAGCTGCGGGTGAAGGCTGGAGCATTTTGACCCAAGTGCTCGACCGCGCCGCGGTGCTGTGCGCCTTCGAGCAGGTCGGTGGCTCCGACCGCGCGCTGGAGATGGGCCGCGACTACGCGCTCGACCGCATCGCCTTCGGCCGCCAGATCGGCTCGTTCCAGGCGGTCAAGCATATGCTCGCGGACATGTATGTGTCGGCGACGCTGGCGCGCTCCAACAGCTATTACGGCGCCTGGGCGCTCTCGACCAACGCGGCCGAGCTGCCGGAGGCCGCAGCCGCCGCGCGCATCAGCGCGACGCAGGCGTTCCAGCATTGCGCCAAGAACAACATCCAGGTTCACGGCGGTATGGGATTCACCTGGGAGTTCGACTGTCACATGTACTACCGCCGCGCCAACGCGATGGCGCTCGGGCTCGGCAGCCTGTCCTATTGGGAAGACCAGTTGATCGACCGCATGCGGAAGAAGAACGCGGCGTAACGACAGGTGATTTGTAGGATGGGTAGAGCGTAGCGAAACCCATCATGACGCGGGTGGTCTGACAGATGGGTTTCGCTTCGCTCTACCCATCCTACGACGCCGGCGAAGGATGACAGACCATGAATTTCGACGACACCCCGCAGGAAGCCGAATTCCGCGCCACCGCCCGCGCCTGGATCGGCGCGAACGCGCCCAGGCAGTACGAGGAAGAGCTGCGCAAATCCTCGCTCGGCCGCACCCAGCTCAAGAACGCCAATATTCTCGAGGTCGCCAAGGCCTGGCAGAAGAAGAAGGCCGATGCCGGCTGGGCCTGCCTGCACTGGCCGAAGGAATATGGCGGCCGCGGCTCGTCGCCGATCGAGCGCGTGATCTGGCAGCAGGAAGAGGGGCCGTTCGGCCAGCTCTCCCGCATGTTCATCATCGGCCACGGCATGTGCGGGCCGACCATGATGGCGTTCGCCCGCGAGGAGCATAAGCGCACCTACCTCCCGCCGCTCGCTTCCGGCGAAAAGGTCTGGTGCCAGCTGTTCTCCGAACCGGCCGGCGGCTCCGACGTCGCGGGCCTGCGCACGCGCGCGGAAAAGGACGGCGACGATTGGGTCATCAACGGCCAGAAGATCTGGACCTCGGGCGCGCATTATTCCGACTACGGCATCCTGCTCACCCGCACCGATCCGACCGTGCCCAAGCACAAGGGCCTCACCATGTTCTTCCTGGACATGAAGAGCCCGGGCGTTGAGGTCAGGCCGATCAAGCAGGCGAGCGGCGCCTCCGACTTCAACGAGGTCTATTTCACCAATGTCCGCATTCCCGATCACCAGCGCCTCGGCGAGGTCGGTGACGGCTGGAACGTTTCGCTGACCACGCTGATGAACGAGCGCAGCGCGATCGGCGCGGCCGTCTCGACCGGTTTCCCGGAGCTGTTCGAGTATTGCTCCAGCCTGATGCTCGATGACGGCCCGGCGATCGAGGATCGCGCGGTGCGCTCGAGGCTTGCGAACTGGGCGGCGAAGGCGAGCGGCCTGAAATACACCAGCATGCGCGCGATCTCGGCGCTGTCGAAGGGCGAGCGCCCGGGTCCGGAGAATTCCATCGGCAAGCTGGTGGCGGGCTCGATGATCCAGGACGTCGCGACCTACGCACTCGATCTGCAGGGCGCGAGCGGCGTGATCAGCGGCGAGAATGCCGAACTCGCCGGCCGTTTCCAGGCGATGCTCTTGCGCGCGCCTGGCACCCGTGTCGAAGGCGGCACCGACGAGATCATGCGCAACATCATCGCCGAGCGGGTGCTGGGCCTGCCCGGCGATATCCGGGTCGACAAGGACGTGCCGTTCAACAAGATCCCGACGAAGGGAAGAGGTTAGAATCGTAGGGTGGGCAAAGGCGCGTAGCGCCGTGCCCACCAATTCTGTCGAGAACGAGGGAAGGTGGTGGGCACGCTTCGCTTTGCCCACCCTACGCACCGAGCAAGAATTGAGAGGTTCGCCATGAATTTCGACGACACCCCGCAGGAAGCCGCTTTCCGCGAGACCGCGCGCAAATGGGTCGAGGCCAATGCACCTAGGGAGTTGCATGCCGAGCTGTCAAAATCCTCGCTCGGCCGCATCCGGCTGGCCAATCATGACATCGTCGATGTCGGCAAGGCCTGGCAGAAGAAGAAGTTCGAGGGCAATTGGGCCTGCCTGCACTGGCCGAAGGAATATGGCGGCCGCGACGCCACGCCGATCGAGAAGGTGATCTGGCAGCAGGAGGAGGGCGTCTACGGCAAGCTGACGCAGCCGTTCCAGATCGGCGAAGGCATGTGCGGCCCAACCGTGATGGCTTTTGGCAGCGAGGACGCCAAGCGCCGCCATCTGCCGAAGCTCGCCTCCGGCGAGGAGATCTGGTGCCAGCTGTTCTCCGAACCGTCCGCCGGCTCCGACGTCGCGGGCCTGCGGACGCGCGGAGAAGAAGGGCGACAATTGGGTCGTCAACGGCCAGAAGATCTGGACCTCGGGCGCGCATTATTCCGACTTCGGTCTGTTGATTGCGCGGACCGATCCGAATGTGCCCAAGCACAAGGGTCTCACCATGTTCTTCCTGGACATGAAGAGCCCGGGCGTCGAAGTGCGGCCGATCAAGCAGGCCAACGGCATGCAGGAGTTCAACGAGGTCTATTTCACCGATGTGGTGATATCAGACAGCCAGCGCCTCGGCGCCGTCGGCGAGGGCTGGAGCGTGTCGCTGACGACGCTGATGAACGAGCGGATGTCGATAGGCTCGCGGCTTGCGACCGGCGTCCCCGAAATGTTCGAGTTCTGCTCCAATCTGATGCTCGAGGACGGGCTCGCCATCGACGATCCCGCCGTGCGCTCGAAACTTGCGAGCTGGGCGGTGAAGTCGAGCGGGCTGAAATACACCAGCTACCGCGCGATCTCGGCGCTCTCGAAGGGTGATCGGCCGGGGCCGGAGAATTCGATCGGCAAGCTCGTCTCGGGCATGATGCTCCAGGACATCGCGACCTACGCGATGGACCTCCAGGGCGCGGCCGGTGCTCTTACCGGAACGGACGAGGAGACGGTGCAGGGCCAGTTCCAGCAGATGCTGCTGTCCTCGCCCTCGATGCGCATCGCCGGCGGCACCGACGAGATCCTGCGCAACATCATCGCCGAGCGCGTGCTGGGATTGCCGGGCGACATTCGCGTCGACAAGGACGTGCCGTATAACAAGATCCCGACCAAGGGGCGGTGATCCAGTCTCTCGCTGTATCGCGTAGGGTGGGCAAAGCGAAGCGTGCCCACCATATGCAGATGCGCCGGGGTAAGTCTGTCGGTGGGCACGGCGCTATCGCGCCTTTGCCCACCCTACGAGGAGCGCGAGCTAATTCATGGATGCAAAAGTGAGCCAGACCCAAGACCGCATCGGCGTGCTCGAAGAGCTCCTCAACGAGCGCTACTCCGTCCGCGCCTTCTTGGCCAAGGAGGTCGACCGCGCGACCATCGAGCATGTGCTCGCCACCGCGCAGCGCACTGCGTCCTGGTGCAACAGCCAGCCCTGGCAGGTCATCATCGCCAGTGGCGCGGCCAAGGAGCGTTTTCGCCAGCTGATCTACAAGGAAGCGTCAGGTGGATTGGGTGACGATTACGACTTCACACCGCCTCGCGAATATGCCGGCGTCTATCTCGAACGCCGCCGCGAGAGCGGCTTTCAGCTCTACAACACGCTCGGCATCGCCCGCGGCGACAAGATGGCTTATGCAAAACAGGCGCTGGAGAATTACAATTTCTTCGGCGCGCCCCATGTCGCGATCATCCACACCAACGAGCCGCTCGGCATCTACGGTGCGATCGATTGCGGCGCCTATGTCTCGAATTTCATGCTGGCCGCGCAGGCGCTCGGGCTCGGCACCATTCCGCAGGCGGCACTGGCGCGCCACTCCGGCCTGATCCGCCGCCACTTTAATCTGCCCGACGATCGCCGCGTGGTCTGCGGTATCTCGTTCGGCTATGCCGACGACGCCCACAAGGTCAACAGCTACCGCACCTCGCGCGCGAGCGTCGCCGACACCGCCACGTTCGCGGACGAATGATCCCGTCTCACGCGCGCGATCCGGTTTTCACGCATGCGCAAAGGCGGCCGCAGAAACGGCCGCCTTCACATTCGTCGCGGTCCGGTTGACGCGGCCGTTATCCGCCGCTGCCGCCGATCACGGCGCGCACGGTCTCGTCGGGCCCGAAGTCCTCGGCACCATCGACATAAAGCAGCGCAGCGAGCTTCGAGCGCGCGCGATTGACGCGGCTCTTGATCGTGCCGACGGCACAGCCGCAGATCGAAGCTGCGTCCTCATAGGAGAAGCCGGAGGCGCCGACGAGGATCAAGGCCTCGCGCTGGTCCTGCGGAAGCTTTTCGAGCGCGCCGCGGAACTCCTCGAACTCGAGATGCGCGTTCTGCGACGGCTGCGTCTTCAGCGTCTTGGCATAGTTGCCCTCGGCATCCTCCACCTCCCGCCGCCGCTTGCGATAGTCGGAGCGGAACAGATTGCGAAGGATCGTGAACAGCCACGCCGGCAGGTTTGAGCCGGGCTGGAACGAGTCGATGTTGGCGAGCGCACGCAGAAGCGTTTCCTGCACCAGATCGTCGGCGCGATCCGCATTGCCGCTCAACGAGATCGCGAACGCGCGCAGACTGGGCACGGCCGCGAGGATGTCGTCACGAAGGGAGTCCGTGAGAGGCATTAATCCCTCCCATTGTTGTCGTTGGAGCCCCTGTCAGGTTCCACCTGGGGTGCGCCTCCGGGCGCATCAAGCTTCTTGATCAGTTCCGCGAACCGGTCCGGAACCCCCTGCCGCACCACGTCGTCGTACATGGCGCGCAGCTGGTGGCCGATCCGGGACTGAATCTCCGGAGTGAGGCCTCCCTTGCCGGGGGTCGTGCTTTTGCTGGCTTGAGACTTGAGATCTTTCATGACCTGTTCCACGTTTCCCCGAGTTAAGTAACTGTAAAATCGAGAAGTTCTCTCAACCGGGAGCCGTTCCCTGAATAGGCACAATTCCAGGTTCGACAAAAAGTTCCCAGATAAGCGGAACTTTTCTTGGCGTGAGGCGTAGACAGCCCAGCAGGGGAACCCGGGCCTCCCCTCTTGTTGCCTGGTTCGTCAAGGTTGGCCCGAAGATGAATGGAGTGGGGATGTCCCGTTCGCAGCTTGTTGCTGAACACTTGCCGTTGTTGCGCCGGTACGCGCGCGCCCTGACGGGCAGCCAGGCCTCCGGTGACGCCTATGTCGCAGCCATGTTGGAAGCGATGCTCGGAGATCCGTCCGTGCTCGACGAGAGCCATGGTCCGCGCGCCGGCCTGTTCCGGCTGTTCACCCAGATATGGAATTCGGTCTCCGTCAACGACGATGCCGAGGTGACGACCTTGCCGATGCCGCCGGAGCGGCGGCTGTCGAACATCACGCCGCTGCCGCGGCAGGCGTTCCTGCTGCTCTCGCTCGAGGGATTCTCGGAAGAGGAAGTCGGCTACATCCTCGGCACCGATGTCGCCGAGACGCGGCGGCTTGCCGATGCCGCGGGACGCGAGATGGCGGCCGAGATCGCGACCGACGTGCTGATCATCGAGGACGAGACCTTCATCGCCATGGACCTCGAGAGCCTGGTGAAGAATCTCGGTCACAATGTCGTCGGTGTCGCGCGCACCCATGCCGATGCGGTGGCGCTGGCCAAGAACAAGCGGCCGGGGCTGATCCTCGCCGACATCCAGCTCGCCGACGGCTCGTCGGGCCTGGACGCCGTCAACGAGCTGCTCCGCACCTTCGAGGTGCCGGTGGTGTTCATCACCGCCTATCCGGAGCGCTTCCTGACCGGCGAGCGCCCCGAGCCGGCGTTCCTGATCTCAAAACCGTTCCAGCCCGCGATGGTGTCGGCGGTGGCGAGCCAGGCGCTGTTCTTCCAGCGCAATTCGCGCAACCGCGCGCCCAAGGCGCCGGCGGCGTAAGCAAGCCTCTATCGGACTAAGGAGACGGCGCGTCGCAAGGCGCGCCGTTTTTGCATGTGGCAGAGAGTTGTTCTGCTCTGCTTCAGCAGCCGCGGCAGATGCTGCGAAGCATGGAATTCAGCTTGGTATCGTCTGGCCCAGGGGATTTTGCATTCAGCCTGGCCTGGTCCTCGATCCAGGATTTGAGCAATTTTTCTCGTTCCGGCGACGGCCCTGGGTTTAGCCGCGTCCCGTCGAAGCTCATGAGGACGGTCACTCTCTGCAGGTCGTCCTTCGCCTCAGCGGGCGGTTTCGGGAATGGCACGGATCGCTCGACCATGGCGAGCGTTGCGGCATCTAGCGGCGCGAAGCCTGTGCTTTCTACCAGCACGTTCGAGATCAATTTGCCTGAACGATCGACCACGAACGTGACGCCGGTATCGCCCTTCTGACCGATCGCCTCCGGAGGAAATGCCCTGTGGCGCCAGACGTGTTGGGTGACCGTCTTGCGCCAGGCGGCCATGGGATCGGCCTCCGTGGAGGCGGGATCCGTGGAGGCGGGATCCGGCCTGCTCAGCACGACCCCTAAGGGCGGCACCTGAAATTGACGGCCGCTGAAGACAATCTGCACCGTGAAAGGGAACGAGTCCTCCTTGAGCTCCGAAGGTGGCGCCGGAAACGGTTCGGCGCGGGCGATGATCGCCAGCGCAGCATCGTCGAGCGACCGCGAGCCGGCGCTTTCAGCCAACGCCCACGAGATCAAACTGCCCGACCGGTCGATGACGAATGTGACTCTGGCCTTGCCGGCTTGCCCCCGTGCTCCAACTGGAAAGAACCTGCTGCTTGCAATGTGTGCCGACAGCCCCGCCTTCCAGGCTTTGACGGTCTCGCTCTGCGATTCAGTCTGCGCGTGTGCGGGGAACGCCGCCAACAATCCGAGAAGCGCGGCCAACAAGGGGAATTTCATCTGCATCGGTGCGGATACTAATCGCGGTCAGGTTGATTGCAAGGCTCGTTACCCGTATCGCGCTCGCGCGGCTGTGGGCAATTCGAAGGGCTAGGAAGCCCGCTTGACGGCGGCCAAATTGCCTCGTTCATACGTCGGGTCGATGACATCAGTCGCAACCTCGAGCCGCCAGGGGATTTTTCATCATGGACCAGCAACTCCTCGACCGCCTCGCCATCCGCGACCTCGTCGAGAACTGGGCGGTGTGGCGCGACGCCGGCGACTGGGAGCGTTTCGCCACGGTCTGGCATGACGAGGGCTGGATGTCCGCCACCTGGTTTCAGGGACCGGCGCGGGATTTCATGCGGGTCAGCCAGGAGGGGTTTGCCAAGGGCGTGCGCATCCTGCATTTCCTCGGCGGCACCAGCATCGATCTCGCAGGCGAGCGCGCCATCGCGCAAACCAAGATGACGATCTCGCAGCGTGCTCTGGTGCATGACGTGCTCTGCGACGTCGTCTGCACCGGTCGCTTCTACGATTTCCTGGAGAAGCGGCATGACCAATCAGGTATTGGCCAATGGGGCATCGTCCGCCGCCAGCCGATCTACGAGAAGGACCGGATCGACCCGGTCGATCCCGCCGCAACGCTTCAACTCGACCAAAAAGCGCTCGCCGCACTGCCCGAAGGCTACCGCCACCTCGCCTATATGCAGGAGCTGATCGGCTACAAGGTCAAGCGCGACATGCCGGGCCTGATCGGCACTGAAGTCGAGAAGCTCTATGGCGAGGGGCGGGACTGGCTGGCAGGGAAGCCGAAGTGAGGCTCAGACAAAAGTAAGGCGCGACTGGCATCACCACAGTCGCGCCCTACGTCGCCGGCTTATGGGGCAGGGGGGAATAGCCGGCTGTTGAGACGACTCTCGGGCCTGAGAGTCGTTCCAGGCGGGTGAAAATTTTTTTGTGCGGCCTTTTTATGCGCCCTGCCGTGAATTTCGCACACGGTTAAGTGATCTTAACAGCTGAGAACTGCCGGTCCTCCCATCGCGTTGTTCCCGCGATCGCCATGGGGCGAGGGATCGACAGCCATGTTGCAGATGCAAAAGGTATTTTTGGGTGTTGTCGCGATTGCCGCGACGCTTGGTGCCGTCCAGGTCGGTGCCGTCCAGCTGGCCTCTGGCCATGATCTGGCCGACCGCTGGCAGGCGGTCGCCGACAGGCCCACGCAAGATGCGGGTCACAACGTCAACCGTTCCGGCAAGGCCGACCGGTTCGCCGACGTCAAGCAGGCCCCGGTTCCCACCCGCACCGTGTCGATGCGGCTGAACGATCTGGCCGAGACGTCGGTGCTGCTGCGGGTCCGCGCGGTCATCGAGACCGGCAACGCCAAGCCGCCGGTGCTGCTCCAGAACCGGAAGCAGGGTCCCAAGCGGCCGACGATTGCCTGCGAGCCGATGGTCAGCTCCCTGACCGAGGTCGCAAAGCTGCTCCAGCCCGGCCGCTGTGTGACCTGATTCTTCTTCGCCGCCCTTGGCCGCCACGGACAAATCGCCTTCCCGCCGGGAGGGCGATAGTTCACGTCCACTTGATCCCCTATCCCCTCGCGTTATATCCCGGGTTTCTTTCCCCTTTGATTGACCGGGTAAACGCATGACGACGTCAGATACGGCCGCGCATACGCAGCCTTTCCAGGCCGAGGTTTCCGAGCTTTTGCACCTCATGGTGCACTCCGTCTATTCCGAGACCGACATCTTCCTGCGCGAGCTCGTCTCCAACGCATCGGACGCCTGCGACAAACTGCGCTATGAAGCCATCGCCAGCCCGGCGCTGCTGGGCGAGGGCGACGCGCTCAAGATCCGGATCATCCCCAACAAGACGGCCGGAACGCTCACGATCGCCGACAACGGCATCGGCATGGAGCGCCAGGAGCTGATCGACCATCTCGGCACCATTGCCCGCTCCGGCACCAAGGCGTTCGTCTCGAAGCTGAAGGAGGCCAAGGACGGCCTCGGCCTGATCGGCCAGTTCGGGGTCGGCTTCTATTCCGCCTTCATGGTCGCCGAGAAGATCGTCGTCGTCAGCCGGCGTGCCGGCGAGAGCGACGTGTGGAGCTGGACGTCCTCCGGCGGCTCCGGCTTCGAGATCGCGCACGCAAGCGATGAGGAAGTGGCGCGCGTGGCACGCGGCACCGAGATCGTCCTGCACCTGAAGGACGACGCCAAGAAGTATCTCGAGACCTACGAGATCGAGCGCATCGTCAGTGCCTATTCCGACAACATCCTGTTCCCCATCGAGCTGGTGCCGGAAGAGGGTGAGCCGCGCCAGATCAACTCGGCGAGCGCGCTGTGGCAGCGCTCCAAGTCCGAGCTGACGGCCGAGGACTACAAGAAGGCCTATCAGCAGATCGCCTCCGCCTTCGACGATCCCGCGATGACGCTGCACTACCGCGCCGAAGGCCGCTATTCCTACGCCGTGCTGCTGTTCGCGCCGTCGACGAAGCCGTTCGACCTGTTCGAGCCGAACCGCAAGGGCCGGGTGAAGCTTTACGTCCGCCGCGTCTTCATCACCGACGATGCCGATCTGCTGCCCGGCTATCTCCGCTTCATCCGCGGCGTGGTCGACAGCGAAGATCTCCCGCTCAACATCTCGCGCGAGATGCTCCAGAACAATCCGCAGCTCGCGCAGATCCGGAAAGCCGTGGCGACCCGGGTCGTGTCCGAGCTCGAAAGCCTTGCCGACAAGGACCCGGAGAATTTTGCCAGGATCTGGGACGCCTTCGGCGCGGTGCTGAAAGAAGGCATCTACGAGGATTTCGAGCGGCGCGAAAAGCTGCTGTCCCTGTCGCGCTTCACCACCACCTCGGGCGAGAAGCGTTCGCTGAAGGACGTCATCGCCGGTTTCAAGCCGAACCAGACCGAGATCTATTATCTCGTCGGCGACAGCATCGAGCGGCTGAAGTCCAATCCGCGGCTGGAAGCTGCGACCGCGCGTGGCATCGAGGTGCTGCTGCTGTCGGATCCGGTCGACGCCTTCTGGACCTCGATGCCATCGGAGTTCGACGGCAAGCCGCTGAAATCGCTGAGCCAGGGCGATCTCAATCTCGACCTGATCCCGCGCACCGACGAGGCCGACGAGGCGAAGCAGGACGAGCCGGCCGCAGACGAGGCTGCCACCATCGCGGTGATCAAGGCCGCGCTCGGCGAGCGCGTCAGCGACGTCAAGGTCTCGACGCGCCTCACCAGTTCTGCCTCCTGCCTCGTCGCCGACAGCCAGGGCCCAAGCCGCGAGCTCGAGCGCATCTTGTCGCAGCAGAACCGCGGCATGCGCACCAAGCCGATCCTCGAGATCAATCTGCGCCATCCGCTGGTAACGGCGATCACCAGGGCGCAGGCCGGCTCCAGGGCGGTCGACGATCTCAGCCTGCTCCTGCTCGAACAGGCGCAGATCCTGGACGGCGAATTGCCCGAAGATCCTGCCGCGTTTGCGGCAAGGCTCAACCGGCTGGTCCTGCAGGGGCTGGGCGGGTAGGCGCGCAGCGCACCCTGCTCACCTTGCCGTCATCCGCCGGAGGAACAGTCGCCTCCGGCGTGGTGTTATGCCATAGGAGGACGTCGGCATCAGATCCGACGCCGCCATCGATTCGAGGATGTCTCCATGCGCCTGCCTGTCCTGACCCTCACCGCGATTGCCACGCTGTTCGTGGCGGCAGATGCCGACGCCCAGACCTATGATCCGCGCTATCCGGTGTGCATGCACGTCTATACTTCGGGCGGCCGGGGCGGTGGCGGCGACTATTACGACTGCTCCTTCACCTCGATCCCGCAGTGCCGGGCCACGGCGTCGGGCCGCGCGGCGAGCTGCGATGTCAATCCCTATTACGCCTACAACGAACCGCCGCCGCCCCCGCGCAAGCGTCACAAGAAGGTGCAGTAGTTGTTCGCGATGCGGCACGCAGCAACATCCCTCATGCGTTTCTCATCCGGCCTGATCATCACCGTCGGCGCGCTGACCGCAGCTGCGCCGTCGCATGCGCAGACCTTTGATCCCAGCTATCCCGTCTGCATGCACGTCTATTCCGGAGCGAACGGCGGCGGCGGGGAGTGGTACGATTGCTCCTTCATCTCGCTGCCGCAGTGCCGCGCTACGGCGTCGGGCCGCGCCGCGACCTGCGATCTCAATCCGTATTATCCGGTCAACGTTGCGCCGCCGCGCCCACGCTACAGGCGAGGCGGCTAGCGCCGATCGCTCGTTCGGCGCCCGATCCAACGGAGCATGCAGAACTAGGTGTCGTGAGGCGTCGCCGCGAAGATCGCGTCGGTCAATTGCCAGGTCATCTTGTCCGTGGTCCAGTCGCTGGCGTGCAGCCTGGTGTCGTCGCCCGGGTCGACCAGACGGTCGAACGAGATCCTTGCGACCTCGTGCCAGGCCTTCATCAGCGCGAAGCGGCGGAAGACGTTGACCTGTTTGTCGTACGCGATCTGGCTGATCGCCTCGACCATGGCGTCTGCTTTCTGGCACTTGGCCGGTGTCAGCACCGCAGGCACATATTGAAGGTCCATCAGGATCACGTCGATCCGCTTCGCGCCGAGCAGCTGGTCGACACCTTCGCGGATGGCCTTCGTGGTGTCCGTAAACGAGGGACCGTCGGCTTGCCACACCGAATTGGTGCCGACCTGCCAGATGACGAGATCGGGATTGAGATCGAAGACGTCGTGCTCGAACCGCTTCAGCTCCAAAGGAGCGTCTTCGCCGCCGACGCCCCGGTTGATCACCTCGATTCCGACATTTGGATATTTGATCCGAAGATCCGCCAGCAGCCGCTGCGGATAGGGCGCGATGCCTCCTTCGCCCGCCGTGGTCGACGAGCCGATCGCAACCACCCTGGCCTGCCCACCCTTCACGCGGTCGGCGAAATTCGTCAGGCGCTGCTCGAACGGCGCGGCCTGGACCGGAAACTCTGACGGATCGAGAGCCACGGACGCCTCCCTTTCGTAGCCCTGACAACGCAGGGTAGAAAAGCATAGCCCGTTTACCAGGGGGCGCCTAGCGTCGGCGAGGCCGGATCGCTGCTCCTTCCTGATCCCCGACAACTCGACCAGCTTGCGCCGGCGGTCGGTCGCCGCCGTCTGCATGCCGCCGAACTCGCCCGCGTCGGATGGCCAGAGTTAATCACGTACTAACCTGGCTTTACCTTGTCTCTTAACACCTGGGCAGGGCGTGCGAGCTAAGCTTGGGGAAACAGCAGATACGTTCCGAAAGAATGGACGGCATGACCACCGGCGTCATCGAGCAACCGAAAGTCGCGCGCGCACCGTCGGCTTCAAAGATCTGGCTGAAGGCGATCGAGCTCACCGCGCGCATCGAGACGCTGCCGGGCCGGCTGTTCGCCGACGTCGTCGACGATTGGGCGCAGCGTCAGCCCGATCGCACCGCGCTGGTCGCAGATGAGACAACGATCGACTACGCAGGCCTCTCGAAGCGCATCAACCGCTATGCGCGCTGGGCGCGCTCGGTCGGCGTGGCCAAGGGGGATACTGTTGCGCTGATCATGCCGAACGGCATCGACTATGTTGCCGCGTGGCTCGGCATCAGCCGGGTTGGCGGCGTGGTCGCGCTGATCAACACCAGGCTGGTCGGCCAGTCGCTCGCGCATTGCGTCGATGTAGCCAGGCCGTCGCACATCATCGTCGCGCACGAGCTCATGGAAGCGTTGGACGGCGCGTCGCCGCACCTGAAGACAGCAGCAAAAGTCTGGACCCATGGCGATGCCCGCGGCGAGCGCGCGATCGACGTCGCACTTGCCGCGCTCGAGGACGGGCCGCTCTCGCCGGACGAGCATGGCGACGTGACGATCAACGACCGTGCCCTGCTGATCTACACCTCCGGGACCACCGGCCTGCCGAAGGCGGCGAGCATCAGCCACCGACGCATCCTCAACTGGGGCTTCTGGTTCGCCGGCCTTACCGGCGCCACCCCGCAGGACCGGCTCTATGATTGCCTGCCGCTGTTCCACTCGGTCGGCGGCATTGTCGCGCCGTGCAGCATGCTCGCCGCCGGCGGCTCCGTGGTGATCGCGGAAAAATTCTCGGCCTCGAACTTCTGGCCCGACATCGTGCGGCACGACTGCACGCTGTTCCAGTACATCGGCGAGCTCTGCCGCTACCTTCTGAAGGCGGCGCCGTCCGAATACGAGAACCGTCACCGCCTGCGGCTCGTCTGCGGCAACGGCCTGCGCGGCGACATCTGGGAGGATTTCCAGAACCGCTTCGCCATTCCGCGCATCCTCGAATTCTATGCGGCGACGGAAGGCAATTTCTCGCTGTTCAACGTCGAGGGCCAGCCGGGTGCGATCGGCCGCGTTCCGCCATTGCTCGCGCATCGCTTTCCGGCGGGGCTCGTCAAGCTCGATCCTGATAGCGGTGCACCCTTGCGCAACGAAGAGGGCTTTTGCGTTGCCTGCGCCCGGGGCGAGGCCGGCGAAGCCATCGGCCGCATCGGCGCCGCCGATGAAGGCGGTGGCCGCTTCGAGGGCTATACCGACGCCGGCGAAACCGAGAAGAAGATTTTGCGCGACGTCTTCGCCAAGGGCGATGCCTGGTTCCGCACCGGCGATCTGATGCGGCTCGATGACAAGGGCTTCTTCCATTTCGTCGACCGCATCGGCGACACCTTTCGTTGGAAGGGTGAGAACGTCGCGACATCGGAAGTCAACGACGCCGTGCGCGATTTCACCGGCGTGATCGATGCCACCACCTATGGCGTCAGCATCCCCGGCACCGATGGCCGCGCCGGCATGAGCGCCATCGTCGTAAACGAGGGGTTTGACATCGAGGGGCTGCCCGCCCATCTCGCGCAGCGCTTGCCGGCTTATGCCCGCCCCGTCTTCATCCGTATCTCCCGCGAGCTCGATGCGACCGAGACGTTCAAGCAGAAGAAGGGCGAGTTGGCCCGGGAGGGCTTTGATCCGGGGCTGATAGGCGAGCCGCTGTTCATGCTCGACCCGAAATCCGGCGCCTATGTTGCCTTGGACGCGGACGTGCACGCAGGGATCATCGATGGCGCGATCAGGCTCTAGCCGCACGAAAATCCGCCAGATAGGTCCAATTTTATCTGAATTGTCCAAGAAGCCATTTACTTCTGTCGGGTAAACAACACGGGCCTTGGGGAGGCGGTCATCAAGAGCCGCTGCAACACGAACCATCAATAACAAGAGTGAGCCAGCCATGTCGGTAAGGTCTAAGGTCATCGAAGCGATCCAGCAGATCGCCAAGGAGCAGCACGTCACGCTTCCTGCGCTCTCGGACGATCTGTCCCTGCACGAGACGGGTTTCGATTCCCTCGCCTTCGCAATTCTGGTGGCGCGCCTCGAGGACGAGACCGGCGTCGATCCCTTCACCATTTCCGAGGACGTAGCGTTCCCCGCCACCGTGGGCGATTTCGTGCGGGCCTACGAAAATGTCCCCGCGTGAGATTTTCGCGCTTCGCGACTATCTAAGCCCGGAGCTCAAGAGCCGCACGATCTCCGACGCCCATCATGCGGTGTCGCTGACGGACGTCCTCGGGCACACGGTTCTGGGCGGCCGCCTGCGTGAGCTGGCGGGCCGCTCTGTCCTGCTGAAGCTGTCGGACCAGCTCAAATCGGGCCTCGCCATGATCGAGCTCGACGGTGTCGCGCGGCGCATGCTGCTGTGCCCGCCCGATCTCAATCCGGCGCATCTCGACGCGCTGATCGCGGACGCCGAGATCGATGCTGTTGTCACCGACGAGCCCGCGCAATGGGCCACAAAGACAATCGCGCTCGTCGTCACCGCGCAACTGCCGCTTCAGGCCGCCACGCCGGCCAAGACCGAACGCGCCACGGAATGGCTGATGCTGACGTCCGGCACGTCGGGCGTACCAAAAATCGCCGGCCATACGCTGGAAGCATTGACGGGCGCCATCGTCGCCGAAGGCCCTGCGCGCGGACCCGCGCCGGTCTGGGCGACATTCTACGACATTCGCCGTTATGGTGGCCTGCAGATCTTCCTGCGCGCGGTTCTCTCCGGCGGCTCGATGGTGCTGTCCGATCCGCATGAAGCGCTCGGCGATCACGTCGCGCGCCTGAACACGCGCGGCGTCTCGCATATCTCCGGCACGCCATCGCACTGGCGCAAGCTCTTGATGAGCGGCTCGGCCGCGCAGTTCGCGCCGGGATACGTCCGTCTGTCCGGCGAGATCGCCGACCAGGCGGTGCTCGACGGCCTGAAGGCCGCGTTCCCGAACTCCTCCGTTGGTCACGCCTATGCCTCGACCGAGGCGGGCGTCGGCTTCGCCGTCAATGACGGGCTGGAGGGCTTTCCGGCCGATTATCTCGGCAACCGCAACGGCGTCGAGATGAAGGTCGTCGACGGCTCGCTGCGCATCCGCTCGACGCGCACGGCGCATGCTTACATCGGCCGCAATGCGGCCGCGCTCACCGATGACGACGGGTTCGTCGACAGCGGCGACATCGTCGAGTTGCGCGGCGACCGCTATTATTTCGTCGGCCGCCGCGGCGGCATCATCAATATCGGCGGGCTGAAGGTTCATCCCGAGGAGATCGAGGCGGTCATCAACCGCCATGCCGACGTGCGGATGTCGCGGGCGAAATCGCGCCGCAGCCCGATCACCGGCGGCATCGTCGTCGCGGACGTGATCCTTGCCGACGGCACCGATCAGGCGCGGGTGAAGGAGATCCGGGACCAGATCCTGGATCAATGCCGCGCGCAGCTCGCGTCCCACAAGGTGCCGGCGGTGATCCGCTTCGTCGATGCGCTCGACGTCACCCCGGCCGGAAAACTGGCGCGCACCGATGCATAATGTCCTCGTCACCGGCGGCAGCCGCGGCATCGGCCTTGCGATCGGCAAGCGGCTGGCTGATGCCGGTTTTAATGTGATTGCAGCGGCACGGCGCGAGAGCGAAGAGCTCAGGGCGGCGATCGACCTCTCCGAAGGGCGCCTGCATTTCCGCGCCTGCGACCTCGCCGTGATCGACGCGATCCCGGCCTTCGCGAAGCTTATCCGGGACGAGTTCGGCCCGATCTACGGCCTCGTCAACAATGCCGGCCTCGGCACCGAGGGCCTGCTCGCCACCATGCACAATTCCGAGATCGAGGCGCTGGTGCAGCTCAACGTGCTGTCGCCGATCATCCTCTCCAAATATGTCGCGCGCCAGATGATGGCCGACGGCGCCGGCCGCATCATCAATATGTCCTCGATCATCGCGACCACGGGCTACAACGGCCTGTCCGTCTACGGCGCGACCAAGGCCGCCGCCACCGGCTTCACCCGCTCGCTCGCACGCGAGGTCGGCAAGCTCGGCATCACCGTGAACGCGATCGCGCCTGGTTTCATCGACACCGAGCTGACCCACAATCTCTCCGACGAAGGACGCAAGCGCATCGCCGGCCGCAGCGCGCTGCGTCGCCTGCCGGAGACCGACGATGTCGCGCGCATGGTGGAATATCTGCTCGGTGAGGGCGGCCGCAACGTCACCGGCACCGTATTCACGATCGATGCCGGGAATACGGCGTAAGCGGAACTCCGCCGCCACGATTGAGTTGATCCGTCGCGATGACATCAAGCCGGATTTGGTCGTAAGATGCCCCGCAATCGATTGGCTTACGTCAATCGATCTGCCCTAATCGAGAGGGAGCAGTCGATGGCCACTTCAAACATGACCGCTTCAAATCAAGCCCGGATCGAGGAGCCTCGCGCGAAGCCGGACGATGTCCATTGCCCCCCGATGACGCATCAGAATTCCGGCGGACACGGTCATGAAATGTATCCGCAGCAATTTGTGCGCCTGGTCGGCTGCCACGACCTCTCTCTCGACGCCCTGCGCAAGCGCGAGGACGAAAAGCTGCACTAGGCGTTCACTTCGGCAGGTCAATCCGCTCGCGTGAAAATTCCGGCGGCCCTTCGGTCAGGCGGCGTATGCGGCGTTCGCGTTCGTCCGTTGGCAATGCGGGGTCGAGCAGCCGCTCGATCTCGTGCACGGCCAGCGCCTCGATCCTGGTGGCATCGGATGCGACCGGCTGGGCCGACGAGAATGCCGGGGGCGCGACCTTCAGGCCCAGTTCGACCAGCTTGCAGATCGCAGCCGAACGCGACAAGTGATGAGCTTCAGCCCAGGCGTCCACGACCGCGGTCAGTGCTTCCGGCATCTTCACCGCGCTGAGCGGATCGAGCCCCGTGCGCCGGTGCACCGGAGCGGTCGAGTCCTTGTTGCCGAAGTCGGGCACCTCGATCATCCCATCAATCTCTGGAGATGCCGCTACCATAGCCGCTCTTCCGGCCGGCTGTTTGACGCCGATCAATGACGGATCGCGCCATTCGCGGCGGCGCGATCTTGTTGTCCGGGTGCATTTCGGCCAATGATCGGGAATCGAAAGAGGGGCGCCGGCCGGCGAACCCGGATCGATCCTGCCTCGTATCTTTCCTCGGACGCGCTTCCCAACCATCCGGTATCACCCGATGACATCAGGCGAATCCTTCTACGGCGGCATTCCCGTCTTCCGCGGCTTCACGAGCCTGATGGACCCCGCGCTCTATGCGCCGCTGCCGGATGATTGGAACATCGGCGTCGCCGATATCGTCGATTCCACCAAGGCGATTGCGGCGCAGCGCTACAAGGCGGTCAACATGGCCGGTGCGGCCGTGATCGCGGCGGTGACGAACGCATTGGAGGGGCGCGAATTCCCTTTCGTGTTCGGCGGCGACGGCGCGAGCTTTGCGGTCGCGCCTTCTGATGTCGAACGCGCCCGCGAGGCGCTGGCCGCGACCGCGACCTGGGTGCGGGAAGATCTCGATCTGAAGATGCGCGTCGCGCTGGTGCCGGTGAGTGCGATTCGCGCCCAAGGGCTCGACGTGCGTGTCGCGCGCTTCGGTCCGTCGGCCAATTTGTCCTATGCGATGTTTTCCGGCGGTGGGCTCGCTTGGGCCGATGCCGCCATGAAGCGCGGCGAGTTCGCGGTTGCCGAGGCGCGGGCGGGCACGCAGCCCGATCTTTCCGGCCTATCCTGCCGCTTCGAGGTGATGCCGGCCGCGCGCGGCCTGATCCTGTCGGTGCTGGTGATGCCGGCGCGCGGTGTCGATCCGCACGCCTTCCGCAAGGTGATCGAGGACATCATTCATCTCGTCGAGCGCAGCCCGGATGGCGGCCGCCCGGTGCCGCCGCAGGGGCCGCCGCTGAAATGGCCGCCGCAGGGTCTGGAATTCGAAGCCCGCACCAAACGCGGCGGTCCGCTGGTCGCGCGCCGCGCCCGCGTGCTGGCCTACACGCTGTTCGTCTATCTGATCATGCGTTTCGACCTCAACGTCGGCGGTTTCGTGCCAAACGTCTACAAGCGCCAGGTGGTCGAGAATTCTGACTTCCGCAAATATGACGACGGCCTGCGCATGATCCTCGACTGCACCCCGCAGCTCGAGCGCGCGTTGAGCGACCGTCTCGTGGCTGCGGCGCGCGACGGCATCGTGCGCTACGGCCTCTACCCGCAGGACGCCGCGATGATGACCTGTTTCACGCCGTCGGCGCTGCGCAGCGACCACGTCCACTTCATCGACGGCGCGCGCGGCGGCTACGCGTCGGCGGCGACGGCGTTGAAGGCGATGATGGCGGGCGCGAGCTAGCGTCCCGCGCGCGTCCAGGTCTCGCCGCCGCAGAGCGCGCCGACGCAACCTTCGACCCGCAGCGAATCCGCACCAGTCACGGAGACGTTGCTCGCATAGGTGCTGCCGTCATCGGCATTGTAGATCTGGCCCGACCACTTGTTCGGCCCTGAGGGCTCCATGCCGCTGAACAGCGGCAGGCCGATCATCGCGCGTTTGGCGAGCGCGGGATTGGGATTCTTGCTGTCGGTCGCAGGCTGGCCGGTCGCGGTGTCATAGGGCTCGCGCAGCCAGACGATATGGCCGCAGATGCCGCCGCCGCATTTGCTGATTTTGACGCGTGCATCGCCGGCCTGGGTCAGCCAGGTCCCATCGGCGCTCTGCGCGTGGGCGGCACTCGCACCAAACAGTGCAGTCAGGATGACGGAAAGGATGGCGAATCTGCCGAACATAGAGAGAGCCCCCGAAAATGGAGGCGCCTCAATAGCAGTCCGGCAGGATAGTGCAACGCTGGATGGAATTACATTCCTGCGTTTATCTGCCCGCTTATTTGCCTGCGCTCATTTGCCCCAGCGGGCGAAGGCGACCGAGGCTGCGGTCGAAAGTCCGAACACGACCATGGCGCCGCCGACCAGTGCGAACAACGTCCAGGCCGGCGCCTGCGCAGTCATGAGACCGACGCCGCCGATCGCGACGATCAGCAGCCGCGCCGTGGAGGCCAGCACCGGACCGCCGACGCGCGCTGCGCCTTGCGAGGAAAAATACAGCGACACGCCCATGCCGAAGAACACGAAGGCCGGACCGGCCCAGTGGAAATAGCTGTGCGCCGCCGCGGTGACGCCGGGATCCCCGGTGAAGAGCGATACCCACAGCGCCGGATCAAGCGCGATGACGAGGCCGATCAGGCCGACGGTCAATCCCGAAGCCGCGGCCGCGGTCCAGGCGACACGCCGCGCGCGTTTCACATGTCCGGCGCCCATCGCCATGCCGACCATCGGCACCGAGGCGATGCCGAAGGCGAAGGTGATCGGGATCAGCAGGAATTCCAGCCGCGAGCCGATGCCGTAGCCGGCCAGCATCTCGGTGCCGAAGGTCGCGAGGATTTTTGTGAAGATCAGAATCGTGAGCACGGTCTGGAGCGGCGACAGGCAGGCGACCGCGCCGACCTTGAGGATGTCCAGGAACATCGCGCGTTCGAAATGGAAGGCGCGGACC
Organism: Bradyrhizobium sp. LA2.1; assembly: GCF_040547725.1. Lineage (NCBI taxonomy): Bacteria > Pseudomonadati > Pseudomonadota > Alphaproteobacteria > Hyphomicrobiales > Nitrobacteraceae > Bradyrhizobium > Bradyrhizobium sp. LA2.1. The sequence continues at coordinate 32,079 of NZ_JBEPQI010000041.1, forward strand.
TTCAGCGGCAGACGGCTGCGGCCGGACAGGAGATACCAGAGGAAGAAGATCGCCGCGCAGGTGAAGGCGATCAGCTGGCCGGCGGCGACACCGGGCATGCCGAATTGCTTCACGCCGAACAGGCCGAGCCCCAGCGTGCCGCCGAGCGCGATCTGGAGCGCGCTCGCCCCGATCAGCGTCATTGAAGGCAGGCGCATGTCGCCGGTGCCGCGGATCACCGAGGCCAGCGTGTTGACGAGCCAGATCGCGACCGCGCCGGAGAACAGCATTTGTGAATAGCCGCTGGCTTCCTCGAGCACGCGCTCGCGTCCGCCGAGCAGCGTGAAGAAGCTGCGGCCGAAAGCTAGCATCATCACCGTGAAGAACAGCCCGCCGCAGAGGCCGATGATGGCGGCATGCAGCGCCAGCGTCGCGGCGCGGTCACGATCGCCTGCGCCGAGCGCGCGGCTGATCGCGGACGAAACGCCACCGCCCATTGCGCCCGCGCTCATCATCTGCGTCAGCATCGCGAACGGAAACACCAGCGCGATCGCCGCCAGCGGAATGGTGCCGAGCCGGCCGATATAGGAGGTCTCGGCAATCGCAACCAGCGTGCTGCCGACCATCGCGATCATGTTGGGGATCGCGAGCCGCAGCAGTGTCGGCAGGATCGGCGCCGTCAACAGGCTCGCAATGGGGGAAGCGACCGGTGAACGTGGCGGCGCGGCGTCTGCGGAGGCGTCGATCGTCATGTTCACCGGGCGGAATATTGGATGACGATCGACATCTTATCGGGCGCAGCATCTTCGCGCCAGTCCTCCCCTCACGCAGGGCTCACCAGGGCAGGCCGCATAGGTCGATGGTGCCCAGCGTCGGCGCGCGGACGATGTTGAAGACGTAGGGCGCCATGTAGTCGAAGCGGATCCGACCCTCCGGCTGCTCGCAATAGACCTCGCCCTTGAAGGGCAGCCAGCTGCGGGCCTCGTAGAACGCAAAATTGTTCGATTCGGAGAACAGCAGCCCGAAACGGACCGCCTCGTTGGCGCGCATGGTGTGGATGGCTGCGTCGATCGCCATGGTCGCGTAGCCGCGGCCGCGCCGGTCCTCGCGGGTGCAGACCCCGCCGATGCCGCCGATGTGAACCTTCTGTCCATTCCAGGTGACGGTACGGAAGTAGATGCCGACGTGGCAGACGAGGCCGTCCTCGGGCGTCTCGATCAGCACGCGAAGGTCGGCATTGGCCCATTTAACGTGGCTCCACGACGGCTTCTCCGCGGCGTCTTGGCCCCAGACCGCGCTGAGCAGCGGCTTTGCGATCGGCCACGAGGCGTCGCCGTTCAGAATGTCGATCTCGATGCTCATTGCTTTCTCTTTTGCGTCTCCGCGCCGTGGTGCGTTCGTTCTGCCATAAGCGCCTCAAAGGCAATGATATTTTACAGCCTGTCGAAGCGCGCCCCACGATGCGTCGATTTTATGCAATCCGGCCAATCGGCCGCATCACGCAATTTCGCAAATTGGCGGTATTTAACGGCGGTGGAACCTTCTATAAGAGTCCCCGTTAAGCCAGTTCCCCATCAGTCGCGGACAACAACCCATGACCTTTACGCTGCCCCCACTCCCTTACGCCTATGACGCCCTCGGCCAGTTCATGTCGAAGGAGACGCTGGAATTCCACCACGACAAGCATCATCAGGCCTACGTCACCAACGGCAACAACGCGCTTAAGGGCACCGAATGGGAAGGCAAGTCCCTTGAGGAGATCGTCAAGGGCTCGTTCGGCAAGAACCCGGCCGTGTTCAACAATGCCGGCCAGCACTACAACCACATCCACTTCTGGAGCTGGATGAAGCCCAATGGCGGCGGCACCAAGCTGCCGGGCAAGCTCGAGAAGAAGATCAACGAGGACCTCGGTGGCTTCGAGAAGTTCAAGACGGACTTCCAGGCGGCCGGCGTTGGCCAGTTCGGCTCCGGCTGGGCCTGGCTCCAGGTCAAGAACGGCAAGCTCGAGATCGCCAAGACCCCGAACGGCGAGAATCCGCTTGTGCACGGCGCCACCCCGATCCTCGGCGTGGACGTCTGGGAGCACTCCTACTACATCGACTATCGCAACCGCCGTCCGGACTATCTGAAGGCGTTCGTCGAGAACCTCGTGAACTGGGAATACGTCGAGTCCCTGTTCGACAAGGCCTGAGCCATCACACTTTCCGGGTGCGGCGTCGCCGCTCCGGGATGACGAACTCGAAAAGGCGGTCGCATGCGCGGCCGCCTTTTTGCTGTGCGGAATTCGACTGCTGCTTCGCATGGCCCTGCGCGAGGTGCGCATCGCTTCCCATCATCGTACTGTTTGCATCGCATGGGCGGCGCCCTTAATCAGGATGGGCATCACCCTCGAGCCCACCGAGCCCGTTGTCAGAGCCTTCCCCGAACAAGCCGGCGCCTGCCGAGGACGCGGAGTCCGAGCCGCGGCCGGGGCGTGTGCGCAAGCCGATCGGCTGGTCGACCATCATCATCGCGGTGCTGGTGGCGGTGAGCGCGGGCCTCGTCTGGCGGCGTGATGGCACAGACGGCGTCCTGGAGATTCTCACGCACGACCTCTCGCTGTTCGGCGGCATCCTGCCGCGCGTGCTGGCGGGCTGCCTGCTCGGGGCCTTCATCTCCGAAATCCTGCCGCACGAAAAAGTCTCGCGCTCGCTCGGGCCGAAATCCGGCCTGATGGGCCTTTTGATCGGCACCGCCTTCGGCGCGATCCTGCCGGGCGGACCCTTCACCGCCTATCCGGTGGCGAGCGCGCTGCTCGCGGTCGGCGCCGATTTCGGCGCCACCATCGCCATGGTCGTGAGCTGGACCCTGATCGGCTACGGCCGCGCGGTGGCCTGGGAAATTCCGATCATGGGCACCGACTTCACGCTGTGGCGGATCGTCATTTCGCTGCCGCTGCCGGTGCTCGCCGGCGCGCTCGGCCGCTTCGTCTATGTCCGGCTTTATCCGCAGCCGGCCGCGAAGGACGACGAGACTTGAGCGCGGCGCTTCTCATCGACATCCTGCTGTGGGGCTCGGTGTTCGGCGTCGGCCTGATCGCCTTCCGCCGCGGCCCACCGGTGTTCAAGGCCTCGCTCCGCGAAGGCTCCATGGACTTCATCAACATCGTGCCGCGCATCGCGCTCGGCGTGATCGGCTCCGGCTACATCGCCGCCATCATCCCGCAGGAGGTGATCACCGGCTGGCTCGGGCCGGACAGTGGCTGGCTCGGGGTTGCGACCGCCGTGGTCGCCGGCGCCGCCACCCCCGGCGGACCCGTGATCGGCTTCTCCATCGGCACGGTGGCGCTGAAGTCGGGCGGTGGGGTGCCGCAGGTGGTTGCCTACGTCGTCGCCTGGGCCTTATTTGCCTTCCAGCGGGTGATTTTATGGGAAATCCCGTTCATGCCGGCCCGGTTCGTCTGGTTCCGCTGCGCCGTCTCGGTGCCGTTCCCGTTCGTCGCCGCCGCCATCGCGATGGTGATCGGCAAGCCCTGAGCCGGCCGTGGACAGGGGTAATGTTATAATATAACGTCGTCGGCATGGTTCCCGCCGCGTCCCACGCCCATCACCACGACCACGTTCATGGCCAGTCCCATGACCATTCTCATGGCGACGGGCATTCGCATGGGCACGACCACACCCACGCCCATGTCCATGATGCGGCCTCGCCCCATCCGGCCCAGGACGCGCCCTGGTCGATCCTGCGCATGACCATGGCCGGCCGCCTCGCGGCCGCGCTTGCTGTCTGCGCCGTGCTCTGGGGCGTGGTCTTCCTGGCGATGAGGTGACCATGGCGGCCGTGCACTTCCATAATGTCACGCTCGGCTACGACCGGCACCCGGCCGTGCATCATCTCAACGGCGAGGTCGCCTCCGGTGCGCTGGTCGCCGTGATCGGCCCGAACGGCGCCGGCAAGTCGACGCTGTTGCGCGGCATCGTCGGCATCCTCCGGCCGCTCGACGGCAGCATCCATCTCGGCGGGCTCGATAGCCGCGATATCGCCTATCTGCCGCAGAGCGCGGAGATCGACCGCAGCTTCCCGATCTCGGTGTTCGACTTCGTCGGCACCGGGCTCTGGCGCGACGCGGGCCTGTTCGGCGGCATCGGCAAGGCTGCGCGCGAGAAGATCCTGCGCGCGATCGCCTCCGTCGGCCTCAACGGCTTCGAGAACCGCCCCATCGGCACGCTCTCGGGCGGGCAGATGCAGCGCATCTTGTTCGCGCGCGTGCTGCTCCAGGACGCGCGCCTGATCGTGCTCGACGAGCCCTTCAACGCCATCGACAGCAAGACCACGGCCGATCTGCTCGCGCTGGTGAAGCACTGGCACGGCGAAGGCCGCACCGTGCTCGCCGCGTTGCACGACATGGAAATGGTGCGCAACCATTTCACCGAAACGCTGGTGCTGGCGCGCGGCCCCGTGGCCTGGGGACCGACGGCGGAGGTGCTGACGCCGGAAAACCTGCTGGTCGCGATGCGGATGTGCGAGGCTTTTGACGATAGTGCCACGGCTTGCGCCGAGGACGGACGCTCGCGGGCGGCGTGATCACAGATGATCTATGACGCGCTGATCGGCCCGTTCACCGAATTCGAGTTCATGCGGCGCGCGCTCGCCGCCGTGATCGCGCTGTCGCTGGCGGGCGCACCGATCGGCGTGTTTCTGATGCTGCGGCGGATGAGCCTCGTCGGCGATGCCATGGCGCATGCGATCCTGCCCGGTGCTGCCGTCGGCTTCCTGCTCTCCGGCCTCAATTTGTTCGCGATGACCGCCGGCGGCCTGGTTGCAGGATTTGCCGTCGCGATCCTGGCCGGCGTGGTCGCGCGTTCGACCGGGCTGAAGGAGGACGCCTCGCTTGCGACCTTCTATCTGGCCTCGCTGGCGCTGGGCGTCACCATCGTCTCGATCAAGGGCACCAATATCGACCTCCTGCACGTGCTGTTCGGCAACATCCTCGCGATGGACGACCAGACGCTGCTGGTGGTGGCCTTCAACGCCACGGTGACGCTGCTGGTGCTCGCCGTGATCTATCGCCCGCTGGTGATCGAGAGCGTCGATCCACTATTCTTGCGCACCGTCAGCCGCGCCGGCGGTCCCGCGCATCTCGCCTTCCTCGCGCTCGTCGTGATCAACCTCGTCAATGGCTTTCAGGCGCTGGGCACGCTGCTCGCGGTGGGCCTGATGATCCTGCCGGCGGGCATTGCCCGGTTCTGGTCGCGCGATCTCACTGTCATGATCTGCATCGCCGTCGTCGCTGCCGCCGTCGCGGGCTATTTGGGCCTTGTGCTGTCGTTCCAGACCCGCGTGCCGTCGGGCCCTGCGATCATTCTGGTGGCGACGGTGCTTTACATCGTCTCGGTGCTGTTCGGCCGCGTCGGTGGTATCGTCCGACAGATGTTTCCCGGCCGGCATCTGGAAGCGTGACGATGCGGCGCCTCCTGCTTTGTGTGCTCCTGCTGATCGCCTCGCCGCTGCATGCGGCCGAGCGGCTCAACGTCGTCGCGAGCTTCTCGATCCTCGGCGATTTCGTCCGGACCGTTGGCGGCGATCGAGTCGACGTCACGACGCTGGTGGGCCCCGACAGCGACGTCCACGTCTACACGCCCGCGCCAAGCGATGCGAAGCGGATTGCGGATGCAAAGCTCGTCATCGTCAACGGGCTCGGCCTCGAAGGCTGGCTGCCCCGTCTGGTGCAGTCCGCAGGAAGCAAGGCGCAGGTGGTCACCGTGAGTGCCGGCATCGTACCGCTGAAGCTCGGCTCGGCCGCGGATCCGCATGCCTGGCAGTCCGTCCCCAACGCCAGGATCTATGTGAGCGACATCGCCAATGCGTTGGCCGCGGCCGACCCTGACGACGCCGAGTTCTTCCGCGCCCGGGCAAAGGCCTATCTGGACAAGCTCGAAGCGCTCGACCGCGAGGTGCGGGAGGCCGTGGCGAAAATCCCGCCGGAGCGGCGCAAGGTGATCTCCACCCACGACGCCTTCGGCTATTTCGCCGCCGAATATGGTGTCCAGTTCGTGGCCCCCTTGGGGGTCTCCACGGAGACCGAGCCCAGCGCGCGGGACATCGCCGCCATCATCGGCCAGATCAAGGTTCAAAAGATCCCGGCCGTGTTCCTGGAAAACATCAGTGATGACCGCCTGATCCGGCGGATCGCGGCCGAGACCGGGGCCAAGGTCGGCGGGACCCTGATTTCGGACGGTTTGACCGGCGAAAAGGGGCTTGCACCCACTTACATTGATATGGTCAGGCACAATATAAAGGCCCTGACCAGCGCGCTTGACCACTAGGGCAGGGGGCCACCCCGCCGTGCGTCGCGCGGAAAAGCCCGACCCGGAGTTGTCATGTCTGAAGCGTCCCAAAAAATTCCCGTGACCGTGCTGACCGGCTATCTCGGCGCCGGCAAGACCACGCTGCTGAACCGCATCCTGTCGGAAAACCACGGCAAGAAATACGCCGTCATCGTCAACGAATTCGGCGAGATCGGCATCGACAACGACCTCATCATCGGCGCCGATGAGGAAGTGTTCGAGATGAACAACGGCTGCATCTGCTGCACCGTGCGCGGCGACCTCGTGCGCATCATGGACGGCCTGATGAAGCGCAAGGGCAAGTTCGACGCCATCATCGTCGAGACCACCGGTCTCGCCGATCCCGCGCCCGTGGCCCAGACCTTCTTCGTCGACGAGGACGTGCAGAAGAACGCGCGGCTCGACGCGGTCGTCACGGTCGCCGACGCCAAATGGCTGTCGGACCGGCTCAAGGATGCGCCCGAGGCCAAGAACCAGATCGCGTTCGCCGACGTCATCGTGCTGAACAAGACCGATCTCGTCACCAAGCCGGAGCTTGCCGAGGTCGAGGCCCGCATCCGCGCGATCAACCCCTATGCCAAGCTGCATCGCACCGAGCGCTGCTCGGTCGCCCTAGCGGACGTGCTGGATCGCGGCGCCTTCGACCTCGACCGCATCCTCGACATCGAGCCGGATTTCCTGGAGGCCGATGATCATGACCACGACCATGATCATCACCATCATGGCCACGACCATCACCACCATGATCACGGCCACGGCCTGAAGCACTATCACGACGAGGACATGCAGTCGCTGTCGCTCAAGACCGACAAGCCGCTCGATCCGAACGTGTTCATGCCCTGGCTCCAGAATTTGGTGCAGGTCGAGGGCGGCAAGATCCTGCGCTCCAAGGGCATCCTCGCCTTCCACGACGATGATGACCGCTATGTCTTCCAGGGCGTCCACATGATGCTGGAGGGCAACCACCAGCGGAAGTGGAAGGACGGCGAGCCGCGCGAGAGCCGCCTCGTCTTCATCGGTCGCGAATTGCCGGAAAAGGCCATTCGCGAGGGTTTTGAGAGCTGCATCGTCTCGTGATGAAAGAGTTTACGCCGGCCCCCGATTCCGCCTCGATCGTCTCCGTCACCGATCGCGTCAAGCCTGTTACGCTCGGCATGGGCGTGACCTCGGTGTATTTCCTTGGGCCCCGCGCCGCCTTCGTCGGCGGCGAGGAGAATGTCGCGTTCGTCGACGCCAAGGGCGAGATCACGACGGTCGCCGTGCATAGTAGCGGCATTCTGTCGACCGCCTCCGACGGCAAGCGCCTCATCATGGGCGGCGACGACGGCAAGGTCGTGTCGCTCGACGCCAAGGGTGAGGTGACGCTGCTCGCCACCGACCCCAAGCGGCGCTGGATCGACGCGGTGGCGCTGCATCCCGACGGGGCCTATGCCTGGTCGGCCGGCAAGACGGCCACCGTCAAGAGCGGCAAGACCGAGGAGAAGTCGCTCGAGGTGCCCTCGACCGTCGGCGGTCTCGCGTTCGCGCCGAAGGGCCTGCGGCTCGCGATCGCCCATTACAACGGCGCGACGCTGTGGTTTCCAAACATGGAAGGCTCAGCCGAATTCCTGCCCTGGGCCGGCTCCCATCTCGGCGTCACCTTCAGCCCGGACAACAAGTTCCTGGTCACCACGATGCACGAGGCGGCGCTGCACGGCTGGCGGCTCGCCGACAACAGGCACATGCGCATGACCGGCTATCCCGGCCGCGTCCGCTCGATGTCATGGAGCGCGGGCGGCAAAGGGTTGGCGACTTCGGGTGCCGACACAGTCATCATCTGGCCGTTCGGCAGCAAGGACGGCCCGATGGGCAAGGAGCCCGCGATGCTCGCGCCGCTGCAGGCGCGCGTGTCGGTGGTCGCCTGCCATCCGAAGAACGACGTCCTCGCCGCCGGTTACAGCGACGGCACCGTGCTGATGGTACGGCTCGAGGACGGCGCCGAGATCCTCGTTCGCCGCAATGGCACGCCTCCGGTCGCCGCGATTGCCTGGAACGCCAAGGGCACGCTGCTGGCCTTTGCCGACGAGAACGGCGACGGCGGATTGCTGGAGCTGTGAGGCGTTGTCCACAGCCTCTCCCCGTTATGTTATTTTTGTTAACGTGTAACATAACCGACAAGCAGCCTCTGTAGGGTCGCAGATGTAGAGAGCGCGGCGTGCAATTTCGAATTGCTGCCGCGCGATGAGTTGCGCCTGGCGCCGGCCGGTCCGGTGCCAGTGTGCAATTCGAATCCTCGCATCGACGTTCACCCCAGGGAATCCCCATGCCACCCATCCCCGTTCTTCCGACGCTCGTCAGCATCACAGGCACCGATCCGTCGTCGACCGACGCGTCGGTCGTGCACTACACCGTCACCTTTTCGAAGCCGGTTTCCGGCGTCACGGTCGATCAGTTCACCCTCGCCACGACGGGGAGCATCAACGGCGCCGGCATCACGGACATCACGCCGGTGGCTGGCAGCAACGGTGCGAGCTACACGGTCACGGTCAACACCGGCTTGGGCAGCGGTTCGCTGGGGCTGCAACTGACCGGCACCAATGTGCACGATTCCAGCGGCTATTATATCGGGCCATTCCAGTCCGAGTCGCAGATGGCCGGCCCGCGCTTCAGCATCATCAACACGGCGGCGGTCGGCGACGTCAACGGCGATGGCAAGCAGGATATGGTGTATATCCGGACCGTCAGCGCTTCCGCATATTTTCTCGATGTCAGGACCAATGACGGCACGGGCCAGTTCACGCAAACCTCGCTGACCGGAACTTCGGAGCTGGAAGGATCGATTCAACTCGCCGACGTCAACGGCGACGGCGAGCTGGACGTTCTGATGGGCAACCTCTTCACCGGGACCCTGGACGTCAAGCTGGGCAACGGCAACGGCACGTTCGCGGCGACGACGAAGTATGCGACGGGTGGGAGTACTGGCGGCAATATCAGGGCGCTTGCCGACTTCAATGGCGACGGCAAGGCCGACGTGATCATGTCGAATAATATTGGCACGTCGCTGCTGCTCGGTAACGGCGATGGCTCTTTCGGATCGCCGGTCGCCACGGATGTCTCCGGGCTCATCGCGGGCGGAGATTTCAACCGCGACGGAAAGACCGACCTGGTGGTGCAGAGCGGTTCGGCGGTTGCCGTACGGCTTGGCAACGGCGACGGCACGTTCCAATCCCCGATCGGGGCTGGCACCGCCTCGATCGCCCGCAGCGGCGACTTCAACGGCGACGGCAAGCTTGATCTTGCACTCGGAACCAACAACTCAATTGCGATCTTGCTCGGTAACGGCGACGGCACCTTCGCATCGCCGCAGACCTTCCTGACACCGGCAGCTATTTGGGACTTGGCTGCGGCGGACCTCAATGGCGACGGCAAAGCGGACATCGCCGTGCTGGCAACCAGCAACAATACGCTTTCGACCTTCTACAGCCGTGGTGACGGCACGTTCGGTCCGGTAGTGACGTTGCCGCTCGACGCCAGCGTGCAGAACATATCGGTGGCGAACGATCTGAATGGAGACGGTAAGGCCGACGTGATCGTCGAGTTCAGGACGAGCAACTCCTCGACCGGCGAGGACGTTTTCCTCACCGCTCCCACTCCGACCGTCACGGGATACACGATCAATCGCACGCCGCCGGCCCTGACCATCGTCGATGCGGACGTGACGCCGGGTGCAGACGGGAAAAATTACGTCAACGCGGCGCATTTCCACGGCGGGACGACGACCCTGTCCGGCTCCGGCAATGCCGGAGACACCGTCACGGTCACGAATGCCGGCGACAATTCCGTCGTTGGCGTCACCACGGTTGGCAGCGACGGCAGCTGGAGCCTCGGCGTGTCCGGCCTCCAGGACGGTTCGACCTACAGCTACGCCGCGACCGCCACGGATAGCCTGGGCAACCACAGCAATCCCGGGCCCGCATTCACCTTTACCGTCGATGCGACCGCGCCCGTCCTCGCGATCACGAGCATCGAAAATTCCGATGCAACGCCCTTTTCGATCACCGTCCGGGGCACGCTCGACCTGGCCGACGCGACCTCCGCGCTCACCTTGTCGTTTGGTCCAACGGATCACGCGGTCACCAGCGCCGCCGACGGCACGTGGCGGCTGGACAATCTGTCTCCGGCAACCAGACTTTCCTATGTGACGGCCCGTCTGCGCGACGCCGCCGGCAATACCGGCGTGTCGCAATCGATCCCTCTCGCCTTTGGCTACACGCTGGCGAGCGGCGCCTCACTTGAGAACGCGATCGTTGCGGCGGCCTCCTCGTCCTTCAACCCGAGCCTTGTCGTCCGCGGCACCTCGGTCGGGGCGACCGTCTTGCGCAACGGAATCGAAGAAGACTACGGCATCTCGACCGGATCGGTGGTCAAGAACGGCGGCCAGCAGCATGTTTTTGGCACCGGCACGACCGGCGCGACGATCGAAGCCGGCGGCTATCAGGACATCCGCGCCGGTGGGCGTGCGACAGATACCCTGTTGTACGGTTTCGGGCAGGTCTACGCCAACGGCACCTCGGCCCACACCACGATCAAGGCTGGCGGACAACAGTCCGTTGCCGCCGGCGGCCGCGACGTCAACTCGACAATCGACGGCGGAACGCAATATCTGAGCGGAACGGCGACGGGCACGACGGTGGGCGCCGGCGGCAATCAATACGATTACGGCACGGCGAATGGCGTCCTCGTCGCGAGTGGCGGCGCCCAGCACGTCTATCAGGGCGGCAGTGCCAGCGGCACCACCGTTGCTGCGGGCGGCTATCAGGACGTTGCCGACGGTACCGTCACCGACACCGTGCTCGACGGCAATCAGCAGGTGCTCGGCAATGGCCACGCTGCCGGCACCGTCATCAATGCCGGTGGGCGGCAATATGTCGGCTCCGGTGGCGCGACAACGGGCACGACGATCGCAGCCGGCGGCTTCCAATACGTGGACGCCGGCGCCACTGACGGCGGCGCAACGATCAATGGCGGCTATCAGTTCGTCGCAGGTGCTGCGACCGCAACGACCGTCAGCGGCGGTGGCGAGCAGGATGTGGGGGCGGGCGGCAACGTCTCGAACGCGCATCTGGATGGCGGCAGCGAGCATGTCTACGCTGGCGGCCTGCTCCAGAACGTCGATTTCGGCGGCTCCGGCGGCGCAACGCTGGTGCTGGACATACCGGCGGGCCTGGCCGGCTCGATCGCCAATTTCGGCGCCGATGACACCATCGACTTCCGCAATACCGTGATCAGCAGCCTCGATGTCGACAGCGCGAACAATCTGACGGTCACGACCGACGGCGGCCAGAGCTACTCCTGGGCTCTGCTCGCGCAATACTCGGCCTCGTCCTTCGCGCTCTCGGCCGACGGCAATGGCGGCACAGTGCTGAGCTATACGCCGCCGCAGCAGACGTTGCTCGCGGCCGCTCACTAAGGCAGAGAAAATAAGACGACCGGGCATCGGCTTCCACAGCCGGTGCCCGTTCAAATTGACCTCGTCGGCACTCTCGCATAGATCGTGTGCCAACCCGTGCGAGGGACCATGCGGTTTTTGACGACCTTCCAGATTGCTGACTTCGCCGACACGCTGGTCAGCCTGTTCACAGCGTTCGTGCTGGGCACGCTGATCGGCGCCGAGCGGCAGTACCGCCAGCGCACCGCCGGCCTGCGCACCAACGTGCTGGTCGCGGTCGGTGCCGCCGCCTTCGTCGATCTCGCCATGCACCTGACCGGCGCCGACGGCGCGGTCCGCGTGATCTCCTATGTCGTATCAGGCATCGGCTTCCTCGGCGCCGGCGTCATCATGAAGCAGGGCATGGACGTGCGCGGGCTCAACACCGCGGCGACGCTGTGGGCCTCGGCCGCGGTCGGCTCCTGTGCCGGCGCCGACATGGTCGCGCAGGCGGCCGCGCTGACCGTGTTCGTCATCGCCGGCAACACCATGCTGCGCCCGCTGGTCAACGCCATCAACCGCATTCCGCTGAACGAGAAGGCCTCGGAGGCGACCTATTATTTCAAGCTCGCCGTCGCGGCTGACGCCCTGCCCGACATGCGCGACCGGCTCGCTGAAAAGCTGGAGGCCGCGAAATATCCGGTGGCCGATATCGACGTGGTTGAGATCGGGGATGATATTCTCGAGGTCGTCGCAAAGCTGGTTGCGACCGCAGTGGATCCGAACGAGCTGAACGCGGTGGCGACCGATCTCCAGCACCTGCCGGGCGTGCGCCACGCCACCTGGGAAGTCAGCACCTCAGACTGAGCGCGGCGTTTTGGCGCGAAGGCACGGTTCCCGCCTCGTCCGCCATGGAACCGCAGTCGGGCAAGTTCGTTGACTCCGCGGATAAAGGCGGTGATCGACATGCCCGGCCCAAACGACAAGCGCAGACTGAAACGCGACCTGATGATCGCCTGCTCGCTGTTCGCAGCAGGCGTCGTGGTGTCAGGTCTCTCGCTGGCGCAGATCCGGGCCGAGAGCCGGATGCAGACGGCGCAGGCGACACAACCGCTCCAGGGCACGCCGTCCAACGATCAGGACAAGACACCCGCGCAGGCCAAGCCCGGCGGCGACCGGCCGACCACGCCGGCTCCCGAGCCCGCGCGCCCCGACCCGCAGACGCAGGGCGCGGCGACCAAGCCGGCGCTGCCGGCGGCGCCCGCGGAGAAGATCGCGCCGCCGATCAAGGAGAAGTAGCCCGGCGGCCGGCGCGTTGTGACGCGCATTTGATCTCGCCTCGGCAGGCGGCCCGTTCCATAATCTGTCGCGCCAACGACAGATGGGGCCTCCCATGAAGATCGAAGACGTCCGCCGCACCGCCTATTCGATGCCGCTCACCAACCCGGCATTCCCGCCGGGGCCATATCGCTTCTTCGACCGCGAATATTTCATCATCACCTACAGGACCGATCCCGAAGCCCTCGCCGCCATTGTGCCCGAGCCGCTTGAGGTGGCCGAGCCGGTGGTGAAATACGAATTCATCCGCATGCCCGACTCGACCGGATTCGGCGACTACACCGAAACCGGGCAGGTGATTCCGGTTCGCTTCAAGGGCGAGGAGGGCGGCTACACCCACGCGATGTATCTGGACGACGAGGCCCCGATCGCCGGCGGCCGCGAGCTGTGGGGCTTTCCGAAGAAGCTCGCTAGGCCCAAGATCGCGATCGAGAGCGACGTCCTGGTCGGTTCGCTGCATTACGGCTCGGTCCTCTGCGCCTCGGCCACGATGGGTTACAAGCACCGCAAGGTCGACCACGACATGGTGCTGAAATCGATGGCGGCGCCGAACTTCATCCTGAAGATCATCCCGCATGTCGACGGCAGCCCGCGGATCTGCGAGCTGGTGCGGTTTCATCTCGATGACGTCGTGCTGAAGGAAGCATGGACCGGCCCTGCCGCGCTCGGCCTGTTTCCCCACGCACTCTGCGACGTCGCCCGCCTGCCGGTGCGCGAGGTGGTCTCGGCGCTGCATTTCAAAGCGGACCTGACGCTCGGGCTCGGCAGCGTGGCGTTCGATTACTTGGCGAAATAGGTCGGCAAAAAGAAATGCCCGGCACAAGGCCGGGCATCGCTATCAACCGGAAGCGCTGAGAGGTCAACGCACCAGGACATTCCGGAACTGCCAGGGATCGCTCGTGTCGATATCTTCCGGGAACAGTCCCGGACGATCCGTCAGCGGCGTCCAGTCGGTGTAGAAACCCTTCACCGGGCCGAGATATGGCAGCTGGATTTCCAGCAGACGATCGAAATCCATCTCGTCGGCTTCGACGATGCCTTCGTTCGGGTTTTCCAGCGCCCACACCATGCCGCCGAGCACGGCGGAGGTCACCTGCAGGCCGGTAGCGTTCTGATACGGCGCGAGTTTGCGCGTCTCTTCGATGGAGAGCTGCGAGCCGTACCAATAGGCATTGTTGTCGTGGCCGAACAGCAGCACGCCGAGCTCGTCGATGCCGTCGACGATTTCGTTCTCATCGAGGATGTGGTGCTTTTCCTGCATCTTCGCGGCGCGGCCGAACATTTCGTGCAGCGACAGCACGGCATCGTCGGCCGGATGGTAGGCGTAGTGGCAGGTCGGCCGGTAGACCGCCGTGCCTGATGCGTCGCGCACCGTGAAGTAATCGGAGATCGAGATCGACTCGTTGTGGGTGACGAGGAAGCCGTACTGCGCGCCGCGGGTCGGGCACCAGGTGCGCACGCGCGTGTTGGCGCCGGGCTGCATCAGATAGATGGCCGCGCCGCAGCCGGCTTCGTGGGTGCGCGCATTCCCGGGCATCCATTTTTCATGGGTGCCCCAGCCGAGTTCGGACGGCTGCACGCCTTCCGACAGGAAACCTTCCACCGACCAGGTGTTGACGAAGACGTCAGGCTCTTTCGGTGACTTGGAGCGCTGGGTGTCGCGTTCAGCGATGTGGATGCCCTTGATGCCGGCCTGCCGCATCAAGTCGGCCCACTCGGCCTTGGTCTTCGGCTTGGGAGCATTGAGCTTCAGATCGGCGGCGACATTGAGCAGCGCCTGCTTGACGAAAAAGGAGACCATGCCGGGATTGGCGCCACAGCAGGAGACGGCCGTCGTCGAGCCCGCCGGGCGCGCCTTCTTGGCGGCCAGCGTCACTTCGCGAAGCGCGTAGTTGGAACGCGCTTCCGGGCCCTTCGAGGAATCGAAATAGAAGCCGAGCCAGGGCTCGTTGACGGTGTCGATATAGAGCGCGCCGAGCTCGTTGCAGAGCTCCATGATGTCGGTCGAGCCGGTATCGACCGAGAGATTGACGCAAAAACCCTGGCCGCCGCCTTCGGTGAGCAGCGGGGTCAGCAACTCCCGGTAATTGTCCCGGGTCACGGCCTTCTGGATGAAGCGGACGTTCTGCTTCTCGCAATGCGCCTTGCGGCCCTCGTCCTTGGGATCAATCACGGTGACGCGCGACTTGTCGTAGTCGAGATGCCGCTCGATCATCGGCAGCGTGCCTTTGCCGATGGAGCCGAAGCCGACCATGACGATGGGACCAGTGATCTTCGCGTAGATCTGCGAGGGGTGGCTCATGGGATGGTTTCTCCGGAACGTGCTGGCAGACAAAGGGTGGGGGGTGGATCAGGCGCTGCGGCGCTTGGCGGTGACTTCGATCTCGACCTTCATCTCGGGCTTGGCGAGGGCAGAGACGACAAGCAACGTCGCAGCCGGCCTGATGTCGCCGAGAACCTCGCCGCAGACGGCGAAGTGGGCATCGATGTAGCTGGCGTCGGTGACGTAGTAGGTCGCACGGACGATATCGGCCATCTCGAATCCGCCCTCCTTCAGGGCGGCTTCGATGGTCTTGAAGCAGTTGCGTGACTGGCTCGTGACATCTGATGGCATCGTCATCGTCGTGTAGTCATAGCCGGTGGTTCCGGCGACGAAGGCGAACTCGCCGTCGATCACGGCGCGGCTGTAGCCGACGGTCTTCTCAAGGGGAGAGCCGGTGGAGATCAGGCGACGGGACATGGTCGTGGGCCTCGACTGAAGGGGGTGTTTGGCGGGTTAAAGGGCGTTTCTCAGGCCCGCGCAACCCTAAAGGAAAGGGCGCGCGCGGGCATCGCCGCGGGATGCGGCTTAAGTCGTCGCCATCATGGCAATCCCTTAGGCCGCGTGCGCCTGGAGGGCGCGAACTACCCTCCGTTTGGGCAGGGCCGTGCCGGTCGGCACGATCATCCTCTCAACGCCATCCAGCGCACCGGCCTGGAATTCGATCGCCAGCAGGCGATCGCGCTCGAACGGGCCGGGCAGCATCAATGCGCCGGTCTTTTCGGGCGAGAAGCCGAAGCGGGCGTAATAGGAGGCATCGCCGAGCAGGATTACGGCGGCATGCCCACGTGCCCGGGCGGCGGCCAGCGCTTGATGCATCAGCGCGGCGCCGATCCCGAGCTCGCGGAAGGCAGGGTCCACCGCCAGCGGTCCGAGGACCAAAGCGGGTCTGCCTCCGGCGCTGACGTGCCACAGACGCACGGTTCCCACGAGTGTCCCCTCGCGCACAGCCGACAGGGCAAGGCCTGCGGCAGGTGCACGTCCGTCGCGCAGGCGCTGGCAGGTGCGGTCATGGCGGTTCTCGCCAAAGCTTGCATCCAGCAGCGCTTCACGGGCGGCGACGTCGGCAGCACGTTCCGCACGGATCGCGAACGGAGCGGCTTTCGAAGTGAGGGCGACTTGTGGCTTCCGAAAAGCAGTCATGGCGCGTCAGTCCCCGCTTGAACCCGCGTGCGAGAAGCACGCCGGCTCAAGACGTCGTCAGAATGGCAATGTCAGGAAGGGAGCCGGCGGACCGGCTCCCGGGTTCGTCAGGCCTCAAAACGAGAGGCGGATCAGATGCGGCAAATCAGATGTGGTACGTCTTCAGCGGCGGGATGCCGTTGAACGCAACCGCCGAGTAGGTCGACGTATAGGCCCCGGTGCCTTCGATCAGCAGCTTGTCGCCGATCTCGAGCGTGACGGGGAGCGGATACGGGCTCTTCTCGTACAGCACGTCGGCGCTGTCGCAGGTCGGGCCTGCGAGCACGCACG
Source organism: Bradyrhizobium sp. LA2.1 (assembly GCF_040547725.1). Lineage (NCBI taxonomy): Bacteria > Pseudomonadati > Pseudomonadota > Alphaproteobacteria > Hyphomicrobiales > Nitrobacteraceae > Bradyrhizobium > Bradyrhizobium sp. LA2.1. The sequence goes on from NZ_JBEPQI010000041.1 coordinate 48,922, forward strand.
GCGTCATGTCCGCACCGTCATGCGGGGTGCGGATGGCGTAACGGATCGACTCGTCCATGGTCTCGGCGAGACCGCCGAACTTGCCGATGTCCAAATACACCCAGCGCACCTCGTCCTCGTCGCTCTTCTTCGAGATGAGCACGACTTCGGATTCGATGATGCCGGCATTGCCCACCATGCCGCGACCCGGCTCGATGATGGTCTCCGGAATCTGGTTGCCGAAGTGCTTGCGCAGCGCGCGGAAGATCGAGCGGCCGTAGGTGACCACCGGCGGCACGTCCTTCAGGTACTTGGTCGGGAAGCCGCCGCCCATGTTGACCATGGAGAGGTTGATGCCGCGTTCGGCGCAGTCGCGGAACACCTGCGAGGCCATCGCCAGCGCACGGTCCCACGCCTTCACCTTGCGCTGCTGCGAGCCGACATGGAAGGAGATGCCGCACGGCTCCAGGCCCAGGCGCTTGGCAACGTCGAGCACGTCGACAGCCATTTCCGGGTCGCAGCCGAACTTGCGCGACAGCGGCCATTCGGCGCCGGCGCAGTCATAGAGGATGCGGCAGAACACCTTCGCGCCGGGAGCGGCACGGGCGACCTTCTCGACCTCAGGAACGCAGTCGACCGCGAACAGCCGGATGCCGAGCGCGAAGGCGCGCGCGATGTCGCGCTCCTTCTTGATCGTGTTGCCGAAGGAGATGCGGTCGGGCGTCGCACCCGCGGCCAGCGCCATTTCGATCTCGGCGACTGTCGCGGTGTCGAAGCAGGAGCCCATGGATGCCAGCAGGGACAGCACTTCCGGCGCCGGGTTCGCCTTGACGGCATAGAACACGCGGCTGTCGGGCAGCGCCTTGGCAAAGGTCTGGTAATTGTCGCGCACGACCTCGAGGTCGACGACGAGGCAAGGCTCGGTGTCCCGGCCCTCGCTGCGGCGGTTGCGCAGGAATTCCTGAATACGTTCGGTCATAGCACTCTCCCAAACGGCCCAGCGACGGGGATCCGTTCAAAAAATGTCGTCGGATAAGAGCGCTCCGGCCAGATCACGCGATGGAGGCGTGACGAGCCAAAGACTCACATCAGACTGTGCTGCCGTGGATTGGTTGGGAATTTCCCGCCCGCACACCTGGCAATGAAGGACAAGCCTTTTCAGTAGCCCGCGCCGGCGTTGGACTGCCGGTAGAGACCAAAAAAGCCCGATCCGTCGTTGCTTTAAGTCGCGTCCCCCGTTGAGAGCGGGGTGCGCCGGTTCGCCTCCGGCTGCCAGTCACGGTTGCAAAAAGTGAAGTCACCTTCGACTAGGCATCTCTTTGAGAGAGATGCTGGACGCTCCGGGTTTGCTTCCTCGTCCGACCTTTCGGTCTCGCGACTTCCGCACTTCCGAAGAGCCCCTCGGCTTCTTCACCCCTTGGCGGCTGTCCGGCCTCTTGTCCGGATACCTACCGACTGACACACGACCACAGGCACGTGCGAAATTGGGCAAGAGCGCACATAAGCGTTTTGACTCAGCTTCGCAAGAATTTTTTTAGGCTGAGGACAGAATTGCCTAACATCTGCTTGCGCAGTGTTGCGCGAGCGGCGCGGAAGATGAACGCGCGTTAAGTTTTCTCAGCCGTGCGCGCGTCTTGCGCGCGCGAGGAAGCGTCAGCGGCGCTTCGTGAACGGCTCGACGCGCTGAGCCGCGCGGATGAACGCGGTCATCACGAGCACGCCGAGCGCGAACAGCACAGCCTGGAGGATGTGCGTGCCCTGATCGCCGAGCCCGAACAGGATCGCGAGCGCCCAGCCGCCGGCGAACGCGGCGCCGAATACTTCGGCGCCGATCAGGATGGCCGCGCTGACGACAGTGATGACGCTTGGCCAGACGATCTGACGGGAAGAGGAGGCAGGCGCGTTCATGAGCTCTGGGGTCCGTGGCTTCGAGGGCCGCAATCTCCCCGAAAAGGCGGCCGGGAGCAAGGGCAAATGGCCCAAAAAAGCCCCATCGCGTGCTATAGCTGACCCCAACAATCGAGCCACAAAAACCGGGACTTGCGATGTCAGACCCCCGCCAAACCACGGACCCCGAGACCAACCCGCTGCTGAAGGCCTGGGTGACGCCGTTTGCGACCCCGCCCTTCGACGAGGTCAAGCCCGAGCACTTTCTGCCGGCCTTCGAGCAGGCCTTCGCCGATCACTCCGCCGAGATCGCGGCGATCACCAACGATCCGGCGGCCGCCGACTTCGCCAACACCATCACGGCGCTGGAGCGCTCCGGCAAGCTCCTCACCAAGGTCGCGGCGGTCTTCTACGACCTCGTCTCGGCGCATTCCAACCCGGCCATCCTGGAGATCGACAAGGAGGTCTCCTTGCGGATGGCGCGGCACTGGAATCCGATCATGATGAACGCCGTGCTGTTTGGTCGCATCGCCCATCTGCACGAGAACCGCGCCGCTCTTGGTCTTTCGCCCGAGCAGCTCCGCCTGCTGGAGCGCACCTACACCCGGTTCCACCGTTCCGGTGCCGGCCTCTCCGAAGAGGCCAAGGCGCGGATGGCGGAGATCAACGAGAAGCTCGCCCAACTCGGCACCGGCTTCAGCCACCACCTGCTTGGCGACGAGCAGGAGTGGTTCATGGAGTTGGGGGAGGCCGACCGCGAGGGCCTGCCGGAGAGCTTCGTCGCAGCCGCCAAGGCTGCGGCGGAAGAGCGCGGCATGGACGGCAAGGCCATCGTCACGCTGTCGCGCTCCTCGACCGAGCCGTTCCTGAAGAGCTCGGCCCGCCGCGACCTGCGCGAGAAGGTCTACAAGGCCTTCACTGCGCGCGGCGACAACGGCAATGCCAACGACAACAACGGCACCATCGTCGAGATCCTGCAACTGCGCGAGGAGAGCGCCAAGCTTCTGGGCTATCCGACCTTCGCCGCCTACCGGCTCGAGGATTCCATGGCCAAGACGCCGGATGCGGTGCGCGGCCTGCTGGAGCGGGTCTGGAAGCCGGCGCGGGCGCGCGCGCTCGCCGACCGCGACGAGATGCAGGCGTTGATCACGGAAGAGGGCGGCAATTTCAAGCTCGCGCCCTGGGACTGGCGTTTCTATGCCGAAAAACTCCGCCTCCAGCGCGCCAATTTCGACGACGCCGCGATCAAGCCGTACCTCACGCTCGATCACATGATCGCCGCCGCCTTCGACTGCGCCACCCGCCTGTTCGGCATCACCTTCGAGGAGCGCAAGGACGTGCCGGCCTGGCACCCGGATGTCCGGGTCTGGGAGGTGAAGGGGCCGGACGGCAAGCACAAGGCGCTGTTCTACGGCGACTACTACGCCCGGCCGTCGAAGCGCTCCGGCGCCTGGATGACCTCGCTACGCGACCAGCAGAAGCTCGACGGCGAGATCGCGCCGCTCGTCATCAATGTCTGCAACTTCGCCAAGGGCGCCAACGGCGAGCCCTCGCTGCTCTCGCCCGACGATGCCCGCACCCTGTTCCACGAGTTCGGCCACGGCCTGCACGGCATGCTCTCCAATGTGACCTATCCGTCACTCTCGGGCACCGCGGTGTTCACCGACTTCGTCGAGCTGCCCTCCCAGCTCTACGAGCACTGGCAGGAGCGGCCGGAGGTGCTGCAGCAGTTCGCCCGCCACTACCAGACTGGCGAGCCGCTGCCGGACGATCTGCTCCAGCGCTTCCTCGCCGCGCGAAAGTTCAACCAGGGCTTTGCCACGGTCGAGTTCGTCTCCTCGGCGCTGGTCGATCTCGAATTCCACACCCAGCCGGCTTCTGCCGCGCAGGATGTTCGCGCCTTCGAGAAGAAGGAGCTGGAGAAGATCGGAATGCCCGAGGAGATCTCGCTCCGCCACCGGCCCACGCAGTTCGGCCACATCTTCTCCGGCGACCATTATGCCGCCGGTTACTACAGCTACATGTGGTCGGAGGTGATGGACGCCGACGCCTTCGGCGCCTTCGAGGAGGCCGGCAACATCTTCGATCCTGCGGTGGCAAAGCGCCTGCACGACGACATCTACTCCTCGGGCGGATCGGTCGATCCCGAGGCCGCCTATGAAGCCTTTCGCGGCCGCCCGCCGGAGCCCGACGCACTGCTCCGCCGGCGCGGCCTGCTCGATGGCGCCAAGGCAGCCTGATGGGCATGCGTGCCCTGTTCGGCCTGTTGCTCGCCGCTGCGATGACGTTCGCAGCCGGAGCGGCGCGGGCGCATCCGCATGTCTGGATCACCGCGACCAGCGAGCTGCTCTACGCCCCCGACGGCTCGATCACCGGCGTCCGCCACGCCTGGACCTTTGATGACATGTTCTCGGCCTATGCCCTGCAGGGGCTCGAGAGCAAGACCAAGGGCGCCTATACGCGCGAGGAGCTCGGGCCGCTGGCGCAGACCAATGTCGAGTCGCTGAAGGAATACGCCTACTTCACCTTCGCGCGAGGCGACGGCAAGAAGGAGCGTTTTAACGAGCCGGTCGACTACTTCCTCGACTACAAGGATACCGTGCTGACCCTGCACTTCACGCTGCCGCTGAAGAACCCGGTCAAGCCCAAGCAGCTGGTGCTCGAAGTGTTCGACCGCTCCTATTTCATCGACTTCCAGATGGCCAAGGACAATCCGGTCAAGCTGGTCGGCGCGCCCGCCGGCTGCCAGATGAAGCTCGATCGTCCCAACGACGGCTCCGCCGCCGCGCAGAAGCTCAACGAGCAGACCTTCCTGAACGGTGAGAACTCGAATTTCGGCATGATGTTCGCTAACAAGATCACGGTGGATTGCCCTTGAAGCCGCAACTCTCCCCGTTCGCACGCGGGCTGCTTGCCTGCGCTGCGGCTGTCGTCGTGCTGGGTGTGGCGGACGCCGCGCTTCACGATCTCCTCGCGCAAAATCCGTTCGGCGCACCACGCCCGGCGCAGGCCGCGGAGCCCGAGGCCAGCGGCGTCATCGGCTGGCTGTTGGCAAAGCAGTCGGAATTCTATCGCCAGATGTCGGCGACCATTCGCGCCGCGAAGTCCGACGGCTCGGCGGTGTGGACGCTGCTCTTCATCTCCTTTGCCTATGGCATCTTCCACGCCGCCGGCCCCGGCCACGGCAAGGCGGTGATCGCCTCCTATCTCGTCGCCAACCGCGAGACCGCGCGGCGCGGCATCGCGCTGTCGTTTGCCTCGGCGCTGATGCAGTCGCTGGTGGCGATCCTGATCGTCGGCATCTCGGCCTGGGTGCTGAACGCCACCGCCAAGACCATGTGCAAGGCGGAAGGCGCAATCGAGATCGCGAGCTACGGCCTGATCGCGCTGTTCGGCCTGCGGCTGGTCTGGGTCAAGGGCCGCACCTTCATCCGCGCGCTCCAGGCGGTCCAGCCGGTGCCGGCGATCGCCGGCGTGCCGCATGACCATCACGATCACGGCCATCACCATCACCATCACCATCACCATGATGCCCATGATCATCACGACCACGATCACGGTCATGATCACCATCATCACGACCATGGTCACGCCCACGCCCACGCCCACGCCCATCACCACCATGCGCACGACCACGTCCATGACGAGCATTGCGGCCATTCCCACGGTCCGACGCCGAGCGAGCTTGCCGGTCCCGGCGGCTGGCGGCGCGGGTTCGCTGCGATTCTGACCGTCGGCATCCGGCCCTGCTCGGGTGCGATCCTGGTGCTGGTGTTCGCGCTCGCGCAGGGCCTGTTCTGGGCCGGCATCGCCGCGACCTTGCTGATGGGACTCGGCACCGCCATTACGGTCGCGGCCATCGCCGTCGTCGCCGTCTCCGCCAAGGACATCGCCGCCCGCCTCAGCGCCGGGCGCGACGGCGGCGGCGCGCTGTTCATGCGCGGCATCGAATTCGGCGCCGCCGGCCTCGTGCTGCTGTTCGGCGCGGGCCTGTTGTTCGGCTACGTCGCCGCCGAACGGACGACGTGTTTCTAAGGTTGCTCTTTCCCTCCCCCCTTGTGGGGGAGGGTGGCTCGCCGCGTAGCGGCGAGACGGGTGAGGGGTATCTCTCCGCGAGCAAACCTCTCACGATTGAATCGTGCGGAGAGATACCCCTCATCCGTCGCGCTACGCGAGCCACCTTCTCCCACAAGGGGCCTGTTGCGTAATTCGTCAATTGTGATTCCCTAGGGCAAAGCGTTGGAGGGTAGCGATGGCGGTCAAGCGGACGGGACAGCCGAGCTTTGTGGAAGCGCTGATGCCGAAGGGAGCCGGCGCCAATGCGGCGCTGGATC
>NZ_JBEPQI010000042.1:0-52862 GCF_040547725.1 Bradyrhizobium sp. LA2.1
GACGTTCGGCGTCACCTCCACGACACGTGATACGACCACGACGCGCCCGTTCGGGCTGAGATAATTCAGCATCGCCATGAAGACGTGAAGACGGCAAGAATGGCAATGCCTGCAAGGGCCGCGACGGCTCCGGACGACCAGGTCAGGCGTATCAGCTTGAACTTCGAAAATGCCAGCCAAATCAAGACAAGGTAGCTGACGAGAATGATGAACATCGCTTGTCCTGTCGTAGCGGTGGCGGGCTGACGCTAACGTTCTTCAGTCAGTGCCGTTAGAACGGTTTTTTCCCTTGTCTAGGGCGCACGACGTTACTCCGGCTTGGCTGGGAAGATGTCTTGCCATTTCGCGCCAGTCGCGACGGCTTCTGCTGATTGCCCGCATGCGGCTCCTTGCCGAGTCGGGACTTGTCATTTCTTTGAACAGCTCGCTGCCGCCGATAGATGACAGGCTGTATCTTTGTCAAACGCATGAAGACACGGCTGAAGCTACTCGTTCCCGCATAGCCGAGGCGCAAGGCGATGTCCGATATACGCTCGTTGGAATCTAGAAGCAGGAAGCAGGCTGTATCGAGGCGCACTTCCGCAACCAAGTCACTGTAGCTGGTGCCCATTCCGGCGAGATGACGCTGCAACGAGCGCGGGCTCAACCCCAGTTGGAGTGCTGTGCGTTGAAGGGCTGCGTCACCGTGACACAGTGAGGCAGCAATCGCTGCCCGCACCGAGTATCGGGAAGGTATTTGAACTGGCTTCATGGGACCGAAGACATCTGGTGAAGAGCCGTGACGCCTCGTCTAGCCTTCTTCTTGCTGGAGCATGAGTGGGGAATCGTGAGCGGTCTTGCCATAAGCCGCCAAGCCGAAACCGAACAGCGCGCCTGCTCCCAGCGGTCAACCCAGACCCTCCCCCCTTCCGCCTCCAAATGCATCTGGCAACATTTTGCAATACGCGCCAACCGAGAACTGTTAGGCTTTCGACAGTTCAGCCAAGCCGCATCTCGAAACGGGAGAGGCCGCCGAAACTCAAATTCTGCACGAAAGACAGAAAATGACCATTCCTTTGACCCGTTGCCAATTCATCATTCCTGTCGCTGCCATTTGTGACGAGATCGGGGCTCCAACAGAAGCGTTGCTGACCAAGTTTCGCCTTCCAGCTTCTTTGGAAGAGAAGGCCGACCGCTATATCCCAATCCTGCAAGCGGTACGTTTCGCGGAAGCCGCACAGCGGTCGCAAGCCATCACAGACATTGGATTTCAAGCTGCGCGCCGGCTGCAATTCTGCCACGTGAGCGAAAAGATGCGCGCCATCATCCGCTTCTCACCGACGCTACTTGTTGCCCTGCGGCAATTGTGCAAATGGGCGTCGCTTGAAGACACGACTGTGAGTGTGTGGCTGGAGCGCAACGGCGATCACGTGAGAATTTGCAGCAAGATCGCGGGCACGGCCAAGATGCCGCACCTTGAGCATTCGCAGTGGCTTCAGAATGTTTACATGATGCAGATCGTAAGGCAATTTTCCGGCCCCCATTGGGTTCCGGCGACCATGGCCTTCGAGGCCCGCTATGAACCGAGCCTTGAGACTCGGTCGTTCTGGCAAAATACCCGCTTCATGTCGGATCAGGATTCCTCGTGGATCGATATTCCCGTTTCATTTCTGGATCTCCCCAATCTCGCCGTCGAGACGTCGGCGCCTTCACATAGCGACGACGTTGGGCCGTCCGGCCACGAAATCGTCTCAGCAGTCAAATTGATGCTGCCGTCCTACCTGGACGATAGAATTCCAACTATCGCAGAAATCGCAGAGATGGCCGGCATCAGCATCAGGAGCTTTCAGCGCAAACTTTCAAGCGCGGGCGTTACATATTCTGACTTGCTCGATGGCGTCCGCTTTGAGAATGCCGCTAAACTTCTGCGCGACACGAATGCCAAGATTATCGATGTCGCATTTTCCTCGGGCTACACCGACCCTGCGCATTTCACTCGCGCTTTCCGTCGATTTTCCGGAATTACACCGAGAGAGTTTCGCGGCAAATGGAAGCCGCAATAGGCGTCGGTCCCGTGATATGAGCTTCCAACGCGAAGCTCGGCTTTCGATCGGCGTATACTGGTAATTTTCGGCAGCATATGTCCGCTGCTGAGCGTGAGGCCTCGGCCTGTCGCCGCATGCAAAACCAAAGATATTACAGTTGCGAACCGACGCCTTGGTGGACGGCCACCGGCAATATCAAGTGGGGCTCAACGTTCCCGTAAGACCTCGAGTCGTGGGACGATTTGGTCGCGTTGATGGAGGTCAGCCCACTTCGACGGGCGCACGAAATCGCTGAAAGTCGTAGGATCGCAAGCAATATCGCAGATTGGTGGCGGAAGACCCTACCGCCTTTCCCCACACGGAGCGAATCTGCGATATTTCCTCCGATCGTCCGCCTAAAACTCAAAACCTTGTCGAACGGTAGGTTCAAATCGGGGATAGGATTTGAACCTATGACCTTCAGGTTATGAGCCTGACAACTACCAAAGGGGCTATTCGACACGCTGGCCCGCGCGCCAGCCCATCTCCCAGAAGTCTGCCTCGAGTCGGGTGGCTTCCTTGAAGATCGCAATCAACTCTGCCTCGCGGGCCGGCCGGCGATCGCGGCCGCTTCTGGTACGTCCAGTATCCCTTCGGTTTCGCGCCCCATCTGGTCGAATATGAACCGTTTTTTTCGGGCAAGCGGTTGCTGCTCACCCCGAGCTTCCGCGAACTCTACAAGGCGCAGCTGGTGGATGAGGGCGAGAGCATCAAAGTCTCAGACATGACTTTTCTGTTCACCGATCTGAAGCAGTCGACCCCGCTGTATGAAAGCGTTGGTGATGTGAACGCGTATTTCTTGGTTCGCCAACACTTCGAGATCTTGAACAGGATCATCAGTGAGCGATCCGGCACCATTATCAAGACGATTGGCGACGCGGTCATGGCCGGGTTCGAGCGTCCCCAGGACGCGGTGTGCGCCCTCCATCGAGATGATCGAAGAGCTGTCGCGATTCAACCGGACTGCTTCGCGACCGCTGGGCCTCAAGGTCGGTGTCCACAGGGGGCGGGCGATTGCGGTGACGCTCAACGACCGGATCGACTATTTCGGACAGGACGTGAATATCGCCGCACGCGTGCAAGGTCTCGCAGAAGTCGACGAAGTTTGCATCAGTGCAACGGTGATGGAGGCGCCAGGCGTGGGTGATATCGTCAAATCAAGCTCGGTGTCGCGCAACTACGAAAACCTGAAGGGCATCGGTCAAAAGATGGAAGTCCATCGCATAACAATCAGTCCCATGCCGACATACGCGATCGCAGCAATGCGGCGAGGCGAAGGCCGACGGTTCTCACGGAAGAACCTGTTGCGAGAGTACAAGAGCACGATGCGCGCTGCGTTAAGTCGCGATGGCTCGCGTCGCTCTCTCGCCGCAATGACCTACGGCTTCGATCCAGGAACGTCTGCAGGGCGCCATTACGCAGAGGAAGCGTTCGCCCGGGCCCGTTCACGCGCCTCGCGCGCACGCTCGCGACGTTCGCGACGGCGCTTCGCCCGCTCGGCCGGCTGCGGCAGCGGCGGCAACGGCGCATCTACGGCCGGTACCGTCTCTATCGCCAGGTCGGCGACCGGGCGCGCCTCCATGAGTTCCAGCACCGTCCGCCCCTCGGCAGTGATCTTCCAGCCGCCACTCTCGCGCGCGACGAGGCCTTGCGAAAAGATGTCCAGGTCCGGCACGCGCGCCGCCAGCCGCTTGGTGCGGTCGGCCCAGTCCCGACCGCTGGTCGCCAGGATCGCCATGTCGCGCTTGAGGTCGGCCATCACGGCAAATCCATCCGGGTAGCTCACCAGGATCTTCAGCACCGTGACCTGAAAATTCACCCCCGCCTCCTCGCCCGGTCAGCGCCACATGGTCGGGGCTTGCGAGAGAGCTTGACGCCCGACCTGCTTGAGAGTTTCGGGCGACACCTCTCCGCGGGCGGCGGCTTCCAGTATCTTCGTGGCGACGTGGGTGCGCGCTCCGATCTCGCGGCGCGAAACGCTCTCGCAGACTTCGTCGAGAACCGCGCGCAAAAGCGCGGTGGTGGAGGTGTCGAACATGAAATGCCCCTATGCGGGAAAGCCCGATCCTAGCGCAATTTTTCGATTTTGGGATTCGGAATCTTGAACAAGGTGAGCGGTCAGAGTAGCTGCCCCAATTCCCCCAAAGACAGGCGACCCAGTCCCGAAACCACGGAGGACAAGGTCGTCTCTACCGGCGGACCTGCGCTGAAAACCGGTTCGCAATATTGCTCTCATTCAGCGCAACCTCCGGGAGAGCGCAATCGAAAGCTCGTGAAGCGCGGTGGGGCGGCCACCGGCGGAGCACCCTCTGTTCGACTTCGCAGCCACCGGGGCTGGCGCGCAGGCCGGCCACTCAGTGCGACCGAGCGGCAATGGTATACGAGCCCTGCTCCTCGGCTCCGTTCGCGGCGGACCGCTCGCTAACGGCCTGGTGTTTCACGTCGGACGGCTTCGAGGCCAGATCGCACGCGCGCGCCCAAACGTCGCCATTGTTGCTTTCGTGCATGAGTCGTTCGGTCATTCCGGTCGTCGAGGGGATGACTTTCCGTTCCCGATTACGCAGGCGACGCCGGTCCCTCACCTGTGCCATCATTGGCCGTTTCCCACCGGCGCCGGTAAAGATGCTGGCCATAGTGCCGCCGCCTCAGCAGCGCCATGGGGCTGAAGAAAGGGACCGATCATGTCATCCGAGCAACCCGATCCAGAGCCATCGGAAACCACGGCGCAGCAGATCAACGATCTCTTCGACTCGGCGGAACTCTCGAGGGCGCTCGAGACGGAAGAGTTCAAGCAGTTCCTCGATTGCATCCCCATTGCCATCGTGGTGTCGAAGTTCTTTCGCGGCGATCAGCGCATCTGTTACGCGAACAAAGCATTTGAAACTCTAATCGGCCAGGACGTGAACGATTGCCGCGGCAAGGGCTGGTCGATTCTGGCTGGGTTCAGGGACGAAAACGATTCAAACGTCACGCTGGATCTGTCCGTGCTGAAAAGCGAAGAAGAGTTTCTCGGCACCTTCCGGGCGGAGCACCCAAGGGCGCTTGTCGTCGAAGCGTTCTCCGGTCTCATTCAAAACGAGGACGGGACCGAGAAATTATCGCATCGCCGCGCTGATCGACATAACCGACAGGGCGCGCGCGGAACGGGAGGAGTACGCACGGCAGATTCGCGACAAGGATATCCTGCTCCGGGAACTGCAGCACCGCGTGAAGAACAATCTTCAACTGATCGTCGCGCTGATGCGGCTCGAGGCCCGCAACGAAAGACGGGGCGAAAAGGTCAACCTGCAGACGCTTGCCGGTCGCATCGAGTCCTTGCATCTGCTTTACCAGACGCTTTCGAACGACGGCGCCGGCGATGAGATCGACCTCGGCCACTACTTGAGCCAGATCGCCGCCGCGGTCATGAACACCTGCGCCGTCGAGGAATTAGGCTCGAGCAGAAAATGGAATATGCGCCTGTCTCCGTCAACACCGCGCTGTCGGTCGGACTAGTTGTAAATGAAATCCTGACCAACTCCTTCAAACGTGCATTCGATGGTCGCGAACAGGGCGTGATCACGATCGAATGTCTGCGCCGGAGCGACAACCGGTATCGCGTCTTCGTCGCGGACGATGGAGTTGGATTGCCGGAAGGCATTTGCTGGCCGGTTCCGGGAAAGATCGGCGCACTTATTGTTCAAACGTTGAAGGAAAATGCGAAAACGGACTTCAATGTCGAGTCCGCGCCCGGCCGGGGCGTTCGGGTGACGATGAATGTCGATCGAAAGCTCGTGGCGCGAAATCCTTCCTAATGTTGGCGCGACCCAGAGTCCGTCGGGATCGTCCGCCAGCGAGAACAACTGAAAGTTCGGCGGGCTTGGGGACGCCATTTGCCCGAATCGATGGCGGCATCAACGAGGGCTCGCCTGGCCCTCATACATGAAGGTCATAGGTTTCAGTCCATTCATGTAACCGGTGTGCATCACTTCGATATCAAAGCCGTTTCTGCGAAGCACGTCAGCAATGTCTCGATTGAGATGACAACCGCCTGAGATGCGCCTCCATGCGGGCGTCAGGCGATCTTGCCACCACCGCACGCGCGGTTCGGGCGCGCGGCCGTGCTCGACGAAGACCAACTTGCCGCCCGGCGTCAGCACCCGGCGGGCCTCCGCGAGAGCGCGGTCGATATCCGGGATGCTGCACATAGTCCAGGTCGTCACAACGGTATCCATGCTGCGGTCCTCTATCGGAATCGCCTCGGCCGAAGCTTCGACGAATTCGACGGGAATATCCGGCTGTCGGGCGTGGCGCGCCATCTCGAGGAGCTTCGGACCGGGTTCGAGCCCCACGACTTGCTTCACGGCCGGCCCGTAGAAGGGGAGATTGCGGCCAGATCCGATGCCGATCTCGAGCACCCGGCCCCGTGCCGCACGGATCGCCCGCTCGCGGTAGGGCAGTAGATCCTTGTTCCGCATCGCAAGATCGCAGAGCCGCGGCAAAATGACGTCGTTGTAGAAGCCCATTGGGAATCTCCTAGCAGTGCGGTTCGATTGTCTTGCTGATCTCGGCGGGCGCGGCAAAAATCACATCGGCGCGGTCGCCCATCATTCCCGCACGAGCGCAGGCGCGCCGCTTTGCGGGCTATCTTTGCCGGAATCCGTCTTCATGCGAAGATTGCGTTCCCAGAATGCGCGCGTTTTGCCGTCCGCGGTGGTGACGCGATAGGTGTCGTGGCAGTAGGTGATCGCCTTAACCTGCATGTTCGGATCGAGACTTTTCAAGTTGGGATCGCGGCCGCCCCCACCCATCATTCCGCCCATCATGCCTCCCATACTGCCCATCGGAGCCTGGGCATTCCGCTGGGCCGGGCCGCCGGGTTTCGTGGCTTCCTTAAGGAACGCGAGCAGATCGGCACGGGCGCGGCCATCCTTGATGCCATTGAAAGGCATTTCGTTGCCCGGCACCATGCGATCCGGGGCAGTCAGCCAGGCGTCAAGGGAGCGGTCGTCCCAAATGATTCCGGACGACTTGAGCGCGTCGGAGTAGCGCTCCAAGCTTTGCAGGCTACCCGCCTTGCGGCCCCACACGCCTGCGAGGCTGGGGCCGGTCATGTTCCGATCCGGCTCGAGGGAGTGACAGGGCATACAGGCCCGGAAATCCCGTTCGCCTCGCGCGGCCGCATCCTGCTCCGCGAGAACAGGTGAGCACATCAGGGTGGCAGCCAATGCTGCAAGAACGGGACGACGCATCCTCAATCTCCCTTGGAGAGATATTTGATCAGCGCCGCAGCCGCCAAGACCAGAACGATGACGACCAGGGCGAACGTGAGCCCCATTCCTCCCATCATTCCTGACGTCATGTCGTTCATCATGGTTCACCTCATTCGGCTCGCTCGGGAATCGGCTCCCGACGCCGTGTGGACCTGATCGGCGGCAGAGGCACAACTTCCGCGGGCGACTCGGGCGGCAGACCGACGCCCTTGATCAGCCCGAAGATCGCTGGGATCACGATCAGCGTCAGCAGCGTCGAGGAGGTCATGCCGCCGATCATCGGCACCGCGATGCGCTGCATGATCTCGGATCCGGTGCCGGTGCTCCACATGATCGGCAGCAGGCCGGCCACGATGGCGACCACCGTCATTCCACGAACATTAGTCGAGCTCAAGGCTGTCCGGAGCGTCGGATCAATTCCTCTGCGCGGTCCAAGTGCCTGCACAGCGCGACCCGTCCGCGCGACCGCATCCAGATGCCTCTGCCCGACGCTCCGGACAGCCTGCCCGATCCCGATGCGTACTTCTGTCCGACTCTGACCGAGGCGCGAACGGCCCCGGACGGCGTCACACGGCCTCTGAAGGTCAGGATGTTCGGGTGGCTGACGTTGCCATTCACGACATTGACCGTAAAATTGTAGGTCGAGTCGCAAGCGCCGCGCTGGGTGATGAAGACCAGATTCCAAGTCCCGTCGAAGCGGGAGCCTGCGAGCGCCTGGTTTTGGAGTCCCAGGCCGGATCCGCCGAGCACGAGGTACAGGGCGAGCATCCGCGCCGTCCGATGAATGGCCTGCCGCACTTGGTCGCTCATGGCTATTCCTCCTTGACGTTGCCGCCAGCGATGTCCACCGGAGTCACAGCGCGCTCAAATCGTGCCGAACGGATGACCGCTCCTTGAGAGCGGCCCTTCCGTACAAATCAATCGGTCCGGGCGGCGGCCGTTCCATCGGATGTGGGTCGCACACTCGAGCTGCTCCTCGGCGATTCCAGGTTGCATCATCGGCCGAAGGGGCCGTCGCAGCCTCAAACGCGCTCCTTTGTAGGAACTGCCGGACGCGGCCAGGCTTCGGTCGGGGAAGCAGCGAAGGCGATACTGATCGCCGCGAGTGCGGCGACAAGGACGGGCGACGAGCCGGATTGAGGGAATAAATTTCGTCCCGTAAACAGGAGCCGCTGCGCGGCGAACGCGTTGGGCAGCATGCGTAGACGTTCGGCCGAGATCGGCGGTGAGTTCAGATGGGCAGTGATCCTGCTCCTCGTCCTCGGGATCTGCCTGGTCGAGGCGTGGCGGAGGCGCAGCACGTGAAGACGACTACGCCATGATGCGCTCCTAGGCCGCGGTGGCCATCGTCCGAGGAAGTCTTTTGCGGAGCCAGCCGGCCTATCGCCACATGGTGGGCGCTTCGCTCAAGGCTCTCCGCCCGACCTGCTTGAGATTGACCACCGAGGTCTCGCCCCTGATGGCGCATTCCAGGAGCTTCGAGGCCACGTGTGTCCTGGTGCCGGTTTCATAGCGGGACACGGTTTCGCAGACCTCATCGAGGACGGCGCGCAAGCGCGCTGTCGTTTCGGCGTCGAACATGGAGATCTCCCCCTGCGGTGGCCGCATGATGCATCACTCGTCCGCTGCCGGGATTCAAACAAGTTAAATGCTGCAAGAAAAACTCGCCCGAAACCGGACTTCCCGCGATGCAGGATGAGCGTGGCCCCGCCTTTGGGGACTGGGGGGGCTTGAGGGCGGAGCCGCGCAGGCCACGCATTTGCGCGCGGCCTGACGAAGCAACGGCACCGGACCGGCGTCGTTCCTCGCTACGGGAAAAGCTCCGCTCACGAATATTGCAGACTCCGGCTCCGGACGTCGTATGATCCGCGCCGGGGATCACAGGGATGATCGCATCGAGCACCGATCGGCCGATGTGTCCGGTATGCAAGCACCGGATGGCGCTGGCGCGCATCTCGCCTGGCGCACATGGCTTCGAAGAGCGCACGTTCGAGTGCTCGACCTGCGAGCGGACCGAAAAGATCTCGATCGTCGTGGATCCGATGCAGACGGACGCGGTCGGCTGGCTCGCCGGCGAGCTCAAGCCTCCGAAGTGAAGCGGCTTCGGCCATAGCAGTACGGAGAGCCGCCGAGCGGCGTGGATCGTCAATTAGATCTCCCTCGCGGACATACCGCGCTCAGCCGTCGCCGCACCACGACTGGGACTAATCCCAGCCCGGGGACCGATCCACATTCGGCTGGCGCGTGAGAGCTTCACACGCGCTGGCGCGAACATCCGCTACCCTTGCCGTCGTCACCGTTTTCTTCGAGGAGATCGAAGCATGGATTGGGCGGCCAAGGCGCTGGCGAGCGCGACCGGCACGGATGTGGACATCGAGCAATTCACGACCGTCGCGATCTTCTGCGGCGCGGGTCTGCTGCTGTCCCTGGCGGCGGTCATGACCTTCGGCCTCGAGCTCGGAGCCGCTCTCTTCTGAATGACTGCCGGGAGTGCCGCGTCTTGACTCCCCGGCCGCGGATATAGTCAACTCCTGCGAGCAGTGATTTCGTAGGAGTGCGTCATGGAGCGGAAGGAGTTCTACAGAGGTCTGGCGCAGCGCGTGCGCGACCTGGCCGAGAAGGCCGATCCCTTCACCAGAAGGCGTTTGCAGAAGCTGGCGGAGCAATACGACCTGAAGGGCGGTAGCGCCGTACGGCCAGCGAGAGCGGTCGAGCGCCCGCTGCCGGTGCCGCGCACGACGCCGCCGGCGTCGATCTTCTCCGGACCGGGCGAGGCCTGACTGGTCCACCCGCCCGGCCAAGTCTACACGTCGTCCTCGGTGAGCTTCGTCTCGAGCCGGAGGCTGTTCAGCCTGACGCTGCGGTGGCGAAACCGGGACCCGCGCATCAGCACGAACTTGAGCCGACCGGCGACCAGCATCTGCAGGATCGGCGTCAGCGCGTCCTAGGGGATTCCGATGTTGCCGGAGACCCGATCCGTCAGGACGCTGAGGGATCCTAGCGCGACGGGCTCGAACGACTTCCGACGCTCCTCCACGAGATCGGGCGCGGGCAGCAGCGAAATCTCCGCCTGGTCCGGCTTCATCCCGCCGCCGCAGGCTATTGTTCTTCATCGCTGCATTGTCTGGAGGAGGAGACCGATGATGGCCGCACTGGCGAAAGTGCTATCGCATTCCATTGGCGCGGACGTCGACGCCGACGGACTGAAGACCATCCTGATCTTTTGCGGAGCCGGTCTTTTCCTGTCGCTGATGGCCGCCATGACATACGGCCTGAACATCGCGGCGGACCTGTTTTGAGCGGCTGGCCGCCTGGTGTCCGGTTTACCGCCATCAGCGGCCAAAGAGCGGATGGTCTCCGAGGTCGCAGATGGGCCAAACCCAGACATAGCGCCCACACGGGACTTAGGACGCTCTTCACCACGCATTTATAATCAACCTATACGGTTCTATTATAATGAAGACAACCGAAACGAAAGGCGCTAAAGTTTGCTTGCGATCCAGCGTGTAATGGGGAGAGGCGCTCATGGCTTTATCGGACCCAAGCTCGGCGATCCAAAGCATCATAGACGCCGCTGTCAGCGATTACATGGCGATGGCAGTATACGTCTTTACGGATTTTGACGGCTCCGGCGTCCCCTCTGCAAAGTTCTTCTCTCCCTCTAAGATTGAGGTTTGGGACTCAAGCCATAGTTTCGTGAGCGCTGCGAACCTGCCAAATACTCTGTTCGAAATCGGATCCATTTCAAAAGTTTTCACATCCAGAATTTTTTACGGTCTTCAAGGCACATATGATGGAAATACGGTTGGGTCCTGCATGCCCTCGATTTCCCTGCCTGCAGCAATCAGCGGGATTCCGGTTGCCGACATCGTCACTTATGCTTCGGGGTTTCCGCAGGACAATGGCCTGCCTCCCGATCCGCGTGGACAATTCTGCCCGGCCAGTAACTTGCAGACCTTCGCCGAGCTCGTCGATTGGTTCAACAGCGGACAGAACTCGGCTTGGATCTGCCCCGCGGGCCAGTGCTACACGTATTCAAACCTTGCCTGGTCCCTCCTGGCTATCGTCGGCCTCAACCCGCAGAACCCCTACGTCGACGTCTATAATGCGTACAACGGGCAACTCGCGGAGCTGTGCGCGGATCTGGGCATGGGCAACACCGCGTTGTTCAATACGAGCCAAGTTCCCAGCATGGCGTGTGGATATGACGGGACGACGGCTTTCACCGTAAACCAGAGCTACCTGCCGTGCCCACCGATGGTGTTCGGGAGCGGATCGATGGTCAGTAGCGCCTCGGACATGCTTCAATGGCTGCTCTACAACATGGGCCAACTGCAGCCTTCGCCAACGGAATTCGCCATCCTGCAGACGCAGCAGCAGACCGGCTCGGCCCGTGGCCAATGCGGTACGACGGGCACCTGCAGCGTACAGGCGCAGGGCCCCACGGTCGGAATTGGATGGTTCTTTCCGAATATCGCCGGCGCCGCGGGACGTGTCCTGTCGAAAGATGGGGGCGTACCAGGCTTCAGCTCGTGGATGGGGTTTGAGAGCTGGGTTCAGAACGGCGCAAACGCTCCGTCGTGCAATGGCGTAGTGGTTCTGTCCGCTGGCGCCCTCGCTTCGCCAGTGGGACAGAAAATTATGTCCACTCTTCTGAACGCCGAGGTCGAGGCTGGTTTGTCGTCGAGTTGACCTAAGTCCGGGCCCGTCCTTTCGACGACAGTGTGACGGATAATCCTGCGAAGGGCCTGAACGTCCATGATTTCGATGATCCGGCCTCGCTCTCAGGCGGAGCTGAATCGCCTGCCGCAACTCATCCATGACGCGCCGTGCTTCCCGTCGCATGAGGCCATTACGCGCCAACCAACCCGTCGGTCCTCCGGCGCGCCACCTCGGTACCGAACTGGGTCGCTAAAAGCACTCCTGTTTGGGCCTGAAGAGGCGAATAAAGGTGCGAAGAGGACGCACGACAGTTTGTTCCTCGATTTCGCGCAAAGTCCCTGCAAATCGACCTGTAAGATGCACTAGCAGGCTGTTGAAGAACTCAGCCGCGTTCGCAAACGAAGCCTGAATCGTCGCCATTATGTATGTAGAAGTGGCCGACGAGCCTGCCCGCAGCGCCGATCATAACCCATCCGCGACCGCAGGCCGGGTCATTCTCGTCGTGTCCTTCCCATGAGAACTCCGCGCAGGCCGAACCGTCTCGCGCGCCGTAGCGGACGTCGAGAAAGCCCTTCAGCGCTCCGAAGGCAATTTCGCCGTCGGACTTACCCTCGAAGGTGAGATGCGCCTCTTCGACAAGATCGAGAAAGTCGCTGTCCCAGTTGTCCATTTCGACGATGCGCCAGCGGCCGGCAAAGGCCTTGGTGAAGCCGGGTACCCTGGCCATCAGCCGGCCTCCGCTATCAGCTTCGGCAGCCGCACCAGATTGTAGGCGGCGGCAGCGAAGGTAAAAGCCCATGCGACGCGATCACGGCCACGGAAGCTCGTCTTCTCTTGCCGTGCGATCGTCTTGATCCAGCCGAATGCCTCCTCGATGCGCTTGCGGATGCGCTGGCTGACGGCATAGCCGCCGTGTCGGGTCGTTCGCCCGTCGATCGCAGAGCTGCGGCCGCTGGTGTTCTGTGCAACATGCGGCGTCACGTTCATCGAGCGCAGCTCGTTGACGAAGTCTTCTGCATCGTAGGCTTTGTCGGCGCCAAGTGTGATCGCTGTCGGTCGGTCGGCACGAGGCTCAATCATGTGCAGCGCGGCCACCCGTTCGGCGTGCCCGTCCGCCAGCGTCAGACAGGCATCGACCAGCAGGCTGTGGCGGTTCTCCATCAGCCCATGCCCGATGAAGCACAGCTTCGTCTCCTTGCCTTTACCCTTGCGATAGAGCCTAGCATCGGGATCGGTGATCGAAGCATGGGTGTCGTTTGAGCGTCTCTGGCCATGGAAGTCCGCTTCGGCATTGCGCCCGCCGCCTTGCGCCGGCGGCTCGCCCGAGCCGTCCTTCGGCTTGACGCTCTTCATCGAGGCCCAGGCCTCGATCAGCGTGCCATCGACCGAGAAGTGATCGCTCGACAGAAGCTTCTTCACCTTGGGCTGCGCCAGCAACGCCGCGAGGAACTTGGCCGAGATGTCGCCTTCCAGCAGCCGGTCGCGATTCTTCGAGAACACCGAATGGTCCCAGGCTGCGTCGTCAACGCCGATTCCGACGAACCAGCGGAACAGCAGGTCGTATTCCAGCCGCTCCATCAGAAGCCGCTCCGAGCGGATTGAATAAAACGCCTGCAATAGCATCGACCGCAGCAGCTTCTCCGGCGGGATCGACGGCCGCCCAATCGGCGAATAGAGCGCGGCAAACTCGCGCTCCAGCGCCGAAAGCGCCTCGTTCACAATCGTCCGGATCGTTCGCAGCGGATGGAAGCCGCGCAAGCCGAGACGCAGCGCCGTCTCGGCCTCATCGAGCGCCAGATCGCGTCACGGGCCGAACGGCTGACGATCACCGACCGGACGAAGCGAAGGCAGCGCGGCCGTAACGCATCGAGCTGGACGAATGCGGATGAGCGGCTGTTTCAGCAGCATGTCGCGGAGCTCGCCTTGGCTCGTCGCGGCGAGATCGACGCTCTCACGCGCAAGCTCGATCGGCAGGAGACGGCGATCGCCCAGTTTCGGACGCGTCATCGCGTTTCCGCTGCGTGGCGGTGAGAGGCGAAGGGCCCACCAATTGGAGCGCGAGCGGCGCGCGCGCAAACACTTCATGTCTAGGCGGAGAGTTTCAGCGGGTTTGGTCCAACCTCTCACGGTTTCGGCGCGCCGCTGACCCTTGCCCGTCACTCCCTCGGTTTGTGCTGCGGTCTGAACCGGCCGCGATCCGCTTCAAGGGCAAGTCGCGAGGCGATCGGCGGCCGCCGTCTCGCGATGGGGGCCGCGTTCTTCGCAGGCCTGAAGGCCCGCTCGCCCGCAACCCACCCATGCTCGCCTTGGCAGCCACCGCCCCCTGAAGCGGCTCGCTGAAGCCGGTTCTGGTCGACCGCACCCGAGGGGGCGACGGACAAGGGCCCGATCGCTTCCCAAGGCGAAACCGAGAAAGGATCTCATGATGACCAAGACCGCCCGCTCTCCCCGCTCCTCGGCCCGTGTCATCCCGCTCCGCCGCGGCACGACCCTCGAAATGGTCCGCCTCGTCTGCCCCGACTCCGCACAGACACTGCGCATCTCCGAGAGCTTCGGCCTTGCGGTCCTCGACAGCGACGGCATCCGCGACTTGCACAAGCGGCTCGTCATCGAGACCGCCGACGCACTCAGGGATGGCCTGAGTGAACGCGCCATGCAGATCCACCTGCAACGGATCGTCGGTGCTTATGTCGGGTCGGCCCACGGCGCCGGCCAGTTCTACACCCGGGCAGTCACCGAAGCGCGAGATGCGACCGCCAAGCTCGCCAACGACAGCCGCGATGAGGACCTCGATGGTCCGGTCGGCTTCGATAGCCAGGCACAGCGCAAGCGTGAATTCGCCGCCGACATGGGCGCGCAGGCTCACGCGCTTCGCATGGCCGCCGAAGGCGCCGTCGCCGCCTACGAACAGGTCGTCGGCGAGACCTGGAAGCCTTTCGAGCGTCCCATCGACAACACGGCCGACACCGTCGGCCGGAAAGCGGCCAAGGCGCAGATATCGGCGTTCGACTGACCGCCGGCGCGGGGCCTCGGCCCCGCGCCTCTTCCACAGTAGCCACGTGACGGGCCGGTCGTCGAGACCGGCCTTTTTCATGTCGCTGCTTTAACAAAGGGAATCGCCGCTCGTGCTGCTCGCCATCCTCGGCCCCTCCCCGTGCGTGGTCCTGCGCCGGACCCGATGTCCGCGCAACGGCTTCGCCGTCCTTCGCTCTGCTTCGGCCCTTCGGGTGCGCGGACTTTGGGCCCGGCGGTGGCGGACCCCGTGAGGGGCCGTGATGGCGCGGCCTCCCGAACGGAGGTTATTATAATGAGCAGGAACGGAGAAAAGTCGCGAAGCGACCTGTACACCCGCATCACGGACCGCATTATCGCCGAGCTCGAACGCGGCGTGCGCCCCTGGGTTCAACCCTGGACCGCCACGAATATGGCGGGCCGCATCACCCGACCGCTGCGACACAACGGCCAGCCCTATACGGGCATCAACGTCTTGCTGCTTTGGTCAGAAGCCATCGCGCGCGGCTTCTGCTCGCCGATCTGGATGACGTTCAAGCAGGCCAGTGAACTTGGTGCGCATGTCCGTAAGGGTGAGACCGGCAGCACTGTGGTGTATGCGAGCCGCTTCACCAAGACGGAGACCGACGCTCACGGCGACGAAATCGAACGGGATATCCCCTTCCTCAAAGCTTATACCGTCTTCTGCGTCGATCAAATCGATGGCTTGCCCGCGCATTACTACGGTCGTCCGCCCGCCGTCGCATCAACGATCGAGCGCAACGCGCACGCCGACGCTTTTTTTGCCAACACCGGGGCGATCGTTCGGCACGGCGGCTCGATGGCGTTTTACGCGCCTTCGTCCGATCATATTCAGATGCCGCCGATCGAAAGTTTTCGCGACACGGGTTCCTATGTCGCCGTCAGAGCCCATGAGACCGTGCATTGGACCGCTCCCGCTCACCGCGTTAATCGCGATCTCAGCCGTTACGGCAAGGATCGGAGCGAACGCGCGCGCGAAGAGCTGATAGCCGAACTCGGGAGCTGCTTCCTCTGCGCGGATCTCGGGATCGTTCCCGAACTTGAACCGCGGCCGGATCATGCAAGCTACGTCAAGTCGTGGTTGGAGGTCTTGTCTAATGAGAAGCGCTTTATCTTCTCGGCTGCTGCGCAAGCGCAACGCGCCGCCGCCTATTTGCACGACCTGCAGCCGAAGGCAGCAGACGTCGAGGAAGCGGCATGATGAGCGCACAGCGTGATTGGGGCCGGCGCTTGCCGGCCCTTACTTATCCGGCGATCAGCGCCGAGACTGCTGCCCCTTGCTTGGCCGCTCGACGGCCAGCGCCCTCTGTTTCTCGTGCTGGATACCGCGACCTGACGGCGATCTTGCTTGCCTTCCTTCGAGGGTACGACTTCTGGCTTTGCACGGGTCGTCGCTTTGCCGCGCAAATCACGCTCGTGGTCTGCGGGTTTACTTTGCGGGCCGTGTGACTCTTGAGGGCCGAGCAGCGCGCCCGCCTTCCCGGTTCGTACCTCAACGCGCAAGCCTGGCGGTTTGCCAGATGTGTGCGATGAGCCGTGATCGGGTTCTTTCCTCGGTCAAGGTATTGATGATCGCAATTCGTGTTCCTCAGCCGTTTCTTCTGGCACGCCCACGTCGTCCTCGATTTGGCATGTCTGACCGTAGGGCGTCGTCGCTTAAGCGCCGCCTCGCTCTTACCCCCGCAACAGCCGGTTACGACTTTCTTCCCCTGGACTGCTGCGCGTCCATTCCTCGCGCAAAACAAGAAAGTCGCGCCCTGGCTGCCCTCTACTGCGTGCCGGCCCCTTCGGGGTGCGGGTCGACCGCCTCCGGTCTGTCGCCAGCCATCGAGGCCGCGAGGGGCGCGGCCCGGGAAACTGAAAAAAGGACACCACAATGGCGACCATCGGCACCTTCACCTCGACCGGCAAGGGCTTCACCGGCACGGTTCGCACCCTCGCCCTCAATGCCAAGGCCAAGCTGGTTCGGGTCGAGAACCCCTCCGACAAGGGACCCCACTTCCGCATCTTCGCCGGTAACGTCGAGCTGGGCGCGGCCTGGCAGAAGACCGCCAAGGACACCGAACGCGATTACCTCTCGGTCAAGTTGGACGATCCGAGTTTCCCGGCTCCGATCTACGCCACCCTGATCGAGGTGGAAGGCCAGGACGGCCTCCAGCTCATCTGGTCCCGCCCCAGCCGGGACTGAGGGCCCGCGACAGCGGCCCCGCCAAAAGGCGGGGCCGTTTTGCCGTTGTGCTCCCCGGTCACGGGGCTGTGACGCCTCTGGCGCATGTCATTCAAATGCATTACATTAGCCGCGAACAAAGGAGGTCGCTATGGCTTCGAATGCCCTTGTCCAAACCCGAATCGATGCGGACGTAAAGGAAAAGGCCACCGCGGTTCTGGAAAACATGGGTCTCACAGTATCCGACGCTGTGCGGATCCTGCTGACACGCACGGCCAACGAAGGGATGCTTCCGCTGGAACTCGTGAGCAACAGCCAAGCTTACGATAGCTGGTTTCGCGAGAAGGTGCGCCAGGCGCTGGCGGATACCCGGCCCAATCTCGATAATTCCGAGGTCGAAGCGCATTTCGCGCAACGCCGTGCCGCAGCGCTTCGAAAAGCGGCGGAGCATGAACGGTGAAACTCGTCTGGTCGCGCTTCGCGTTGTCCGATCGCGACGGCTTTTTTAGCTACATCGAAGCCGAGAATCCCCGTGCGGCGGTTCATGTTGATGAACAGATTGCCGATGCCGCGCGGCGCCTGCTCGACTTTCCCGACAGTGGTCGGCCCGGGCGTGTCGCTGGCACGCGCGAGTTGGTCATCCCGCGCACGCCTTATGTCGCGGCCTACCTGGTCGACGGTGAAACCGTTCGCATCTTGCGCGTGCTTCATGGCGCGCAGATGTGGCCCGACGAACTTACCAATGACGATTGAGGCCGGCTCCGTACAGTATCCTGCGACCGGAGCTGGATCCCTTTTTGCGGCTATTCTTGTCAATGCTCCGGGTTCGGCTGGAAGAGGTGGCCGGAGAGTTTGTCGGATGCCTTTGGTGTCCGTACTCGGGCTCCCAAATGCTGCTGTTGATCAAGCGCGGTGTTAACTCAGGCTCGCCACGGACTTTCAGCGCCGGCCTTAGGGCACTGTTGGTCTGGAATACATGATCAGTTGCAACGTCGCGGGGAGCGTTGTCCGCCATCGCGTCCCACGGCCGTTTCTTCTGGCACACCCACGTCGTCCTCGATTGGCATGTCTGACCGAAGGGCGTCGTCGCTGCGCGCCGCCTCGCTCTTACCCCCGCAACAGCCGGTTACGACTTTCTTCCCCTGGCCGCTGCGCGTCCATTCCTCGCGCAAAACAAGAAAGTCGCGCCCTGGCTGCCCTCTACTGCGTGCCGGCCCCTTCGGGGTGCGGGTCGACCGCCTCCGGTCTGTCGCCAGCCATCGAGGCCGCGATGGGCGCGGCCCGGGAAACTGAAAGGACACCACAATGGCGACGATCGGCACCTTCACCTCGACCGGCAACGGCTTCACCGGCACGGTTCGCACCCTCGCCCTCAACGCCAAAGCCAAGCTGGTTCGGGTCGAGACCCCCTCCGACAAGGGACCGCACTTCCGCATCTTCGCCGGTAACGTCGAGCTGGGTGCGGCCTGGCAGAAGACCGCCAAGGACACCGAGCGCGATTACCTCTCGGTCAAGCTGGACGATCCGAGCTTCCCCGCTCCAATCTACGCCACCCTGATCGAGGTGGAAGGCCAGGACGGTCACCAGCTCATCTGGTCCCGCCCGAACCGGGATTGAGGGCCCGCGGCAACGGCCTCGCCGAAAGGCGGGGCCGCTTCTGCATTGACACCAGCAGATGTGCGCACGCTCAGGGCGCCGGCGCGGGTATGGAGCCTGTTTAGCTTATCCCTGTGAATCGCCGCCTTGCTACGGGGATATGAACCGACCAGTTTGAACTGGAGGCCAAAGTCGTAGTTGGACTACGATAACTAACATTAATCTAAGCGAGGAGAGTGACCTTTATTGATCCGCACCAGGGCACGATTACAAAACGTCCCACGCGCAATACGTCGCTGTCTGGTCGCCCTGCGCAGGCCGGGCTCCGCGACGAGATCCTGCGTCGCGCCGGGGTGGCGAGTTGCTCCGCTACCATCCGCCGAGACGCCCGAACCCCACCGAACGCTCGGTTGCTGGCCGAGCGAGAGCTATGTCTTAGGAGCGGCGCGAGCCAGCCGTTGCTTCGCCGAATCTGCGCTCGCCGCCGCGAGCAGGTTGGTCCAGCTGTCGGGCGGATTGCCGCGATTGAGCATCCTGCGAAACACCGCGTAGGCGTCGTCTGCGCTCTCATAAGCGCGCAACGTCGTGTCGTCATTGACCCAAGCCAACACTATCACCTTCGCGTCCGCGGACTGCTGGTAGCGAAAGAACAGCCGGAACTGCTGCAGGAATTTTGCCCGGAACCAATGCTTGTACGCGTCGCCGAGCGTGCCGCCCTGGCGGTAGGTGTCGCGCGTCGGGTCGCTCGGAATGTCTTCGAACGCGACCTTGAGAACGGCCGCGAGCAGTTTTGTAGCGCGCTTCTTCTTGTATCCTTGCGGGTCTTTCTTCCGCGCTTTTTCGACGGCGCCGATCATCGCCTCAAGCTGGTCGAGAAACAGCGGGTGCGCGTAGATCGTCCAGCCGTTGATTTCGAGCGTCTTGTCGCTCACGCCTCGTCATCCGCAAGCGGCGCGTCGAGATCGACTTTAACGCCCTTGACCAGGTCCTTGCCGCGGGACACGAGTGAGCGCGGCACCGGCCGAATCCGCGACGGCTCTTTCGCCATGTCGCGCGCGAGAAATGAGAGAAACTTGCCGATCACCGGATCGCCATCCTCGACCTGAGCCACCTTCTTCGCGATCACGACGGTGCCATCCGCAAGCCCGCGAAACACCACCTGATCGCGCTTGCCGAGCGCGAGCATTTTCCGGATTGCCGCGGGCACGGTCGTCTGGCCACGCTCAGTGATGGTGGCGGGGATTTCGAGAATTTCAGCCGTTTTCGCCATGGCCGGCTCCGGGGTTGCACACTCTTCGATGTAATGCATTTGCATTGTATGTCAAGCCGCCAGCGGGCGTGATCGAGATACAGCAAGAGCCACGGTGCGCGATGCACCGACCGCCTCCGTTCTGACCGGCTACGACGAAGAGCACCTGGTCACCTAACTGCGCCTGCTCGACGCCGAAGCCGACGGCGCCGACTGGAAAGAGGTTGCGCGGATCGTGCTGCACCTTGATTCGGCCCAAGAGCCTGATCGTGCCCGCCGCGCCTGGAGATCCCATCTCGCCCGCGCCCACTGGATGACGGAGCACGGCTATCGGCATCTGCTTCGTGGCGGGGCACCGCACTAACTCGGCGTCCTACAGGATGCCCCAGGCCCGATAGCGTCCACGCCCGGTCGCCTCGCGCAGGCCGAGCTCGGCAACGAGGTTTTGGGCCGCACGGGGCGTGATCCCGAGCTCTTCGGCGATCATGCCCGCCGAGACGATCGGCCGGGTCAGCACGTAATCGAGGAGCGCCGGCAGCTTTGAAGTGGCGCGCCGGCCGGCGAGTTTGCGGGCGAGCAGGTTTCTGGTCATCAGCCAGCGGTCGTGGTCCTTGCGGCCGGCCTCGGCGGCGGCCGTCATCGCCTCGAGCTGCACGGCAAGCCGCGCTGCGGCGTCGCGCGGCCGCCGGCGCTCACGCGAGATGCCCTTCAGCCCGGCATGCAGGCACGGCAGATGCCAGCGCGTCTTGCCGCGGGCCCGCAACACGCTAGCTGCGAGCAGGCGGCCGAGCCAAGGCGTGTGCTCGAGCGGTTGGATCGCGTTCCAGGCATCCGCGGCGATCGCCGCCGCCAGGGTCGGCGGCAGCGTGCGGGTCTCGTCAACGACGGCGCGCCAGTCGTCGAGGCGGCCGTCCTCGTCCCAGTCGGGATCGTAGACGAGGGAATCCCGCTCCGGCCGCGACCGGGCCTCGTCGGCGAGCCTGCGCTCCGCCCTGGCGTTCGCGGCGTCGACCGCGGCGAAGGCGGCGGCCAGGTGGGGATCGGTGTTGATGGCGCCAAGCGGTCCTTCGAAACCCGCCTCCTCCCGCTCCGCGTCCTCGTCAACCTCAAAACTTCCCTCATCTTCCTCCCGGTTGCCCGTCCCCTCCTCTCGCTCGCTCCGTCCGCGGAGGCCAGCGAGCCCGGCAACGGACAGCACCCAATCGGGCTTCGCCTCGGCGATGCGCCGACGGGCGCGCAGCACGGCATGAGCCCGGGTCAGCTCGTGGGTCGGGGCGCGGACGTCCATGCCGGCGTCGTGGAGGACGAGGTCGTCGAGGTGGACAAGTTCGCCGTCGAGCCACAGACTGGCGCAGGCATCAGTGAAGTGCATCCGGCTGATCGCGCCGTCGCGTATTGGGCTTTTGGCCAGCCGCTCGTCGAAGCGGGCGAGCGCATCCTCGGCGACGGCGAGCGGCCCGGCGAGCTGGGCCCAAGGTAGCGGTTCGGGGATTTTGTAGCTGGGCAGCAAGGTCTTGATAACCTTAACAGGAAGCGGCGCAACGGAAGCTAACATGGCTTTGGCTTCCGTCATAGCGAGGCCTGTTCCCGGCCAGCTCTCCTAATCGAAACCACCGCTTATCGATGGTGTTGGGAAATCGCGTTTCCAGGCCCCTGAGGTCGACCAAAGGTCGTCCCTCCTCCTCTGTTGCGGGGGAGCCTGTTCTTCCCGGATGCTCTGTCATCTCGAGTGCCCGCTTGGCGCCAACTATGATAGGCTGGCGTTGCGATGTCGAGGTGAAACGCATGAACGAGTTTAGGCGAATTACGCAAGATCCTGCCGTGATGGGCGGGAAACCCTGCATACGTGGCCAGCGCGTTACCGTCGGCATGATCGTCGGCCAGATCGGCGCCGGCCGCAGCATCGATGCGCTGCTTGCCGACTATCCCTATCTCGCGCGCGAGGACGTGCTTGAGGCCTTGCGCTACGCCGCCTGGCGGGCCGAGGAGCGCGAGGTCGATCTGCAGCACGCATCCTGATGCGATTCCTGATTGACATGAACCTGTCGCCGAGCTGGGTTCCTTTCCTTCAGAACGCGGGGTTCGAAGCGGTGCATTGGTCGGCGGTGGGTGCGGTGGACGCGTCTGATCGCACGCTGATGCAATGGGCGGCCGGGCACGATCATGTAGTGGTGACCAACGACCTCGATTTTTCGACGATCCTTGCCGCGACGCAGCGCCGCAAGCCGAGCGTCATCCAGATTCGGGCCGATTTGCTGACGCCAGTGGCGATCGGCAGCGCCGTGCTCCGTGCAATCGCACAAACCGAGCGCGAGCTCGCCGAAGGCGCCTTGATCTCCATCGATCTCGACCGGGCGCGGGTGCGTATCCTCCCGCTCGGGTCGTAAATTTCATGACAGGGGCGGAAATCAACCCGCAGAATCGGCGATTCTGGCGCCAAGGCACCTGCAAATCCCGTCCGCCCAGGCCCCGGATGGATGAGAGACGACCACGTCAGCCCAGCCCCCTCCCCTTCCGCCGTTTTTTCGGTTGGCGCCGGTCGTCTGCGCGGACGCGATCGAGGTCAGGCGTCGTCGAATAGACCGTCACGAAGTACCTTATCGGCCCCCCCCCCCCGCGCATTGCTGCGGGCACGCAGCTTCCGGCCAAAGTCGACACCAACATCAAGCAGAGTCACCCCGGTATCGTCGAGTTCGGCGTTGCTTCCTCGTACAGGCTGTCGCGGAACGCCTTGTCGGCAGGTTTGCCGTTTTGCGGATTGGCCTTTGTCCTCAAATCGCGACAAAACTGGACGCCTAGGTCGACCAGGGACGGCCTGCCCTGCTCGCGCTCATGGGCCAGCGCGTCGGTTTCCGGCTTCTTGATATGGAAGGCCATGAGGCGCTCCTCCAGCGCGTATCGTGTATCCTTATACAACATTCCGGATGCATCTCGTGAAGGCCGAGGATTCTCGCCAAATCTGATGGAGAAGTTCATAAGAAGTCGGCGGAGGCCTAAATTATTATGGTTAACGTTCTATGAGCGCCACCCCTCTTCGCATTCCCGATGCGGCCTCAATCGAGGCCGTTCTGGCAGGGCTAGATCCCGCCTCGGCCGACGCGGATCTCATGCCCGCACTCGCCGCGGCCTTTCCGAGTTTCGATTTCAGCCTAGCCCACGTCGACGATGATTACTGGCGCGACACCCGATCGGTCATTCGACCCGACTGCACCCGAGTCGGGGAGCTGCGGCAGTGGATGACGGCCGAACTCGTCAAAGATTGCGGGGATATCAAGGCGCTCTGGACGCGCCTGAGAGACACTGATCTGCAGATCACCGAGTGGCGCGGGACCCGCGCCTTCGTCTTCGCCCCGACCGGATCCGGGGCCGCCGATTATATCCAGATCGCACTTGGACGAGAAATCGAGTGGCGCGCTGGTCCGATCGTTAATCCGGACTATCGACCTTGGGGCGAAGAGGATCTGCTCGATCCCAGTTGGCCCAGCCAGTCCCTGCCCGAGACGGAGCGGCTCGCCGGTCCAGTCTACCGCCTGCTCGACCGCGCCGGCGGCGCATTCGTCCATATCCGCAGTTTCCTCGATCGCTGCAGTCGTGTCGAGCGCGAGAAGCGGGAGGCCAAGCGGCCCGAGATCGAGCGGCGCGTGATCCGTGAAGTCGGGCCTCAGGGAACGCGCGAAACGCCATTCCTCGATGCGGTTCCCGACTGGTTCGAGTACGTGCCGCGCGAGGTGCGCTTCATTCAAGACTGGGAGGGATCGAGCGCCCGCGCCCATCGCGTCTTTGAGCATTGGGCGCTCGATGTTCGAGATTATAGCCACAGGGGCGAGCGCGAAGTCGGTTTCATCCCCCGGCCGCTGAAGCCCCCGAAGGAGCGGCTGCTCATGTCATCGGATGTTTCGGTGCATCTCCTGATGGATCGGATTGAGGCCTTGGACAGTGAGGTCGGCCTGTCCTTCGGCTGGTTCTTCCTGATGACCCACGGCCATTGGGTTGATTCCGACATCGGCATGGCGATTGCGCAAGGCCTGAAGGCGCAGCGCATTCGCCTGCCCGATCCCGACGCTCGCGTGCTGCTGCGCTGGGCGGATCGAAGCTACGGCTTTTGATGGCGCCGTCCATGGACGATCTTAGGTAGACTTCATGAAGGCCGATTCGGCCCAATTCAAGAAAGTTGACCGCGGTCAACTTTGGCCGGTCTCGCGCGCGAGTTGGCCAGAGCAAACGGATGAGGGGGCGGGCACGTCGAATCTCCCAAGTTGACCGCGGTCAACTTTTCCATTCGCATGTGGCAACCTGAAGTGACCGGTTAAGGATTCGTTTACCCTTTAATTGTTGCGCGACCGCTCAGAATCGGGCGTAGTAGCCACGCTTTGCGCATGCCCTGCATCCGAAATTCGTAACTACGCGAGAAAGCCGTGGCCCTGAACGACCAACAAGCGATGGCGTCAATCCCATCTGCCGCACCCCAGGCGATCCACGATACGATCGCGGCAGACGCGCGGGAACTATCCGCGAAACTTCACGCCCACCGAACGAAGCTGTTCCCGCCAAAAGCACGCAAGCATCTTCGCCGGTTCACATCTGGCGAAGTCGCTAAACTCGTCGGTATCAATGACGGTTACCTCCGCCAATTGTCGCTGGAGGGTAGGGGCCCTCAGCCGGACACCAGTCCATCGGGTCGAAGATCGTACACATTCGAGGACATCCAAAGCCTTCGTGCTTATCTCGACGAATCCGGCAAGGGCGTGCGCCGATACCGACCGCATCGCGTCGCGGGCGAACAGTTGCAAGTCATTGGCGTCGTTAATTTTAAGGGAGGATCGGGTAAGACCACCACCGCCGCGCATCTCGCTCAACATCTCACACTGCAGGGCTATCGAGTGCTCGCAATCGATCTCGATCCGCAGGCCTCGCTCTCCGCGCTGCACGGCTATCAGCCAGAGTTTGACGTCGAAGAGAACGGAACTCTCTACGGCGCCATCCGCTATGACGACGCGCGTCGCGAGCTGAATGAGATCATTCGGCAGACTTACTTTTTGGGGCTCGACATTGTTCCCGGCAATATCGAACTGATGGAATTCGAACATGAAACCCCGAAAGCTTTAGCTGGGCGCCAGTCGGGTGACCCGCTTTTCTTCGCCCGCGTTGCGCGTGCCCTCGCCACGGTCCAGGACCGTTACGACGTCGTCGTGATCGATTGTCCGCCTCAACTTGGATTTCTCACGCTCTCCGCGCTCTGTGCAGCAACCGCAATTCTGATTCCGGTGCATCCGCAAATGCTCGATGTCATGTCGATGTGCCAATTCCTAATCATGACATCCGACCTCCTTGCCGTCGTCGCCAAGGCGGGCGGCAACATGAATTACGATTGGATGCGCTATCTCGTCACGCGCTATGAGCCCGGCGATGGACCGCAGGCCCAAATGGTCGGCTTCATGCGCTCGCTGTTTGGCGACCGCATGGTCACCAATATGATGCTCAAAAGTACGGCGATCTCGGACGCCGGCATCACGAAGCAAACGCTCTATGAGGTCAGCCGCGATCAGTTCACACGCGCTACCTACGACCGCGCGATGGAATCGCTGGATAGCGTCAACGGCGAAATCCAAAGCCTTATCCAGGCTGCATGGGGGAGGGCCTAATGGGTCGAAAAAACCTGCTTGCTGACCTCATGGACGACAAGTTGACCGCGGTCAACGAACAGCCGTCAGGTGAGCCTAGCGACAATTGGAGACCATCCCAACCAACACACGGGTCGCGCGGGGCAGTCGGTGCCATGAGCCGTTCGCTCGAGATGTTGTCCGCGGAGCGCGATGCCGCCAAGGCCTTGACCGAACGACTCACCGCCGGTCAAACCGTCGTTGAAATCGCCCCAGATTTGATTGATGCCTCGATAGTTCCGGATCGCATGACGAGCGTCGACGAGAAGCACTCCGCTCTCGTCGAATCGATACGCGCCAATGGGCAACTGGTTCCGATCCTCCTTCGCCCGCATCCGACCAGCCCAGGTCGGTTTCAGATTGCCTACGGCCATCGTCGCGTCCGTGCGCTCGCCGAACTTGGCCGCCCCGCGCGGGCCGTGGTTCGTGACCTCAGCGACGAAGACCTGGTGGTAGCACAAGGCAAGGAGAATGGTGAGCGGGAGGATCTCTCCTTCATTGAGCGGGCAACATATGCCACCGCTCTCGAGGATCGTGGATTCAAACGTGAGATCATCATGGCGGCGCTGAGCGTCGACAAGACGGAGCTTTCCCGCCTCATCACTGTCGCGCGGACCCTTCCACGGAGCCTAGTCGATGCGATCGGGCCAGCGCCGAAGACCGGCCGCCGGCGCTGGATGGAGCTCGCAGAGCGGATTGTAGGTCGCCACGATCAAAAGGCATTGGCTGACAGCATTGCTAGCGATCGTTTTGTGCGCGCCACTTCCGATGAACGGTTCGCGATAGCGTTCGCCGCGCTCGCGCCCCGCAAGCCAAAAGCTCCACGGCCGACAACTTGGGCCGATGACGACGGCAAGAAGATTGTGAAGATTGAACGTCGCGAAGGTCGCGTCACGCTAGCGCTCGACGAAAAGGCCGCGCCTGCGTTTGGAGACTTTGTGATTTCGCGGTTGCCGGAACTCTACCGATCTTTTCGCGAGGGGCGCACCGATGAATGACATCACGCGTGCCGCCGCTTTGGATATGGCGCCGACCGGACCTCTCATGGTCGGGCAGCGCGATGCGTACCCGCGTTTCCGTCCTCTAACCGTAGGAGCATAGCGGAAAAGAAAAAAGGCCCCCGGAATGTCTCCGTCCGAAAGCCTTCTCTCGTCACGTTTGGCGACTGACAGAGAATCACTTTCGCGAATCGCAGTCAAGCGTCTTTAGCAACGGCGCCGTTTCGGCGAGCAGATTTTCTTTGCCCGCATGAGGCAAAGACATGCAGTCACACTCCCCAACGACGCCCTTTGGGCGGCGATCGCTGACGCTTGCCCATGTGACAAGCCAGATGGTCGCAACGGAACGTCCTCCCGAAAAGATCGTGCACAAGTGGAAGATCTTCCACGCCATCTGCACGGCGCGGCCGCGCCTTGGCGTGTCGGAGCGCGCGCTGTCGGTGTTAAACGCGCTGCTGACCTTCCATCCTGAGACGGCGCTCACGGGGGAGGATGATCTGATTGTTTTTCCGTCAAACCATCAACTCACCCGGCGGGCGCACGGCATGCCGGCATCGACGCTTCGTCGTCACCTTGCTGTGCTGGTCGACGCGGGCCTGATCGTTCGGCGCGACAGTCCGAATGGCAAGCGCTATGCGCGGAAGGACAATGCCGGCGAAATCGAGCTCGCCTTCGGCTTCGATCTGTCGCCGCTAGTCGTGCGCTCGGAGGAGTTCGAGAGCCTGGCGGCCGATATCGAAGCCGAGGCCCGCGCACTCAAGCTCGTACGAGAGCGCATCACGCTGTGCCGGCGCGACATAGCGAAGATGATTGCAACTGGCATCGAGGAAGCCGTCCCGACGCGAAGGCGAGGGCAGGGGCCTGCCGATTGGCAGGTTGTCCATGCCGCCTTCCGCGCGATCGTCGATCAGATTCCGCGCACGGCCACGCGCCAGGAGCTCGAGCCGATCGCCGATGAGCTGTCTCAGCTTGCCGACGACGTACTCAATCTTCTGGAAGCACACATCAAATCCAAGAATTCGAGCGCCAATGAGTCCCATTCTGAGCGCCACATACAGAATTCAAATCCAGAAGCCATTATTGATCTTGAACCTGTCCTTCGAGAAGGCAGGGCGGCGGGAGCTGAGCCCAAACCTCAACCCTCGCGAGTCGAGGAAGGGGCGTATCCGTTAGGAATGGTCCTGAGTGCGTGCCCCGACATCGTCGATTATGCGAAGGGTGGCGTGTCGAACTGGCGCGATTTCCTGGCCACAGCGGCCGTTGTGCGATCGATGCTGGGGATCAGTCCGAGCGCGTGGGAGGAGGCTCAAAAGGTTATGGGCGAGGTGCCCGCAGCCATCGTCGTTGCGTGTATCCTGCAGCGCGGGACGGCGATCAATTCCGCCGGCGGATATCTGCGCGGTTTGACGCGAAAAGCCGAGGTCGGCGAATTTTCGCTTGGCCCGATCCTGATGGCGCAGATCAATTCTCGCCGGCGAGACAAGCAGCGGGCGTGAGGCGATGAGGCGCCGTCCCAAACGTTGCCTTTTTCGTGTGATCGAACTACCCGCGCTGACCCGGCTGCTGCGCCGGGTCGACGCAAAGCCGTTCGGAGAGATCGTCACACCCTCCAATCATCCTCACGCCGTTCAGCCTCGTGATGAAGGCGCCGCGGAGCAACGGATGCACGTGGCGGGGTTCGCGGACGAGGCGGGCGAGGCTTGGGGGACGCTGATTCCGTTGGATGCGGAGGTGGTCGAGCACGCCGTTTTGGAACAACAGACATTCACCGTCTGGTGCAACTCCGACGGTCGCATCCAACCGCAACCAATCAGCGATCATTTGTTCGATGAGTTTCTGGAGAAAGGCCAATTGAGGGAGACGCCACTCGATGAACTTGTCGCCGAAGCCATCGAACAGGGCAAAAATGAACCCAATGAAGAGATCCTCGATATGTTCGAGACCCTGCATGAGCGGCTGGTGCGGGCGGAGGGCATGGTCGCTGACGAGATCGCGCGGCGCAGGCGATGACCCTTCGCGGCGCGCGTGCGCGGTTCAGTGCAGTAGGGCTTAGCTTGTACTAACGCGAGCACCGCGACCGCGGGCGGCCGACACCCGGATCGGTCGATGAACACATAGAAAACCGACGACCGGGCCGCGCTCGGACTAGTCTTAAGTTTCGCCGGAGCCGGAAAACAGCGCCGTCGGTGGCGTCGCGCGCGCCGGCGGGAGGGTCCGACCGCCCGGGGCTCCCGGTCTGCTCTTGAGATCGTATAGCTGGGCTAGGTCGAGTAGCCGCCGCTTGGTGAACGGATCCGCGTTCTCCGCCAGATCGCGGGCCCGCTGCGCGAAGCCCCTGTAAAATTCTTCCACGACGCCACCCTCGCAACATCACTGAAAATCGGATTTCAGTGTGAGACGCGCTCCGCGTCAAGCGGTCTGGTGCATGCGGACAATTTTCGTCGATTACTTGTGCTCGCGGCGCACACGGAACTAAGCTGGTCCCGGCAGGCAAAAACCATGACTCCGCTCTACCTCAGCCGGAAGCTATGCCCGAAGTGCGGTAAGCCGATGACGGCCGTGCCCGGCCGGCCGCGCTACGTCTGCCTGGTCTGCGAGGACGATCCGCTGCGCGATCCCGCTGCCCGGAAGTGGGCGGAAAGCCCGCTGCGACCGCCGGCCAAATAACGTTCGTTGAAATCGAGCCCGGCAGCCGGATTGCTGCAGAGGCCGATTGTGCTCACAACCCTCTCCAACGCTGTGGCGTTGCAATCCTAACGCTCAGCTTCGTTCCAACGCGCGTGCCGGCGGATCGTCCCGGATTCGAAGGCAGGCATGTCCAGCGACGCTAGCATCTGTTTCACGCCTCGCAGGGCGGTCGGTCGCATGGATGCGGAGGGCGGGGTTGCATCTACATGGCGAGTACGGCGCCAGCCTCGTTATCGATTTTGCGATGGCAAGTTCGACAGGTGCGCCGACGTTGCTGACAGCGACGGTTTCCATTGCGGGTGATGACCCGGCGCTTAGGTGGCCTGCTTAAGGTGAACTACGTCTCGCTGCGACGCCCGTTGCCTTGAGATGCGAATGAACCGACCAGGGCCGCCTGTCTTCATTCCATGTGTTTTCGCGACGGGCGCACCCATCTGCGTCCTCGATACAGGCTGGTCTGACCGAAGGTTGATCCCGCTTCGCGGGCTCTCGATCTTGTCCCTGCAACGTCCGTCCTCGACTTTCTTCCCCTGGCGCTGCGCACCATTCCTCGCGCTCCAAGAAAGTCGCCGCCGGCCGCCCTCCATTTCATTTCGGCCCTTCGGGTGCAGGTCGATCGCCTCCGGTCTCACGACCGCCATCGAGGTCGCGATAGGCGCGGCCCGAGAAAACAAGGAAATGAGACAATGGCTACCATCGGCACCTTCACCTCCACGGGCAACGGCTTTTCCGGCGCAATCAAGACGCTCAACCTCAACGTCAAGGCCAAGCTGATCCGCGTCGAGAATCCTTCCGACAAGGGACCGCACTTCCGCATCTACTCTGGCAACGTCGAGTTGGGTGCGGCCTGGCAGAAGACCGCCAAGGACACCGAGCGGGACTACCTCTCCGTCAAGCTGGACGATCCGAGCTTCCCCGCTCCGATCTACGCCACCCTGACCGAGGTCGAAGGTGCGGAAGGTCTCCAGCTGATCTGGTCCCGGCCGAACCGGGACTGAGGCTCCGCCAGTGGGCTCCGCCGCAAGGCGGGGCCTGCTCCCTTCGACTGGAGATGCGATCATGACCATCGACACTATCGAAGAACTGCGCGCCGAGCTCCGCGAATGCGTATTCACGCCGGCGGAGCGCAAGGCGCTCGAGCTTGAACTCGCCGAACTCATCCGCCAAAGGGACGAAGCGCTCGCGGCCGAGGAGGGGGCATAAGCCCCCTCGTCTTACGTCTTACGATGCACCCTCGTTAGGGTGCCGCTTCTCCGTTCAGTAGATCCTTGATGGCTTTGGCAGGCGCAAACGTCAGCTTTTTCGAAGCTGCGATCGTAATCGTTGCGCCGGTCGTCGGATTGCGGCCCTCACGCGCGGGGCTATCCCCGACCTTGAACTTGCCGAACCCGGGAGGCTCGTCTCGGCTCCGCTCACGGCCGCATCAGCGATGGCCTTGAACACGCTATCGACGATGGACTTCGCCTGAGCTTTTGTCAGGTCGTTCTCGGCTGCAATCTTTTCGGCCGATCTCATTGGCAGTCGCCATGGGACGAGCTCCGTCTCGTTTCGATTTTGCTCGTCTGACATTAAGGCCGTGGAACAGATAGCGCCGGCATCACAAGTAGAGCCGCAATCCCCGAAACTTGCCAGACTATGACAGTTTTCCGTCCGCTGCAGCATAGCCACGCCTCCGCTTGGCGCGCTCCAGCCGTTCGAATGCTTCGACTGCCTCTGCACTGCCATCAAAAGTCTGCACCATGGTCTTGCAATTCGTGCCGATCCGGCCCCGGCGGCGGATCAGCGACACTTCCCCGAATAAGGTTGGCAGCGTAGACAACGCTTAAAACCGCCGCATATTGAGCCGGGCATTCATGCGGCGCAGATGAAGCGTTCTGGTTGCGGTTTTGCTTCCATCGCAAACCCCGTCCAATGAGTTTTATGAATCGACCGGGCAGATCGATTCATTCTATCGATAGGTCAATTGCGTCGGAAATTGACTCCATCCCTGCTGGACTAAATCTTTCCTCAACGGTGACTTCGCTGTCACGACGCGCGCGGCGCAATGCCTAGCTTGCGACTGCGGCAGTCGCTATCGCAACAGCCAGTCGTGGGCGAGCTTGAGCCGGCGACACGACTCTTGCTCGGTAGAATGCCTTACTCATCGATCAGATAGCCGTCGCATAGACGCATTCGTGTCCGGTAGGTCACTCTTGCAGCAGTGAAGGCTTGGGCGAGCCCCTTCGGGGGACGGCTCTACTCGCGCCGCGCTGCGGCGCTCCCGCAGCCCGCAAGCGGTCTCCGCGCTTCGCGTGACGATCCTCTCGCGACCGTGTCGACAGCAGTGGTCCAGCAACCAGCCCGATTTCCAGTCTCGCTTCCCGGAATTTGTTCCATCGATCGCTATGGGCTGACCTGACTCTTCTGGCAGGGGATTCACGGGACGAATTTCGGGATCGTTCCGGTGGTCGGATTCGCAATCGTCTGTTGGTTCAAACCAACATTCCCCACGACATGAGGACAAGGACATGACTCCCGCGCCGTTAGACCCATTTCGGGCCTCAAGATGAAGACCATTGTCATCAACAATCAAAAGGGCGGGGTCGGCAAGACGACCCTTGCTGTGCATTTGGCTTGGTTCATGGCGGAAGCGCACCTCCGCGTACTCGTGATCGACGTTGATGCGCAGAGCAATGCGTCGGATACGTTAAGGCAGTATGCCGGTTCAACGTTGGCTGCGGATTTGTTCAAGCCGGGGATACGGATCGTGCCTCGGGAAGACGAGGGCCTGACGCTCGCGCCGGCCGATAGCTCTCTGACTGATCTCGATCGCAGCAATGCGGCCGCCATAACGACTCTGCAAGAAAACCTCGCCATCGCGTCGGATCAATTCGATGCCTGCGTCATCGATACGCCGCCATCACTTGGACTGCGCAGTGTCGGCTGTTTGGTTGCGGCGTCGCATGTGCTGGCCCCCATCTATCTGGAGGACTATTCGATCAAGGGCGTCAAAGGTCTGATGCAGACCGTGATCGGCGTGCAGAGGCGCTATGGCCGCCAGGATACGAAGTTCCTCGGGTTGCTGCCCTCGAACTTCAACACGAAATCGCCCCGTCAAAGGACGCATCTTGAGCAACTCTTGCGCGAGGCCGGCAAATATGTGTTCCCGGGCCAGATCGTTGCGAGGGACGGCTACGCTGAGGCCGTCGCGGAACGCCTGCCGGTCTGGAAGTTGAAGCGCCGCTCCGCGCAGGAGGCTGGTCGGGAAATCCGCGATGTTCTCGCCAAGATCGTTGCGCAGATGGATGAGACAGCACATGGCGCTTGACCTCAGCTTTAAGCAACTCATCGATGCGGCGGTGGATGGTCCTGCCGCAACCGGGCAGCCGATTTC
Source organism: Bradyrhizobium sp. LA2.1 (assembly GCF_040547725.1). Classification (NCBI taxonomy): domain Bacteria; kingdom Pseudomonadati; phylum Pseudomonadota; class Alphaproteobacteria; order Hyphomicrobiales; family Nitrobacteraceae; genus Bradyrhizobium; species Bradyrhizobium sp. LA2.1. Next base: position 32,742 of record NZ_JBEPQI010000042.1, read on the forward strand.
CATCTCCATCGACCGTATTGACGAAGACCCGGATCAGCCCCGTCGTAGCTTCGACGAACAGAAGCTCGAGGAGCTTGCGGAATCGGTCCTTCAGCATGGCGTGCTGCAACCGATCGTGCTGCGACAGGCGACCGAAGAAGGCCGGTACGTGATCGTCATGGGTGCGAGACGGTATCGCGCCGCCAAGCGCGCCGGACTCCGTGACATCCCGGCTTTCATTCATGCCGTTGGTTCTGCGGATCGTTATGTTCAGATGATCGAGAATATCCAGCGCGACGACCTCAATGCCCCCGAAATTGCGGCGTTCATCGCGGACCGCTTGGAGCAGGGCGACAACCAAGCTGGCATCGCGCGCAAGCTCGGTAAGCCCAGGGACTGGGTATCTCGCTACGCGTCCGTCCAGAGTATGCCGGAGTTCCTCCGGTCGAAGCTTGCTGGCTCGTCAATCCGTGCTGTGTATGAACTCTACCAGGCGTGGCGTGAGAAGCCCAACGCCATCGAGACCTTATGCGCAGCGCAAGAGAGCTTTACCGATGCACACGCACGTCAGCTGGCTCGCAAAATTCGGACTGAAGGCCTCGGTTCTGATGCTGATGGCGAAGGTGCCCCTGCAGCTCAACCGGAACGAAGTCCAATTGCACCGCGGGTGGCATTGCGATCGACAGAGACGGATCCAGTAACACCGAGCGCGGAAAAGCGCTCGAACTCTTCGGTCCATCGAAACGAGAGAATGAGTCCGTCACCGACGATCAGAGTGCGTCACCAAGATCGCACGGGCTGTCTTCTGGTCAATCGACCAGCCTCTCAAGGCTCACGTCATGCCGTGCTGCTGATGGATGGCGCAGACGAAGCGGAAGAGGTTCCAGCATCGACCATCACAATCGAAGAGATCCTTTTCGCATGAAGCTGGTCTTAAAGAGTCTCCGCAGAAACAATGCTGCAGTTGGTGCGCCGGCGGAGCGGATTTCCCATCCGAAAGATGGCGCGTCAGCGCAGCAGCCGGAGGCCGAACGCGCCCCCCACAGCGCTGTAGAGAGGCCGGAGGCTGCTGGAAAGCCGCGGTCCACATGCTCGGTGCCAATGTTGCCGATCTCGACGCGCGGAGTTCATGGAGTAGAAGTATCGCGGAGGACGGCTGCGTCATTCCATGAGGAATTCTCCGCATCGATCGTCGGCCGCGTTGGATCTCACCGGCAGCAACTCCCGCGCTTTGAATGCCGCGCGCGTTGGTTTGAACCAACATGGAGGGGGTGGAAGGATTCGTGCTTTCTAGTGCAGGATAGGCTTCGCGCCAGCGATGTATTACATCGCGATTGGGATCGGAGTGCATGGCTCTGATCTCGCTTCGTGTCTCCGACGAAGTCGCGGCGGAGTTCTCAGCTCTTGCAGCGACTCAAGGCGGCAAATCCGCGCTGTTGCGGCGTCTCATTGCTGATGCACTGGCTGCACCAGCGCCGCGCATCTTGGCGTTGCCGGTCGGACGGCCGGAGAAGGTGACAGTGCGATTTCGCGAGAGCGAGATGCGGCAACTCGCGGAAGTTTCACATCAGCGCGGCATGACCCGCACAGGCTGGATTGTTGCGCTGGTGCGCTCACGATTGTCGTCGCCCGTGCAGCATTCCCCGAACGAGCATGAGGCGCTCCGTGCGATCGTTCGCGAGCTCAACCGGATCGGCGGCAACATCAACCAGATCGCGCGGGCGGCAAACACCAGTGTGCTGCAGGGCAGGGCGGTTGAGCCCGATCTGTCCGCAATTCAAGAAGCCAAATTGGTCATCGAAAGAGAGCTCGCCCAACTACGTCACGCACTGCACGACAACGCAGATTATTGGGATGGGCGGCGATGAGTCGGCGCTCCTCGCCGCGGCCAACCGACCTGGCCGCCGAGCTTCCGCCGATCTCGTATGTCTGGGAAACGCCCAATCGGCGCCCACGGCGGGCCGAGTGGGATGTCCCCGATCCTGCCGCTCCTGGCCGCCTTACGCCGGCGATGCGCGCAAAGCTCGAACGCATCGTGCGTCGAACACCAGAGGTGATGGTCAAGATTACCGGTCGTACCAAGGACGCGGCGCATCTCAAGTCGCACCTGGCGTACATCACCCGAAATGGCGAGCTCGATGCAGAAACAGAGCAGGGCGCGACCTTGGCGGGTCGTTCTGGATTGAAAGATCTGCAGCAACGCTGGGAGGACGATGCGGGTCTCGACGACAAGCGCCGCCGCGATGGATCGCTTTCGATCAACATCATTCTGTCGATGCCGGCTGGTACCGACGCCATTGCGGTCAAAGATGCAGCCCGGGCATTTGCCATCGAGACGTTCGGGGACAATCACGACTATGTCTTCGTACAGCACCTCGACGACAAGCATCCCCACGTGCACTTGACCGTTCGGTCGCTGGGCCAGGACGGCAAGCGCCTTAACCCCCGCAAGGCGGATCTTCAGGCGTGGCGGGAACGGTTCGCTGGCGAACTCCGGCTTCGAGGGATCGCCGCGGAGGCAACGCCGCGGCGAACCCGCGGACGCGTCCGAAAGGCCGATCGCGGGGCGGTCCTCGCTTTACGCAAGCGAAAGATAATCCCCGATGTCGATCGGCTTGCCCGCGAGCAGGTGCTTTCGGAGGTGAGGGACGGCAAGGCGGCCAAACATCCCTGGGACGACCAAACCAAGTCACGTCAGGATGCGATCCGAAGGCGATATCTCGATTATGCAGCCGAGCTGCAGCGCTCTGGAGTGGCAGCAGATCACGAGTTGGCTCGCCAAGTTCGGCAATTCGTCAACGACATGCCTCCTGTTGAAACTCGTCGGCGTGCACTGAAGAACGAGCTTTCTGAGCTTGCCAACAGCCGGCGCCGCGGCGCGGAGCAGGACGTCGATACCAATCGGCGCGAGGAACCACGAGGCGACGAGCGGAACAGATAGGTCGACCCGGAAGTTCACATGTTCTTCGAGCTAGGCCGGATTTCACGGTGCGATCGAGACGTCTGGAATATATCTGAGTTGCTGTTCCACGGCGGCCAAAGTCAGGGCTGCATCCAGCTTCGCAGTAGCCTCGCGCGAGGCTACCTGCGCTCGGTCCGACCGCAACACCACTACCGAGCCCATTTCTTTCAAACAGGCTACGCTTGCGAGCTGGCTGGCGCGCCTTTTTCGAGGAGGGTGCAACCCAAGTGAGGCAGCATGCTCGTCAGCGCTCGATGCGCAGACCAAGGCGATGAGGCGTGGATCTGGTTTCGATGAGGTGGGCAATGGTAGCTCATTGCGCGCCCCCAGCGGGAATTTCCCCTCAATCCCGCCGGGTGCTAATAAGAAGCCTTCTCTTCCTTGGAGCTCACCTCTGCCGCGCTCGATCGTTGCCTGGTTCGCCGCCTGCTGGGGACTGTTTCTCGTTGCCGCCTTGGTCGTAGGCGCGATGCTTATCGCGCTTTACAAAGAGACAACGAGCCAACGAACCGAGCGAGCCGCGGCAAATCTAGGGCGAGCCTGCGAGGCGGTTCTTCGCGAGATCCGCGGGCCCCCATCCAGCGGAGGCAACGCGGCTGCTCAACCGGACTACTTGTCTTCCGTCACACGGGCCCTCGAACCGTTTGCAGGGGTGGAGGGCGGCATCTGGAAAGCTTCCACGGGTTCGCTCGCCTATGCGTTTCCGAGCTATGAGGGCAGCGGTCAGAAGACCGACCTCCCACTGGCCGAAGAACCAACCATTCGTCAGGTCGTCGAAACTGCCATCATCGGCCGCCGTCCGGTCGAATGGAAACGTGATGCGCGCTCACAGATTCTGCTGATCCAGGCTTGCCCGCTTGCTGACGGCGATGCCGGCATGGCCGCCTGGACCATGACTCGTGTCGTCACGGTTGGCGGCCGGCCCTTTCTTCTCGCAACTACCGGCTTGGCATTTCTGCTGATCGTCCTTCTGGCGTCGGCCGTATTGTTGGCGCGGGTTCTCTGGCGCTGGTCGCAGCGGCTGCGGACCGTGGAATCGGCGCTCGCGACCGGCGCAGAAGATTTGCCGGTGCTGCAATTGACGGGGCAGCGCGACCTCGACCGCATTGTGAAGGCCATCAACGGCGCGGGGGCCAAGGCGCTGGAATCCCGCCGCCGGACCGAGATTTTGCAGCAGCGTATTGCGGAAAGCGAGCGCCTGGCGGCGCTTGGGCGCGTCGCCGCCGGTGTCGCGCACGAAATCCGGAACCCGATCGCCGCGATGCGGTTAAAGGCCGAGAACGCCCTTGCCAATGGGGCGGATCCGACCAGATCGGCGGGTGCCCTGCAGGTGGTGGTCGAGCAGGTGGGGCGGATGGATCAATTGTTGAAAAACCTGCTTCGGTCGGTGCAGCGCTCCGAAATCAAGCGCGAACCGATCGCTGATATGCGCGAATTCCTTGCAGGCCACGCCTCCCTGTTTCGCGAACAGGCTGGACGACGGCCGATTTCAGTGGACGTTCCGGACAACTTTGCCTCGGTCGAATTCGATACGGCGGCGGTCGGCGGCGCGCTGGACAATCTGATCCTCAACGCCATTCAGAATTCGCGTGATGGAACGCCGATCGTACTGAGGGCGTCGATCGAGGCCGGTCGGCTCCGACTGTCGGTCGCGGATGCCGGCGACGGCGTTCCGGAAGCGATCCGGGCGCATTTGTTCGAACCCTTCGCAACCGGCCGTCCGGACGGAACGGGACTGGGTTTGGCGATCGTCCGGGAGGTCGCGGAAGCCCACGGCGGGAGCGCGCAGGTTCAACACCGCAGCGATGGCACGACGTTCATCCTGAACATTCCGGTCGGACCGCATCAATGAACGCCACCGTGCTGATCGTCGACGACGAGAAGAACCTGCGCGACGGACTTTCCGAGGCCGTCCGCGATCTCGGATATGAAGCTCTCGTTGCGGCTTCCGGACGCGAAGCGCTGGCCGCCGCGGCAACAAACAAGCCCGATGCCGTACTGCTCGACCTGCGGATGCCGGACATGGACGGTCTTGAGGTCCTGACCCGGCTGCGTGCAGCCGCAGATGGAGCCAACATTCCGGTTGCCATCATCACCGCCTACGCAACGGCGGCGAATACCATCGAAGCGATGCGGCTCGGCGCCTTCGACCATCTGACCAAGCCCATCGGCCGCGAAGATCTGGCGTCGTTGCTGCCGCGAATGATCAGATCGCGAGCTCCGAAATCTCCGCCCCGAGACTTGCCCGACGCGGACGGCTCGTCGGAAACGTTGATCGGCTCAAGCCCCGGCATGCGCGAGGTGCAGAAAACCATCGGCCTGGTCGCCGACAGCGACGCCACGGTGCTTATCACTGGCGAAACCGGCACCGGCAAGGAAGTCGTTGCACGGACCATTCACCGCGTCGGCGCGCGCAGTTGCGGTCCGTTCATGGCGCTCAATTGCGCGGCGATACCGCCGGATTTGCTGGAGAGCGAACTCTTTGGACACGTCAAAGGTGCGTTCACCGGCGCCATCCTCGAGCGCAAGGGCGCCTTTCGTGAGGCCAATAGCGGTACGCTTTTTCTCGACGAGATCGGCGACATGGATCTGGCGATGCAGGCCAAGATCCTGCGCGCCCTCCAGGAGCGCGTGGTGACGCCGGTCGGCGGCAAACCGCAGAAGATTGACGTGCGGATCGTCGCGGCCACCCATCGCGATCTACAGCAGTGGGTAAAGCAGGGCCGCTTCCGGGAGGATCTGTTCTATCGTCTCAACGTGGTGCCGATCGAATTGCAGCCGCTGCGCGAACGGACCGCGGACGTCCTGCCGCTCGCCGAACATTTTCTGGCGATGGCGTCATCGCCGACAAAGCAATTGTCCGCCGACGCCGCTCGGCGGCTTGCCGGTCATACTTGGCCGGGCAATGTGCGCGAACTCAGGAATGCGATGGAACGCGTCGCCGTGATGTGCCGCAGCAACATGATTGAGGCGCCCGATCTCGGCTTCCTGGTGACTTCGCCCGCGCCCAATGCCGACGAGGATAGCGACGACGGCAACCTTCCGTCTGCGCTGGAGCGGCTCGAGCGCCGGTTGATTGCCGACGCGCTCGTGGAATCGAAAGGCAACCGCGCCGAGGCGGCGCGGCGTCTCGGTATCCACCGACAACTCCTGCACGCCAAGGCTGAAAAATACGGGCTGGGCCAACGCAAGAACCCGGATTGATCCGGCTCGCAGCATCGTCCGGTTTTGTGACGGCAAGCGTCGCGAAAGACGACGGATCTGATCTCCGTAAATTCGATAATTGATTATAAATCAGTTGCTTAGCTCTTGGCACGCGCCTTGCGAAAAGATCGTCAGGACACTCTGACAGTCGAACGCAAGGAGCTTCGCAATGCATTGGATCGATCCCGACCATCTGCCTGAAATCACCGGCACCGTAGACCAGTTTCTCGTCAACAAGCACGGCGAGGCCGACGGGTTTTTGCTGACCGACGGCGAGGAGGTCCATGTGCCGCCGCATCTGTCGGCGCGGCTGCTGCGCGACGTCCGTCCCGGCAGCCAGGTCAAGGTGCGGGGAGTTCGCCCGCGTGGCGTGCAGATGGTCGCCGCCGTCGCGATCGATACGCCGAAGGGCCGCATTCTCGACGAAGGTCCGGAAGCGCGCGACGACGGCGAAGCCTTCGAGAAGGCCAAGCACGGCCCGATGAGCGCGCAAGGTATCGTCAAGCGACCGATTCACGGACCGAAGGGCGAGACCCGCGGCGCGGTACTGGAGGACGGTCGCATCGTCAGGCTGCCGCCGCATGAGGCCGAGCGATTTTCCGATCTGTTGGCCAAAGGCGCAAGGATTTCCGCAGCCGGCGAAGGCGCAACGACCTCGTTTGGAACGGTTGTCGAAGCCCGCGAGATCGGCGCCTCAGCCGACACTATGAAGGCCGTCGGCCCGAAGACGCCGAAGCATGGCCCGGATCGCAAGGAGCCGAAGCACGACGGCAAGAAGCACGGACCCAAAAACGCCCACGCTTGATGACGGTTGCCGTAAGGCGACGCGATCGTCGCCGCCTTACGGCGTTTGCCAACGGGACCCAAAACAATGTTGGACAAAACCGAAAAGCCTCTTCGCTTCCTTCAAATCGGAGACCTGCACGTCACCGATCCGGGTTTGCAGAGCCATGCCGATTTGCGCCGCATCGTCGACGAGGTGAACGGAAATACCGCGGGAAAAATCGATTTCGTCTATCTGCCCGGCGACAGCGCCGACGATGGCACGCCGGAGCAATTCGGCCTCGTCCACGACGAACTGTCGCGCCTGATCCCGCCGTGGCATGCGATTCCGGGCGACCACGACTTCAAGCCAAGATCGCTCGACAATTTCTATGCCGGCCTTCATGTCCGAAAGCTGCCCTATGCGGTCGAGATATCCGGTTGCCGCTCTGTCTTTCTTGACGTGGTGTCGCGCGGCAGCGGTGGTCCCGATTTTCGGCTCGGCGCCGTGCGCCTGGTTTGGTTGCGCGGCCTGCTCGAAGCCGCGCAGCGGGACGGCAAAGCGGCGGCTGTGTTCATGCACGCCTATCCCGCCGACCTCGGCGAGGAGGCCTCCGAACTGGCGGCGATGCTCGATGACAGCCCCGTTGCATTGGTCAGCATGGGTCACACTCATTACAACGAGATCAGCAACGACGGACGGACCATCTATGCCGCGACGCGCTCGACGGGGCAGATCGAGGAAGGCGACGTCGGCTTTGCATTCGCGGCTATCGATCGCGGCGCGGTGAGCTGGCGCTTCAAGCCGCTGCAGTCGTCGTGGCCGTTTGTGATGATCACATCGCCCGCGGACCGGCGGCTCGCGATCGCGCCGCACTCGGCTGAGGGAAATGCCTGCTGCGAGATCAGAGCCTCGGCCTGGGGCGCCGTCCCGATCGCACTTGCCGAATTCAGGATCAACGATCAGGCGTGGCAACCGATGTATGGCGGCGATGGCGGGCTTTTCGGCGCCGAATTCAAGGCTCCGGAAAAACCATTCCGGCTGATCTTGCGGGTGATCGATCAGCAGCGCAATCGGGACACCGACACCATCGATGTGGCGCCGTACGTGGTGGCAGCGCGCAAACCGACCGGCAGCGATGAGGGCAGCATCGGCGCGTGGCCGGAACGGCATCTGCTCGGAACCCAGCTCGGTCCCAACCGGAACGGAAGGAAATGGTGAGCGCTCCGATCATCCATCGGTGCCGATTTGAGCGAAGGGATTTGCAAGATGCAGAACATCAGTGAGGGCTGGCTCTATCCCATCATCCTCGTCGCAGGCGCCTTGCAGGCGTGGGGTCCGCCGATGAACCACACGCTGCGGGTGTCGCTGGAAAATCCCTGGCTTGCGAGCCTCGTCTCATTCCTGCCGATTGTTGCGCTGCTGGCCTGTCTGATCATGTGCCTTCCTCATCCGCTGCCGACGGCGGAAGGCCTGGCAGCGATGCCTTGGTGGGCGCCGCTCGGCGGCGTCATCGGCGCCTTCGCGGTCGTCGCCGGCTTGCTGTTCGTCGGCGAAGTAGGTGCCGGCGCATTCGCCGGCCTGACCATCACAGCGAACATCCTGATGTCGCTTGCGATCGACCGGTTCGGAATGTTCGGCATGCAGATTCATGAACTCAATGCCGGCCGTGTCGCCGGTGCAGCGCTCATGGTCGCCGGCATCACCCTGATCTCCAAGTTCTAGGAGGTTGGTCCGCCGGCAACCGGGCTGCCGACCTGACGACTGAGCGGAGTGCAACGTGACCAAAGCGCTGAATAAACCAGGAGCGAAAGCCATCTGGCCGCTGCTCTCACTGAACTTCTTTATGGCCGATATGCAGGCGGGCATCGGCCCGTTCCTGGGTGTCTTCCTGTTGGCGCATGGCTGGCAGAGCGGCCTGATCGGAACCGTGATGACCGTTGGCGGCGTGGCGGGGATGGTGATGACAACGCCTGCCGGTGCTCTGGTCGATTCGACCAGGCACAAGAAGCTCTATGTCATCATACCCGGCATCTGCACGGTGGTCGCATCCGGGATCATCCTATTGTCGCAGAGTTTCTGGCTGGTGGCGACATCGCAAGTCGCGACGGCCGTCGCGGGTGCTGCAATTGGGCCTGCTGTGTCAGGCATCACGCTCGGCATGGTTCGTCAGGCCGGCTTCAACCGCCAGAACGGACACAATCAGGCGCTCAACCATGCAGGCAACATGGTGGGGGCCGGTCTGTCAGGTCTGCTCGGCTGGCAATTCGGCTTCACCGCCGTGTTCTGGCTGGCGGCCGTCTTCGGCGCTCTCTCCATCGCTTCCGTGCTCATGATACCCAGCGAAGCCATTGACGACGACGAGGCGCGCGGCCTCGATACCAGCGGCGGCCAAAACGCGAAGGTCGGCGGCATTACCGTGCTGCTGGAGTGCAAGTCGCTGCTGATTCTCGCCGCTGCGCTGGCCTGTTTCCACCTAGGCAACGGCGCGATGCTGCCGCTGTACGGGTTGGCCGTCGTTGCGAACAAGCAAGGCGACCCCGCCGGATTTGTCGCGATCACGATCGTCGTAGCCCAGAGCACGATGATCCTTGCTTCCCTAATTGCGATACGGCTCGCCGAGAAGGACGGCTACTGGCTGGTGTTGCTGGTCTCGTTCATCGCGTTGCCGATCCGTGGCGTCCTCGCCGCCCATGTCATGAACAAGTGGGGTGTCTATCCGGTGCAGATCCTCGATGGGATCGGGGCGGGACTTCAAAGCGTGGCCGTGCCTGGCCTTGTCGCGCGCATCCTCAATGGCACCGGGCGTGTCAACGTCGGGCATGGTGCCGTCATGACCGTGCAGGGTCTCGGCGCCTCGCTCAGTCCGGCGATTGGCGGATGGATCGCCCAGGAGATCGGCTATAGCGCGATGTTCGTTACCCTCGGTAGCTTTGCGCTGGCGTCGATCGCGTTGTGGCTTGGCTTCGCATCGCTGCTACGGCCTGCCTGTGCACGGCCGCATGATACATCCGCGCCGGCACTAGCTGGCGCGCTTGCCGCGGGAGCACGCTGATGGTCGGTGTCAACGCAGCGACCTGGGGCATCGCCGGATTGGCGACGTTCGGCGTGATCGCGCGACCCTGGAATCTTCCGGAGTTCATCTGGGCGGTGGCGGGTGCGGTGCTGCTGGTGCTGCTCAATCTGCTGCCTTGGCCGGATGCGCTGGCGGCTGCGGCCAAGGGCACCGATGTCTACTTCTTCCTGATCGGAATGATGCTGCTGGCTGAGGTGGCCCGCAAGGAAGGCCTGTTCGACTGGTCGGCGGCGCAAGCCGTGCGATCGTCGAACGGCTCGGTGAAGCGGCTGTTCCTGATCGTATACGTCGTCGGCACCATCGTCACGGTGTTTCTGTCCAACGACGCCACGGCAGTGGTGCTGACGCCGGCGGTCTACGCGGCGACGCGCGCCGCAAAGATCGAGCCGTTGCCGTATCTCTTCATCTGCGCCTTCATCGCCAACGCGGCGAGCTTCGTGCTGCCGATTTCCAATCCGGCCAATTTGGTCGTGTTCGGCACGCAGATGCCGCCGTTATCCGAGTGGCTGCATTACTTCGCGTTGCCGTCGGCGGTCGCGATCGCCACGACCTATATCGCGCTGCGGTTGACGCAGCGTCGCGGACTGAATGCTGCCGTCGCCGCCGTCGACAAGATGCCGCCGTTTACGCTGGGCGCCAAGCTCGCAGCAGCTGGGATCGCCATGACCGCAGTGGTGCTGCTCGGTGCTTCGGCACTCGGCCGTGATCTCGGACTGCCAACGTTCGTAGCCGGCGCCGCCGTGACCGTCATCGTGCTGCTGATCGGCCGGCAGTCCCCTATGCCGATCCTGAAAGGCGTTTCATGGTCGGTGCTCCCGCTGGTGGCGGGGCTGTTCATCTTGGTCGAAGGGCTGAATCGGACCGGCGTACTGCCGTCGCTGGCTGGCGTCCTGAAAGATGCTGCGATGGCTTCGCCGCAGACTACATCCTGGATCGCTGGGATCGTCGTCGCCTTCGCATCGAACCTCGTCAACAACCTTCCGGCGGGACTGATTGCTGCGACCGTCAGTCAGGCCGCGCAGGTGCCGGCGCATGTTACCGGCGCGATCCTGATCGGGGTCGACCTCGGACCAAACCTCTCCGTCACCGGCTCGCTCGCCACCATCCTGTGGCTGATCGCGCTGCGCCGCGAGGGAGAGCATGTCGGGGCTTGGCAATTCCTCAAGCTCGGCCTCGTCGTCATGCCGCCCGCGCTGCTGCTGGCGCTGCTTGCCCTCTCTGCGGTGTCGTCATGAACGTCCGCGCCACCCGCCACCAATCCGTTCGCGCTCATTTTGGAGCGATCAACCAGAGGAGACTATCATGAACAACGACGACAACTCAAATCCTGATGTTACCGGCGTGTCTCGCCGCGCCACCTTGACGCTCGCCGCGGGCGTCGCCGCGCTCGGCGTCGCGCTTGGCATGCGATCCAACGCCTACGCGCAGGGAAAGGGCGAAGGGAAAATGGAAGGCAAGGGTGAGGGAAAAGTCGAAGCCAAGGGTGAAGGAAAGGGTGAGGGTAAAGGCGAAGGAAAGGCTGAGGGAAAAGGAGAGGGCAAGGGTGAAGGCAAGGAAAGCCGCCGCGAAGGAAAGGCCGGGCGTATCAGGGTCGACATCGACGGCGAAGGTGCGACGACCGTTGACGTAAAATGCGCGGAAGGTGAGCCGATGCGCGCCTGCGCCGACCTGACCAAGGAGATCGTCGACAAGATCCGGGCTGCCCCGGTCAAGCAATAATCAGGTCTTGCGCGGGTCCGCCATTCCCGCATCACTTCAGGAGGCGATATCATGACCTACGGCGATCTGGTCTCCCACGTCAAATTCGACATGGAGCGTGACAGTCCGTTCTCCTACGCCTGTCACGCCTGCAATCGTTGCTGCCGCAACAAGGCCATCCGCGTCAGCCCCTACGAAATCCTGCGTCTTGCAAGGTATCTCGGCCTATCGACGACGCAGTTCATCGAAAATCACACGGAGGCCGGCGGCACAGTCCTACGGCCGAAGGAAAACGGCGATTGCGGTTTCCTCGGCGAGCGCGGCTGCAGTGTTCATCCGGATCGACCGCTGGCCTGCCGTATCTATCCGCTGGCGCGATGGGTTTCACCAGATGGCGAGGAAACGTTCGGCCACCTGACGCCGCATCCTAAGACCGAGGGCGTCTACGGCATTTCGGGAACCGTGCAGGACTATCTCGATCACCAGCAACTCGCGCCTTTCTTCGAGATGAGCGAACGATACGGCAAGCTATATCGAAAAATGGTCGACCTGCTGGAAAAGCTCGATCCCGAAGAACTGGACCGACGGTCGGACCGGCGTGCGGTAATCGACGAGCTGCCGGCAGGGACGCTGGCATCGATGTGGGTGGATATCGACGCGACCGACGGCATGAGCTTCTCTAAGCGTCAAGGCTCCGATCTCGCCATCGATGAAGCCGTGGCTTGGCACATCCGTGCCATCGAGGACTGGCTTGATTCTCTGGATGCGGCATCGCGAAACTAGACGTTAATCGACTGCCTGCGGCAGAACATCATTGCTCGATCGCCCAAAACAGCGCTCCCGTGACACGAGGTTTCGCGATGTAGCGGACCTCCGCCAGCGTGCCACCACTCACGCCGCCCTACTAAGGGCAAACAGCGGTTCGTCGTATTGATGGTTGCGTATGAGTCTCTCCCTGGCGCCACTTTGGTACTCGCTATTGCCGCCAAGTCCGGCGGATTACTTGCCTCGAGGCACCCACTGTGTTCGTCGGTCGCGCGTGTCGTGGGAGCCCGACGATGTGCCGATCGGTCGTCGCTCAGATCGGCTTTGTTGGCACTGAAACACCAGAGTCCGCCGAGCGGTCGTCCGCCGCGAGGCGCGTTAGTACGTCCATGAACTCGCTGAACCGCTCGCAGTCGCGCAAGTACAACAGGAAGCGCATCCGCGGCATCTTCGTCTACGACGAGACCGGCCGCTGGCTCGCCACGACGGAGGACGTCGATCTCGCCGGCCTCAACAACAGCGATCGCGACTACTTTCAATACCACCGCGTCAATACCGACCGGGGCACCCTCATCGGCAAGCCGGTCAAGAGCCGCTCGGGCGGACAGTGGATCATCACCGCCTCGCGCCGGTTCAATCACCCGGACGGCAGCTTCGCCGGCGTGGTGCTGACGAGCATCGATGTCGCATATTTCACCGAGTTCTACCGACGCTTCGATATCGGGCCGAACGGAGCGGTGTCGCTGCTGAACACCGGCGGCATCCTGCTGGCACGGAGCCGCGACGACGATGGCGCCTACGTGGGACGCGACATGTCAGGCTCGCCGCTCTTCCGGACCCTGAACAGCCGCCCCGACGCCAGCGTCTACTACTTTAAGTCTCCGCTCGACGGCCGTCAGCGGCTCAGCTTCTATCAGGTCAGCAGTCACTATCCGATCGTGATCCTGGCCACCAAGGATCAGGACGACGTGCTGGCCCCTTGGCGCGAACAGGCCTTGATGCGGATGGGCATCGTCGCCGGCCTGACCTTGGCGCTCGCTCTGCTAGGTCTTTGGCTCGTACGATACCTGTCGCAGCGGCAACTGATGGCCGCGGCCATCGTCGCCAAGGAGGCCGACTTCCGCCTCTTGGCCGAACAGTGCAGCGACGTAGTGATGCGGATCGGTCTCGACGAACGCATCCTCTACGCCTCGCCATCGTGTGCGCGGATCCTCGGCTGGGATCCCGCCAAGCTGCTGGGAACGTCCGCCCTCGCCGGTCTCAACTCAGAGGACCGGCCGCGGGTCGAGCAGGTCGTCGCGGCCCTGAAGAACGGCGAGGCGGAGGAGGCGCGGATCATCTACCGGTCGCCTCACCGCGAGAAGGGCGAGATCTGGGTCGAGACCGCGCTGCGCGTTACCCGGTCGACCGAGACCAACGAGATCGACGGCGTGGTGGCGATCTCGCGCGACATGACCGAGCAGAAGGATCTGCAGGACAAGCTCGCCGCGCTCGCCATCTCCGATGGCCTGACCGGCCTTGCCAATCGTCGGCATTTCGACGAGCGTCTTGCCGAGGAATGGGCCCGGGCCAAGCGCGACGGCGCGCCGCTGTCGCTGCTGCTGATCGACGTCGATTACTTCAAGAAGTTCAACGACCAGTATGGCCACCAGGCCGGCGACGCCTGCCTGCGCGCGCTGGCGCGGATCCTGGAAGCGCACGTACGACGACCCGCCGACCTCGCCGCCCGCTACGGCGGCGAGGAATTCGCACTGCTGCTGCCGAACACGGACTCCGAAGGCTGCGAACAGGTCGGGGAAAGGGTGCGCGGGGCGCTGCGCCAGCTCGCAATGCTGCACGCCTCGAATCTACCTTCAAAGATCGCAACGGTCAGCCTTGGGGGCGCGACGAACCTGCCGGCGCAAGGCGCGAGCGACTGCGGTACTCTGGTGGCCGCGGCCGACCGGGCGCTCTATGCCGCGAAGGATGGGGGCCGGGATCGGCTTATCATGGCCGGACGGGTGATTGCCTGGCCCGACGTCAAGAGGGCTTAGACGGTAACGGATTCCGTCGACGCAGCGTGGGCTCAACTTGCTTCCTGAGGGTATCGTCGCAACCTGACTGGGCCGACCACCTGCAGGCGCCGATGGCCGAAGCGATCGAGGTTCATCGACTGATCACGAGCGCCGCTTTAAGAGCGGCGCCTGCGGCTCGCGTGAGCACGGGATCGAACCTTAAGGATCGCGGCGACGCAATCGTCGCGTTCCCCCGGCCGCCTTAGGGGGAGGTACGCGCAGCGGCGTTGCCAACTATTAGCTCGCTCTCCGCTCAGACTCCGCCAAGGACTCAAGCCGCGGCACTTCGAGGCTCGGTATCTCCGGCATGGCCTTGCCGGCGATCGCCTGCAGATCGCCGACCATGCCGACCGTCGACTCCACGACGGCCAGGATCTGCGTCTCGCGTTTGGCCCACTGACGGCTCATGAACTTGCGCTCCTTGTCCAAATCGTCGCGCATGTCGTTGAATTTCTCAACCACAGCTTCGACCCGCTGCCGGAACTTCATGCCGGTCAGGTAATGATAAACCTGCTCCATCTTGGTCTGCTGACCCTGCTGAACGAGGCGAGAGCTGCTCACGTCGATCAGAGCTTGGCGGAGCGCCACGGCGACAGGCAATGCGCAACGCGGATGAGCCACCCATACACCGTCAACCAGGTCAAATTGCTCTATATGTTTCGGCAACGTATGCGAGATGATCAGAGCGACGTCGGCGCCGGAACGACGCTGGTCGTCGCGTAATTTGGCGAGCCACCCGTCACTCCACGCCTTGGTGCGCTTGGTTTCCCAAAGGATGATGCCGGCAGATTGGCCAATAGCACCATTGACCTGTTGAATAACGTCCGCCCCAAGCTCACCTTTGCCAACCGGCTCAATCGAATCGGTTGGAAAACGCCCGCGCAGAAGCTCTTCCAGCTCGAGTTCGAGAACCTCTCCCTGAGATTGCTGTGATCCCTGTTCGGCCTTGCGCTTAAGTTCCTCGATGGTGCGTGTCATCGACTCGATGGTCTGGTCCTTTTCGGCAACGCGCAAGCGCGCCGCCTCATCGGCTTCCTGCCTGGCCTTGATCTGGATTTCACTGATTGAAGCCTGAACGCGCTTCTCTATCGTCAGGTCGAGTTCGCGCTTTTCTTCTTCGAGCGCCCGCTGTTGCCGCATCAGTTCGGCCTGCTGCTTTTGGGCCTCGGCAAGCTTCGCGTTGTTGGTAAGCAGGGCGGCCCGTAGCTCAGCGGCTTCCGATTCCTTCGCCTGGAGCTCGGCCGCGGCCGCCTCCCGCGCCTTCTTGCTTTCGGCCGCGACCAGCTGGGCGCGTTCGGCGGTCAATCGGTTCGCAACCTGGTCCTCGATTTGCTCGCGGTCCTTGGCCACCTGCGCGCGTTCCAGCCGCAGCACCTCGGTCTTGCGCTCCATCTCGGCATCTTTGCTGGCCAGCTGCTGTTGAAAGCGCTGGCGGGTTTCAGCGAGGAGGGGAGCGGCCAGCGACTCCGTCAGCCGGATCTCGTGATTGCAGTTGGGACAATGCAGGGTCGGTTCGTGCGAAGCGCCGGCGGCGGTTGCTTTGAAACTCATGAACATCCCCTGTCATCGGTGCGGCCGGATTCAACATGATCCGCGCGCGATTGCGATGTCGCCGCCCTCGATGTCCACATTCGTGTCGTCAATCAGCGGCTTGATCGACCGGTTTTCCACCGAATCCGCATCATCGACATGTCAACGTACCCGCCTGCCTGCGCGAGGAATAGCCGGCGGTTCATTGGTCGAAGGAATCATCCCTAAATCTCCGACGCCGATCTTGACCGCGTTCTTCCGGGGCTGGAGTGTTTAGCCATCATCAGTCCAACCGCGAACCTTTTCACCGCACACCTCCAACGAAAACCAGCGGGGGGAATGTCGTGAGTCGACAGAGGCTCACGAATACTCCTAAGATGTAGAGGAAGTAAGTTCGCGGAAGCCGAGTACGGGTGGGGCAGTGAACTTCCAGGTGACGGTTCTCAAGGTGCTGGTCAGCTATCCAGACGGGTTCGCCGCCATGGCGGATCTCAAGCGCGATATGGCGATTCTGGCGACAAGCGGACCGGACTGGGCCGAACGGACAAAGCGATTGGCAGCCCGCGTGCCCGACCTGGATATCTTCTCCCAAGGTCTCATCGAGCGGATGAACGGCGGCTGGCGTGTCACTGATAAGGGACGCGCGGTTCTCGAGATCATGGAGGCTCGGCCCGCGCCCGCCCAAGCAACGGAGCTGCATGTCCGCGCGGTCGAGGAGCCGACCCCAGCCACGACTCTGAAGATGCCTTTGATAGCGCCAGTTCGACGCATGCGGAAACGAAGCCGACGCGACGCTGTCCGGCGAAGACAAGCGACTGCGTCGTAACAAAGCTCGATTAGGGGCTGACCAGCGAGTCTCGGCTTTCGGAAAGGCGGTTCCAAGGGCCGGTGGAAGGAGGTTTGCTGTGGGTTTATGTTGCCCCAATTTTGCTTAGCTGGACTGCGCAAAACGGTCAGATTTGAAACTTTGAGGTTGGTTTGAGAACATGCTAATTTACTTAGTATGACTGAGCAAAATGAAAGAAAGCTAAACAAGCTCGAGCGAACCCTCCCGCAGGGGCTTCTCGTCGATGCCGCCTGGATGGAGCGACATGGATACTCCACCAGCCTACGCAGCCAATACGTATCGGCTGGCTGGCTGGTTCAGCCGGCGCGGGGATCCTTCAAGCGCCCGCTCGGCGAACTCTCCTGGCAGGGTGTCGTCGTTTCACTTCAGCGACTGCTCGGCTCCGATCTCGTCGTTGGCGGACGTACCGCCATCGAAGCGCAAGGCTTTGGCCACTACTTGAGCCAGGCGGGTCCTTCGGCCGTACATCTATATGGAACGCGGCCTGCTCCCGGCTGGCTCGGCAAACTCCCCCTCAAACAGAAATTCCGCGTTCACCGCGCGCAAAGTCTATTCACAACGCACGGGAGCACGCACGGATCAAAGTCGGGTACAACGCGGGAAATACCGGCACCATTCGACTGGCCTCTCACGGTGTCGACGCCCGAACGTGCGTTCCTCGAACTGCTCGACGAATTGCCCCGCCACGAAAGCTTCCATCAGGTCGATGCACTCGCGGAAGGCTTGAGGAGCCTGAGTCCCCGGCGGCTGCAAACGCTTCTGAACGACTGCAAAAGCGTCAAGGTCAAACGATTGTTCTTCTGGTTCTCGGAGCGGCATCAGCACGCCTGGCTCAAACAGATCGACAAGTCGAAAGTCAATCTCGGCACGGGAAAGCGCATGCTCGTCAAGGGCGGCAAACTCGACACCAAATACCTCATAACCATCCCAGACGACCTCAATGCCCCTGTCTGAACAATATCGGCATCAAGTGGCCTTGTTGCTCGAGACGATTCCGTTCGTCGCGACGGAGCCCGATTTTGCGCTCAAAGGCGGCACCGCCATCAATCTCTTCCACCGCGACATGCCGCGCCTGTCGGTCGATATTGACCTGACCTATCTGCCGGTAGCTCCGCGCCCCGAATCTCTTGCTGCGATTGATGCAGCGATGAAGCGCGTGGCAGCGGCCATCAGGAAAGGATTGCCGGGCGCGCGGGTGACGGAAGTCGTCAACGCTCGTGAAAAGATCGCCACCAAGCTGACCATCCAGAAAGGCGACGCGCAGATCAAGATCGAGGTCACGCCCGTGATCAGGGGCTGCGTCTTCGAGCCGGAGCTGCGCGATGTCTCGCCTGGCGTCGAAGAAACGTTCAGCTTCGCACAGATGAAAGTCGTTTCGTTCGCCGATCTATACGCCGGCAAGCTCGTCGCGGCGCTCGACCGGCAGCATCCGCGCGACCTCTTCGATGTCCGCGATCTGCTCGCCAACGAAGGCATCACGGACGATCTCCGCAAGGCGTTCATCGTCTACCTCATCAGCCATGACAGGCCGATTTCCGAGGTCGTGGTTCCTCGCCGCAAGGACATCCAGCACGAATTCACGCACGGCTTCGAGGGCATGACCGCAGATGAAGTAAGCCTGGACGAGTTGCTCGATGCCCGGGAAACGCTGATCGCCGAAATCGCGGGAAAAATGCCGCAAGCTCACAAGGATTTCCTCACAGGGTTTAAGCGCGGCAAGCCGGATTGGAGCCTGCTGGGCGTCCCTGGCGCGGCGGAGCTGCCGGCGGTGCGCTGGAAGCAGATCAATCTGGACAAGCTTCCTGCCGAGCACCGGGCGAAGCTCGTGGCGCAACTCGAGGAAGTCTTGCGTGATGCCTGAGGTTGGAGGAGGGGGATCTCCGTCGAGCACGCGTGTGGCAACTTGTTCAGACGACATCTCCGGGGTACGCCGCCACCCAGCGAGCCCCGGAGCTTGCGGGCTTCAGCTCAGTTGCCTATCGCGAGCCTGACCCCGACTGTCTCATAAAACTTTTGAATCGTTGGCTCGGATCGATTCATTTATTTAATTGGACGGTTGATTCGGGAATTGCGATTCTGGCGCATGTCCGAACTCACCGTGCAATATCTCGTGCTCGAGCGGCGCGATCCGGCCCGCAACATGGCGCGGTTTTACGTGCTCACGATCGAGCCGACGCTGTTTGGCGATACGGCCTTGGTGCGCGAATGGGGTCGTCTCGGTGGGCGCGGCCGACGGCGGCTCGATCTGTTCGATGGTCAGGTGCAGGCCGTCGAGGCCCTCGAGTCCTGGCTCAGGCGCAAAACCCGTCGTGGTTATGTCCAGCGGCAATTTTCGCGCGCGGAATCCGGGTGCGACGCGCCGCAAGCCGGCTGATCTGGACAAAATGTCCGCGCAAGTCTATCAAAGTAATCCGAAGTCATCTCCGGTCATATTCCAAGAATTGCCAAAGTATTCCATAATGAAGGTTATGCGAATCACTAAAATTGCTGTAAATCAATAACTTAGCTGCATGATTCCAAATATGACGCTGTGGATGGTCCAAAAAAATTGGGAGCGGATTGAAGGCGGCGAGGCTGAAGCGGCCCGCTCGCGCGGTGACTGAAGTTCAAAACAACGCCTGGATGGTTTGCACCTGCTGCTGTCCCTAGTGATAAGGACTCGGCCTTGAGGTGGGTCTCTTCTGAAGCAGCGAAGGGGTGCTCGGATTCCTTGCTCGCGAATGTAGAGCCTTCCTAGGAGGCGTTCGCCCTCGATCGTTCGCGAGCCGCGCGGCGGCGCTGCCGGCGTTCGCGCCGGCGCGGGTCCGACTCCGCCGGAAGCCGCTGCGGAGGCACGGCTGGTTTGGGCGGCGCGGGTCGAACCTCTTCGACGCGCTGCGGCTCGTTGGCGCCGGGCCGAGCCTCCATGAGGTCGAGCACGGAGCGCCCTTTGTCCGTGATACGCCAGCCGCCATTCGGGCGTTCGATGAAGCCTTGCGAAAAGATATCAAGATCAGGCACGCGGGAAGCTAGGCGTTTGGTGCGTTCGGCCCAGTCCTTCCCGCTAGTCGCAAGGATCGCCATATCGCGTTTGAGGTCCGCGATCGAAGCGAACCCGCCCGGGTAGCTCACGAGGATCTTCAGGACTGTGACCTGGAAATTCACCGGACTAGTACCCGGAATCAGAGCTGAGTGATACGGCGGCCTTTGAAGGGGCGTTGACGAACCTTTTTCTTGGTCCAGACGAAGGGCTCGGCTTTGTCA